>NZ_FXBA01000002.1 GCF_900177705.1 Fibrobacter sp. UWB15
CAGGCCGCATCTCAATTATAACCAAAGGATTTTTTTCAGTACCGCTAAAGCTTCTTTAGAACCACCTGCCTAGCAGGTGGTTTTCGGTTATACAAAAAAGGCCTTATCTCAAAGGATAAAGCCTTAAAGTAAACGACTTCGTGTTTATAATTCTTATTTCAGCATCACTTTCTGAGTCAGGTTGATTCCCTGGCCTGCGACCTTCACAAAGTATGTACCCGCAGCCGCATTCACCTTGAACTGGTGCGTGCCTGCAGAAAGCGTACCCTTGTGAAGCGTTACAACCTTGTGGCCCGTGACATCGAAGAGTTCCGCTGTCACGCCTTGTGTGCGGCCCATCGAAAGACTAAGCATGTTACCACTTACTCGCAGAGCCTTGGCACCTGCAACTTGCGGGCGCATGCAAATTCCCGAAGGATCTCCGAAGACAATCTTGATTTCGGGAATCATCTCTTCGGTGTTTTCGAAGCCGCGACTGAAGGCGTCGTACTTGTCTTCGTTAAAGTCCCAGAGAACCTGGTCGTCCGCCTTGAAGTTGTCGTAAAGGATAGTACCGGTATAGCCTGCGGCATAGTTTGCGATAACGACGCTCAAGGTCTTGTTACGGTCGGCGTAGCTGGAAATATCGAACGAACAAGTCTTGGACTGGCCCGCGGCTACTTCGCAGGGGCCTTCCACCTCGGTCCATGTCCACGCATCCGTCAGCTTGAAAATCAAGTTCAGTTGTGCATCGCTTTCGCTCTTATTAGTAACCTCGAACGTAAACGTATTGGCCTTGCTCAGGTCCCAAGTCTTCTGGTATTCAATCTGGGCATTGTCGCCGCCGTAAGTCACCGCCATCTTGCCGTCACCGCCTTCTTGGCTGATGGCGACATCCTTGATCTTGATGCTCGCTTCTTCGGTAGCGGCAAGGGCCTTCATGGCATCGAGAGCGGGGTCAATGGTATAGGTGTAACCGCCAAAGTTCGATTCGGTCTTGTCGCCAATGTACTGCCAGGCAAGTGCGCCTGCGTAGCCACCGTCAAAGGCCTTGCGGTAGCATTCTTCGGTCGAAATCTGGGTCTTGGCAGCCATGCTTGTAGTATAAGTATCGCCCTTCCAGCCGCTTGCCGGGAATTCACCGATAATCATGGGCTTGTTGTCGTACTTGTACGTCGTTGCCATCTGGGCTGCCGTATTCACGAACGGAGACACGGCATCGTTCTGGTAGTACGGATAGTAATGCGTCTGGAAAAAGTCGAGCGTACCGTTCGCTTCGCCACCGGCAGCAATGAGTTCGGAATCGTTCCACCAGCTCTGATACTGAATATTCACGCTACCCGTAGAAACGAGCAGTTCCGGGTTTGTGGTATGGATTGCCGCCGCAATCTTGTTCGTGAACTTTTGCAGCACGGCCTTGTCTAACTTTTTGGTCGTCCAGCCCACGCTTGTCATGCCTTCGGGTTCGTTGAACACTTCCCAGGTCATGAGCGCATTGTGGTTACCGATAGCCTTTACCACCGGAACAAGCGCATTGTCGATAAAGGCCCTGGTACCAGCATCTTCGAAAAGCTGCGTATTCGCGGTAATGTCCAGTTTTTCGTCGTAAAGGCCCCACTGATTCGGTTCCATCAGGTTATGGCTGAAAAGGCACATCGAAACCATCACGCCGTATTCTTCGGCAATGTCCAAAGCCTTCTTCATGTTGGCGATGGTATTTGCCTTGAGGCCCGAAACCAGATGCGTGCTCTGATCGATTTCGGGACTTTGGCTCATGTTGTTGAAAAGCCACCAGCGAATGGCATTGCCGCCTGCGGCACGGGTACCTTCCACAGCCTTGCGCCAGGCGTTTTCGTTCAGCGGGGAATCGCCCACGTCGGAGTTGTAGTCGCTCCAGGCGAGATTCGTACCCGAGAAGAAAATCTTCTTGCCGTTGTACATGAGATCGGTGCCGCTCACGGTGAGTCCCGGGGCAGCAAACGCGGAAACGACTCCACCGAGTAACAAAGCTCCGCTTAATGCCTTAAATCCAAACTTTTTCATAATACTCCTCAAAACACCTCCTCCTTCGGAGGTGGTTATCTGAAAAATACACTAACAAGGCTCTAAACGATTATTTTTTATTCCGGGGTGTTGACATTCATCATAGAAAATGTCCACACCCGCAATGAAAATCCCTAGCGAACTATCCAGCCGCCGCCAAGTACCATATCGCCGTCGTAGAATACGGCGCACTGGCCAGGGGTGACTGCAAACTGGGGCTGTTCAAAGCTGGCGAGTGCGCAGCCATCTTCTAGAATCTTGACCATGCAATGGGTCGGACGCTGGCGGTAACGTACCATGCCCTCGCATTCAAACGTATCGCCCGCAGCGTAGGCAACACCTGTAGCAGGGTTCACCCCGTGCCACTGGCAGTTCTGAATGCGCACTTCGCTTGCCGAGACGGCCGACTTGTCGGCGGTCACCAGAATATCGCCCGTTTCGGGATTCACGCTCTGCACGAATGCAGGGACACCCAGCGCAACGCCAAGTCCCTTGCGTTGCCCCACCGTGTACTTGTGAAAGCCGTCATGCGTATTCCACACCTTGCCACTTTCATCGACAAAGCGACCTGCGCGTGTCATCGGGCCAAAGCGGTCTTGCAAGAAGGCGGTATAATCATCGCCGTAAATGTCAAAGCAAATATCCTGACTATCGCTTGCGCTCGCGTTTTCAAAGCCATGCTTTGCCGCCATCGCGCGGACCTCGGGCTTTTCCATACCCCCGAGCGGTGTCATCACGCGCGCCATGGCGGAATCGGGCACACCGAACAAAAAATAGCTCTGGTCCTTGGCAATATCGCGCCCCTTGAAGAGCCTTCGCACGCCACCGACCTCCTTCACGTTCACATAATGCCCTGTAGACAGGAAGTCTGCGCCGTGCTCAAGCGCAAAGTCGAGCATCCAGCCGAACTTGATGTAGCGATTGCAGTAGCAGCAAGGATTCGGGGTACGCGCCCCTGCAAAATCCCCGTGACAGCGTTTAAGCACCCGCTCCGTGAATGCGTCGTCACATACTGCCACATAATGCTCTATACCAAGCTTCTTCGCGACCGCACGGGCGCGTAAAACGCTTTCGTCCTTTTCGGGGTCATAAGGGTTCGCACCATTCGCCAGAGGCGGCAAAACTCGCAGCGTCACGCCGAAAACGTCGTAACCCTGCTCCAAGAGCAGGAGTGCCGCCACCGACGAATCCACGCCCCCGCTCATGCCGACTGCTACACGTTTCTTAGTCATACTAATCAAATCGGAGCATGAGTGCAATTTCGAATTGCAGAATCTGGCGCAAGTGCGGCGTTTCGTCATCCAGCTTTTCATGAATCTGACGGTATTCAATGTAGCTGCTCATGGAGGCTATCTTGTTGAACTGGTAGCCAGCGCTCGGGCGAATAAACCATTCATGAGTACGCGACGGTACCGTGCGATCTGTCAGAGAAAGTTTCGGGTTATAAGCCACCGTATCTCTCACGTTGCCATACAAGCCGTCATCGAATGACCACTGTTTGAACACGCCATCCGTTCCGCTTTCTTTATTCCACTTGTTGTAACCTTCGTCAGGGTCATATTCCTTACGAATGGTCTTCTTATAGTCGTAACCGGCAGTGAACTTCAAATCAATGGAATTCTTGAACTTAAAGAACCACTTGAAGAACTTGACGGCCTTATCGAGCTTGAGCGGGTACGTAACGGTAAAGTCATCACCAATGTTGAACATAAAGTCGTTATACAGCGACGTGTGAATCCACGGTGTTTCCCAGAAGTAATCAGACGTATCCTTACCCGTGCCCGAAGAATCCGGCCAGGTGGTAATGCCAATGACTTCTTCCTTCGGGCGTCTATCCGTATCTTCGATCTTCATACGCACGCTGTTTTCGATGCGCATATTGTTCTGCAGCAAGAAGGTAATGCGGATAAGCGGATTGAAATTGATGCTCTGCGACCAGGAATCTTCGGCACTCTGGAACGGATGAACCGTGGTGGTGTAGGCGTAGTCAAAGCGATGGTAGGTAGATACACTACGGAAGCGGTTCAAGAACGAAATGCGCTGTGCAAAGTTCGGCACCGTCACGCCTATGCCAATCTTTGGCCACACCGTCGTGGTATCGATATACATCGGGTATTCTCTAGACTGCGAGAAGTCTTCCTTCCATTGCAAATCACCCGTCACGCCGATATCCCAAATCGGAAGCGTAATGCCGGAACCAACCTGGAACTGACGGGACACGGAATGTCTAAAGTTACCCTGATACACCAACGTATCGACATGGCGGTTCCTGTACTGGCCAAAGCGCACAAAATCATCGCGATGATCCAACCCCATATCGCCCGTGACAATGTTATAGAATCCTCGATTGCGGTAACCGTTACCCAAGCCAAGACCATACAGGTAATACTGTAGCGGAGTCACACCCTGGTCTTCGTATAGCTGAGCCAACGTAAAGTTTTCACCCACGGTGTTGGTGCTAGCGGTCCAGTTAAAGCGGACTTCACGCCACTTGACCTTATCGAAAGCGGTAGCCACCGGATTTTCCTTGCCAAAACTGCGGGCCAAATCCAGCACCTTCAAAGACGGAGAGAATTCGAAGCGGTTGGTTTGAGAAATCGTCCAATAATTCTTCTCGACAGATGTTTCATCCATAAAGTCGAAGTCATCGGGGATAGTCTTTTGCTGGTTAAAGTCAGAACTGAAGTTTGCGCTAAAGGGCAAGAAAGGAATCAAGCGCGGGTTGAAGCCGATCTTGAACTGCTGAGAACGGGCGCGTTCGTTGCGCAAAATACCGTAAGACTTGCCGTAAGACCTAGAACCGACGCTATCGACCTTGTAGAACACCGTCGTGTCGTAACGGATTTCGTAGGAATTCGGATTCTGCATGTCAATGGCGAAGGTGTCGCCAGATTCAGAAACCTTCGGAATCGTATCGTAAGGAACGGCGACGACACTGTCACCCGAAATATACACACGCTTGTCGGTATGGTCGTAATCAAAGATATAGTCGCTAGCGAACAGGCCACCATCGCGAGAGGTAAAGAAGTTCTTCTTCACGAATGCTTCACGATCGCCACCACCATACATGTCACGCTTGATGTTTAAGGAATAATTCGTCGTAAGGAACGAGAAGATATTCCAGCGCATGTTCAACTTGTGGTTCAATTCCGTGGTGTAGGTCACAATCTTGTCGACCTGAGGCTCCACATAATCCGGATCGCGGTTCTGGTTCACGTAACGGATATAGTTCAAGTCGAAAACAGTAAGATCGAATGTCTGCGGCCAAGGTTCAAATTCAGACTTCGAAATGGGTTTCAGCCATTCGTACTTAGAAAGTCCTTCGAGCGGTCTAAACTTGAAGTTGCTGAAAGTACCCAACTTATATTCAATCACCGTGTGGTACGAATAAGAGGAGTCGGCAGACGTGGTTGCGCGGCCTTCAGATTCGTTGTAAGAAAAGCTCACAGCCGGACGGTCCAAAAAGATTTGCGACATCACTTCGCCTAGTTTGGAATCGTGGGCGTGGTAATCCTTGCGGTAGCTAATACCAAAAGACTTGTCACGGGTGTAGGACTGGTAACCTTTCGATTCTGCACCGTCGCGAAGTTCCTGTTCTTCCCTATTGGAATTCACAGCAAGCTTGTTCTGGAACATGTCGCCCGTAAGGTCCACGAAACTGCTCTTCTTGAGCATCATGTCGTCAGTAGGCTTCATGTAGGGGCGCTTGGTCGAACTATGGTAGCCCAAAGAAAGCGGAATATGGAATCCGGAACTGTCATTCAGGAACTTGTTCAAGTTCATAGTGAAGTCACCCGCCACATCGAGCTGGGAGGCTGCTACAGAAGTTTTCGGCTTCGGCGACCCGTTAGATGTCGAAAGTGTGGCGAAGTTTCCGTCCTGATAGCGAATCGTACCGGAAAGCGAGATAAAATCGGCGAAGTTCACCTGGCCACCCGTACGGGCAGCATAGCCCCATTCGGTATCCATGTCCGAAAGGCGGAGGTCGTCTAGCCAGAAGGTACCGGAATCCAAATCTGCTTCAGAAGCACTGGAGTCGGCGATAATCACAAAGCGCATCCAGTCAATGCTGGTAATCGAGGGATTACCCACCAAGCGAATCTTTTCATCGCGGTCACCGCCAAGATCCTTAACGACCGCATTCAGGTAAGGCGGACGGCGTCCACGCTTCAAGTCCGTAAAGTCAGCGACATCCATGGCGAAGGCGTTATCGAGCCAGTTGCGTTCATGGCAATCCGATTCGCGTTCACCGTTACCCTTGTTGCAGGAGTAGTTAACCGGGCGGAAGCTCCATTCGTAGTAATCGTTGGAGCCTTCAAGGGAACCCTCACCGAACTGAATGGCAAAACGCACCGGCACATCGGTCACGCCATCCTTCGCCTTATAATGGATTTCCATTTTGAGGGAGCGGTAATTCGAGAAGTCCTTCACGTCGGTTTCAAAAATACGGGTAACACCCACTTCCTGACCCGGACTAATATTGTGGTAATCCAGCACCAATGCGGTTTCCTTAAGGGGAGCGTTGGAATCCGAATCTCTTTCGGTGCGGGTATTGGGCGACTTGTGATACTTATTCGCATCTTCGCGATTGTTAATCGTCTTCACGCTAATGTAGCTGGTATCACGGGACGTCACATTTTCGGACACCTTCATTTCCACGCCGTTCACTTCAACAATCTGGGAATGTTCGGTAGAAGAAGTCTGGTAAAAATCAGCCACGGTCGTTTCTTCCCAAGCGTTACCCACCACGGCAAGGTTCACAATTTGCACCTTGGCTTCGGAGACGCCGTTATTCAACTTACCAAGCCAGAGCCTGCTGAACTGGGCTTCCGCAAGAATAGTCAGGTAGTCGCTTCCTGTTGAAGAAACAATGGTATCGAACTGGTTCAAAGGTATACGCCACTTGCGCCAGCCGTTTCTCAGTTCCTCAAAATTCATTTTGTTGGTGTCAGACAAATCAACGCGGTAACGGACAAAGCTGATGTCCTTATCCAAAGAGCCGTTCCTGTTAATATCTTCGGTATCGTAGGTTCGTTCACCGGCGTTATTTTCGGTACCGTTCATCTGCTTAGGCGGATCGCTTTCGTCTTCCAGGTCATCGTCGTAGTTGTCGCGAGAAATATCATTCGTGGAAGCATCCACGTTCCCCATTCTGATACTGTGCTCCATACCCTTACAAGGATTCGTGCGGCAGTCCCACACCGTATCGAATTCGTCGGTTCCGCTCAAACCATCAAGACCCTTGTCGTGCAAGGCAGTCGTCGTACCGATATCATTTTCACCGTTATAGTAACCATTAGGCGACCAACCGTTAATGGAAAGGTCTTCGCTCACCAAACCGAGATCAAGGTACAGGGAGCCTACGTTACCACGGGCAACCACCTCGATGTACTTCATGTCGCTCAAGTCCTGGTAGTAGCTGCTATTCGGGCGCATAATGCCACCCCAGGAATTTCCGGCCAGGTTGTCATTTGCGCGGAGAGTCATCTTCAAAACGGTCAAGTGCTGGTTATCCACATCGGAGTTACCCACCGGCGTGTAGATATTCTTGTACAGTTCCGTATTGTTGCTGTGCCAAATGAATTCACCCTGGTGCTTATAGTCTAGCTTTTCAATAAAAGTAGAACGATCCGATTCTACACCGCCCGGAGGCGACGCCTGGTACCAGGAAAGACGAGAAAGAGGATAAGTCAAGCCAGACGTTGTCGCTTCAAAATCTTCCACAAAGGCAGACTGATCATCGCTCGTGTTCGCATTGTGGCGGCTTGCCGCAAATTCAGCTTCATAGCGCCAACTCGACTGGGCCGTGGTGTTAATGCCCGGAATCAAGTTCACCAGTTCCGTGAGAGCAGGCACGGTATCCTGCAGGCGGAGGTTCATGCCCCACAGCACACTGGAATACGGTTCGTTTCCAAGCGTCGGAGTCTGGGCGGTCGTGCTCTGGCTCTTGTACAAAGCAGTAATGCCGAATACGGAACCGGCGCCCATGCCGTACAAGTCCAGCGGGAGTTCCGCGCGGGCACCAAGTAACAGTTTGTTGTCGATTTCGAACAGGGGTTCGCATTCGTAGCTGACCTTGATTTCCTTGTTCGGGTCAAGGGCGCGTTCACTCAAAAGTTCAATCTGGCCGAGTTCATAGTTGACTTCGTAGTCGGTACCGCGAATAAGGGTCGTAGAGCCCGCCGTCACCTTTTCGGTTCCCGGCGAAATATCCATACAGGAACTGCCACTCACGGAATAGCTGGAACTGGGGTCACGCACGCTAATGGTAGAACTGCGGCGCTTACCCACCGATTCGAAGTAGAATCGATTCGTATAGCGAGAAAGGTTATAGACTGGCAGCGTATAGAGCTGTGCCATAGCCGTGGTAGAATCCAAGTTACGCAAGGGTTCCAAACAGTTCTGTTTGGCGAGTTCTTCGGCATTGCTCTTGCCAGAGTAAATCGGGTCCGAAGTCTTTTTACAAGGGAGCCACATTTCGCCCGTATAGTTGCCTGCACCATCCTTCTTGAAAATAGTAGCGTCGTTCACCAGCGGAGTCCCCGTCGTCGTATCCACCAAGCCAAGCTTCTTGAGGAAGTCGCCCGAAATGCCGGACTTGTTCTTCATGCGCAACACGAAGTTAGAAGAACTAGCGTCCGAAATACCGATGGAGTACACATTACGCAGCATCAACTTGTCGATGTCCGTGAGTTCCGAAAGGGTCGCATCCCACTGGATAAGCGTAATGGTATCGCCATCTTTCACCGAAGACTTTCCGCCGCGATCTTCAGACCAGCTGGCAGCAAGCAAGGTATTGCGGCTTACGCCATTCACCTTCACCACGCCCATCTTTTGGTCGTAGCTAAAGTCGGTACCTGGAATTTCAGTCAAGCGTTCCACCAGCTTGGTAACGGGTTTTCCGCTAGGCGTCACGTACTTGACATACACATTGTCAATCACGCCGGTCTTGGCATTGGTCGCGCCGCGCTTGTAAAGTTTCAAACTCGTTGCGTTATAAGTCGAAGCCTTTCTGCCCGAATTCGTCACTTCGCGCACATACTTGTCCCTGGCATCGTAATTCAAGAAGTAATAGCGGTAAGAGACAAACTGCTTATCCAGAATCTGGAATTCCGAAACCGTTTCACTCGCCTTAAGGCTGTATTCTTCCTGGTCGCCACCGTCCTGCGAAGCAATGGTCGTGAGCCTCCAGTCGCCCAACTTCCAGTCGGCCTTGATACCGAACAGCCCCTGGTGGTTCTCGGAATAACCCGTAAGTTCCGTACCCGTCAAAGCGAGGTTCGTGGTACCGGCTTCTACGCGCTGCAGAATGTAATCTTCGAATTCGTCCTTGTAAGATTCTTCGTAAACCACGCGTACCTGATTGCGGGCGCCGAGGCCTTCTTCCACGTTGTTGATTTCAACCGTGATATAAGGACCGATTTTACCCTTCACCATGAAGTTCGGCGTGTAATTCAGAGTCGGGCTCGGCCACAGGCTCGTGTTGGTACTACCTTCGGCATCGTCCTTTTCGCCGTAGCCCTTCAAGCGGATATCCATGGTACCCTGGAGCATCAGCTTCGGCTTGTCGAGGCCAAAGTCGCGCATCCACGCAGGCATCGTCACCGGAATCGTAATGTCGAACACCGAACCCACTTCAGGGGTCTCGTAACCGTCGTTCGCCTTACCGACCAAATCGTTCAGCCACAGGCTCTTCTGGCCAATACTGTACATGTCCGACACGTAATCCGCAAGTTCAGGGTAATGCGCCGTCCACAAAGTGGTGGTATCGCGCGAAACGGAGTTCACACGCTTTTCGCTCACGTCCATTTCACGGGTCGACACATCGATATCGTGACTAAAGATCTGCCCCTTGCTGGTACTCATCAAACGCGGCGAAGCACCAATGCCACCAAACGGCAACAAGCCGTTCAAAGGCGTTACAGAAGGTGGAAGCGAAATGTACTGGTAAGTCGGCTGCCATTCGGTCTCTGCCGGATCAGGAGCAGATTCAGCATCGCTAGCAGACACAACCGAAACAGAGTCGCTCTGGGACCAGGCGATTCCTACGGCAAGGGCGACAGTCGCCACCGGCCACAAGCGTTTTATACCTTCAAAAAACACAATATTCTTCTATACAGGTGCCCCATAAAATACTGAATTCGCATACCGCAAAACCACCTACAATATGGGATTTTCCCGCAATTTGTGCGAAATTAGCAATTTTTCGGTAATTTGTACGGCTTTTATGCCGTCATAACATGAAAATTCCCCTTTCTACTTAAGAAAGATGCCCTCGACAAAACTGCCGAGAGCACCTCAACATCAGAATGACTTTGCGCTAAGCGTTAGTCAACACGCACAAAGCAATAGGCCAAATAAAGAGGAGCCGTCGAATAATCATTTCTATAGTTAATAATTCGTACATTTGCGGTTCCAGTCTCCTTTGCAACAAAATCAATAACTTCAAAGTTATTCATCAAGCTTTGAGACTGAAGACCTCTGTACCCCAAACCGGCTCCATAGACAGCCAAATCAAAATCATGAGGCATAACATGATCATAGAACAATGGTGCAGGAGGAACCATCCAAGCAATAACAGCCCTATAGCGTTTTCCTTTCTGAACATTTTCAGTTACAGTATAATAAGCATCATTGCCATTATTGTTTGTTCCGAAGATTTCATATTGCGTTATGCCCGGCCAAGACAAAATATGGCTTCGAGACTCTGTAAATAATTTATACGAAGGAATATGAGCAGTAAATCTTGCATCGTCGTAATCAATATCATCTGCATTCACGACTTCAAGACCTTCAGCAGCAATAAACTGAGCCTTCACAAGTTCCGGATTCCATTTAAATTCAGAACGCTGAGACATCAACACCGCAGCCATACCTGCTGAAAACGGTGTTGCAGCACTCGTTCCATCGAAATACTGTGGGCTACCACTATTTCGAAGCCAGAAATTGGTAAAATTAACAACTTCCGGTTTCGCAGTACCATCACCATGACCATTCATATCGGGATTCTTATATAGCGAATAATCCGTGAGTACGTAGCCATATTTTGATCCATAATGTTGCTTATCAAGCCGAGCGGCACCAACAGTAATCGAATTTATCCCTCGACCCATAGCTGTTACCCAATAATCAGCATATGAAGCTTTTTTATTTCCAGCAGCAACGAATTCAGACACTCGAAAGCTATAAACATACTGGTCTAAAAGCGCATCATCAATCGTATACGCGTTATCCCCCGTATAATAGCCCCAAGAATGAGAACCAACCATAATTTGAGGGCTATACGAAGCAGGATTTTCTACCATATATGCATTATTGCCACTAGCGTCTTCCCAATCAATGCTATACAATTTTGCATTAGGAGCAGTAGAATGAAGAACATGAGCTACACCTGTCGCATGGCTTTGCACACCATAATAGCAATTTAGACTCTGGTAGGAAGAGCCCAAGTATGTTGCATTAGCGCAACCTTCATCCGAGAAGTACACGCCAACATTCTGTCCATTATAACCACCATTATGACCATAAGTTTTCAAGCCATTGGCATTCCACATTTCATCCGGAGTATACCACGGTGCACCATTATAATTCGTTACAGAAAAAGTTTCCTTTTGAGGAACGGACGTAATAATGACATCATCAGAAGAATTAAATTCTCGTTCTATTTCTTCCGCCGTAAGGTTCTTTACAACCGGCAAGGAAAAACTCTTCACCTTTTTGTCACGATTTTTCTTCCACTTGTTGACGTTCGCTTCATATTCAGAAGCGCTCATTTCTTTCCCATTAAAGGAATAAACATTTTTTTTCAGTTTTTCATCATAACGCACTTCACCGCGGAAGCCTTTCACGTCTAAAATATCGCGATTCAACCGGCCAACACGCACGCGCATTCTTTCAGACGCAGCGTCATTCACCATATAAACCACAGAATCCTTAACACTAGCACTCTTGCTAGCACCCTTACGACCCAAAAGGTCAGATTTAACAACCTGCTTACGAACCACCTTTTTGGACTTGTGGTCATTCACAAACTTGCGAACTTTCGGATCCATACGATCAGCAGGTTGTCCTATCGACAGCAATTCTTCCTTTGACAAGGCGCTGTACTTTTCAAGCAATTGAGCTTGCGATGCAATACTGCATGCCATTACAGCAGCAGAAATAATTTTTGTAGACTTCATTGTCTCTCCATATTTGTTATTCATTGTTCGTTAATTTATTGATAATATTTTTAGTTTATTATCAATAAAGCAAACAAAAAATAAAAACAACAGACTCATTTTTTAAACAATATTTTTATGTAAGAAAAATATCACCTTGCTAGTAATTCATTTATACACAATATTACACACAATGTAATATATTGTAATTTTCACACAAACAGTCTAAACATCTCAATCACACTCAAAAAAAGCCCTGCAACAATCGCAGAGCTAAAAAAATATAATCGTAGCTTTATTTTACGGAGAGGAGAAACTAGCGCTCATCGAAGACGACGGTTCAATTTTTGGATACGGAGTGGACCAGCGTTCTTCAGCAAAGGAGAGAATCTCCTGAGCAACAGAGTCAACGAAAGCTTTATCTACAGTATCAATTTCTAGGGGATACATGCAAGACAACCAGAGTTGCTGACCTACACAAACTTCTCCTTTTTTGTCATTAGCAAATTCGCCTTTGCGGTTGGAACATTCATTTTTAAACAGTTCAAAATCACTTTCGCACGCACTGTCCGCATGACTATATTCATTGCACCACAACCAATTTGCATACTTATTTGATTCTTTAGACACCGTTCTGTACGTAACCATGTAATGACCATTGTAATCGTTATTAAGTAGTTGAACGCCCAATTCGCCATAATATGCAGTTATTATCCTATAGAAAGACGGTTCTTCAAATAAAATCGTTTTTTCGCCATTAAAACGATATGCAGTGCTAGATGCAGACCGAAGCGGAAATTCGTCATCGTAATCTTCTTGCGAAACTATTGTAGACTCATTTGAATCTACAGGACCAACCTCATGTGATTCAGAAGATTCGCTTAAAATACTAGAAGACGAAACTTTCACAACTGTTTTGTCCTCACTAGATGAAGATTTTTGAAAGTCTACCGCATCATCTATTTTAGACACATTACCAGAAAAACTAGATTTTGATTATTAGTTGTAGCGTTGGTAGACGAATCCGACGAACACGCCACCAGAATTAAAGGAATACACAGAAATGAAGCAATGTTTTTATTCATATTTTCCCCTTATATCTATCAATATACATTCATTGCTTTTTTTCTGCAGGAAAAAAAATGTCCACCATTGAGAACCTTCAATGGCGGACGTTTCTCTAGATATAGAATCTATTACAGCGGAATGTTCGCGTGCTTCTTCCAGTGACGCTTCTGTTCCTTGGTCTTCAAGGCATCGAAAGCGGCAATCAGGCGCTTACGAACATCGGCCGGGTGAATCACTTCGTCGACCACGCCCATGGAGGCGGCAACGTAGGGGTTCATCAGTTCTTCTTCGTACTTGGCGATGCACTGGGCGCGAGCAGCAGCCGGATCCGGAGCCGCAGCAATTTCCTTCTTGTTGATGATTTCCACGGCACCTTCGGCACCCATCACGGCCACCTGGGCAATCGGAAGGGCGAACACGTAGTCGGCACCCACGTCCTTGCTGTTCATGGCGATGTAGGCGCCACCGAAAGCCTTACGCAGAATGAGCGTCACCTTCGGCACGGTCGCTTCGGCAAAGGCGTAAAGGAGCTTTGCACCGTGGCGGATAATGCCCGAGTATTCCTGCTTGGAACCCGGCATGTAACCCGGAACGTCGGCGAGGGCCAAGAGCGGAATGTTGAACGCGTCGCAGAAGCGCACAAAGCGGCCAGCCTTGTCGGAACCGTCTACGTCCAAGGAACCAGCGAGCACCTTCGGCTGGTTAGCCACGATACCGATGGCTTCACCGTTCAAGCGGGCAAAGCCGATTACCACGTTCTTGCCCCAGTCGCTCTGCACTTCAAAGAAGCTGTCTGCATCGGCAAAGGCGGCAATCACGGACTTCACGTCGTAGGCCTGCTTGTAGTTATCCGGAACGATGTCCTGGATAGAGGCGCTGTTGTCGAAGGAAGCGGCCACTTCGTTCGATTCGGACTTGGAGAACAGCTTCTTGAAGAAGCCTTCGTCGTTCTTGGCGGCTTCGGCAATCTTGCAGTTGCATTCGGCAGATTCCTTGCGGTTGCTCTGCGGCAAGTAGCTGAGGAGCTTGCGGACACCTTCAAGGCACTTCTTGTCGTCTTCGTACATGAAGTGAGCCACACCGGACTTGGAGGTATGCACCGGAGCGCCACCGAGGTCAGCAGCGGTAATGTTTTCACCCATCACCTGCTTCACGACAGCCGGGCCCGTCAGGAACATCTGGCTCGTGTTCTGCGTCATGAAAATGAAGTCGCTCAGAGCCGGAGAATAGCAGGCGCCACCAGCGCAGGGGCCCATGATCACGGCAATCTGCGGAATCACGCCCGAAGCCCAAACGTTGCGGGCCATAATGGCGCTATAGCCTGCCAAGGAGAACACGCCTTCGTCGATACGGGCTCCACCGCTATCGTTCATGGCGACAAACGGAGCACCGGCTTCCACAGCCATGTCCATCACGCGGCAAATCTTTTCAGCGTGGCACTGGCCCAAGGAGCCGCCACCCACCGTAAAGTCCTGAGAAGAGGCAAACACCAGACGGCCATTCACCTTGCCGTAACCGGTCACGACGCCGTCACCCAAGACGACCTTGCTTTCCTTGAGCACGCGGTTGCTCGACTTGCGGAGTGCACCAACTTCAACAAACGTACCTTCGTCGAACAGCATTTCCATGCGTTCGCGGGCAGTGCACTTTCCGGACTGGTGCTGCTTATCGACACGGGCAGCCCCACCTGCCGCCTGGGCCTGAGCCAGGTAGCTATCCAGCTTAGCGATATACTTTTCGTTCCACATTTTGTAAAGAACTCCTGTATTTGTAAGATTTTCGTAGCCAAAATTAGAAAAAGCCGTTGAGCTAGTCAACGACTTTTGTATATTTTTGTTTAAATAAGTAAGATGCAAGTAGTTTGTAGGAAGCCTCGGCAATCAGGGGCCGCAACAAGCTAGAAGAGCACCACGCCTTCCTATACCCATAATATTGAATTGTCCCTCAGAACCAGTCTTAGCCTGAATTCTGACTCGGATGGAAGCAACAGAAGTGATCGCTTCTTCTATGGAAATGAGCTGGTCAGCCTTAGCCCAGCTTGGCTGAGCAAACTTGGACCAAGGAATGACAACATACTTACCGGTAGGAGACTTGCCCAGGTCATAAGCCGGAAGTGCATAACCGATTTTCTTATCCATTTCTTCGCCCAGGCTCAACTCAAGTACAGCGGCATGCGAGGAACTAAATAGAATGTCAATACCCTCCATACCAGAAATATCGACCGGTATGGCTTGACCATCGGCACCCTTCCCCGCAAGGTCGAAAGCGATCTCCACAAACGGATCATAGTCCAAATCGCCTTTATCCAGCTTGTACGTTCCACACATACCGTTACCGCAAGCTTCGAGCACTGGTTCAAGATCACCGTATTCTTCGTCCGGATCTGCAGCCCATGTTATAGTTGATTTTCCACCATCAAGGCTATCATTATAGGTATACCAATAACCGGAATTATTAAAACCGGCATCATACCCCGTGTTTATTCGAGCTATGCCTTCGGCCCCAATCCAATTTTCAAAATCGCAAGACGCTAAACTGCTGCTGGATTTGGGTTCAACACTGTCGCTAGACGGCGGCACTACACTACTGCTCGACAGCAGCTCTACGCTCGACGGAGTACTTGACGAACTTTCAGTGACAGACGGAACACTCGACGAACTTCCATCTGTCGACTGCACGCTCGATGAACTTTCATCAGTCGATCGCACACTTGACGAAGACCCCTGTTCAGAAATGTTTTTTCCATCAACCGTTTCGGTATTTGTTGGCACCCCGGAATCGTTGACAACCGAATCTTTCGGCGTTTCAGACGGTCTGTCACATTCACAGGACTCCTTAGAATCGGAACCAAAATCGCAAGCCACCACCGCAAACGTTGCAGAAAGCAACGCCAAAGGCAGCGCTTTTTTGAAAACGCGACTACTCTTCATATTCATAGTAGACTCCTCCACATTTGTCCCCATAAATATACACAAAAAAAATGGCTTACATAAAAAAAAAGTCCCCCGATGGAGGACTTCCTGTAAATTTAATCACCTTATTTTGCGATATTAAAGGAACACTTCGATACCGCCGCGGCACTTTTCCCAAGTGGAGTTCTTCTTGCACAGAAGATCCATCATCTTGTCGTAGGTGGCCGTATTGGAGAAGCCCTTCCACAGGCGACGTTCCACAGATTCACCGCTATCCTTATCGATTGTGGTGATGGTGTCGTAGTAGGCCGGATTATCCTTGAATTCAGAAATCAGGATTCCCTTCAAGTCTTCGGTGTAAATCTTGGAAGCGTACTTGAGGATGGAATCGTTGAAGTTGAGTTCGTTTTCGACCAACCATTCGAAATCCTGAATCGGGTCACCGTAAATGAGCCAATGCTTAAGGGCAAGGGCCACCACGAGGTCCTTCACGGCGCTGCGGAAGATAAACTTGTCTTCGAGGCGGCCGTTCCAGGTGATACGGGTCAGCGGGTTATCGTCGTTGGCTTCGATAGAAACACCCTTACCCGGGGTTACGCGGCGAATCTTGATCGGGAGTCGGCTAAGGAGCTGCCAAGCCTTGGTGAAGGCGATGGTCTTGCGGACGAAATCCTTTTCCTTATCCGGAGAAACACGCACGAACGCGCCGAAGCAACGCTGGTACAGAGTTTCCTTATCGAAAATGCAGTCGCTAGAGCGGCATTCGCTGAGCTTGCCATCCATCATGAAGAGGGTCTTGGCAAGTTCGGGGCGCATACGCACTTCGAGCTTACGGGTACGTGCCTTCAGGCGCACGCCATCCTTATAAACGTAGGTAAAGCCTTCTTCCTGGTAACGCTGCCAAATGAAGAACTGCAGGTCATCAGCGGCACGCAGGTGGTAGCTGAACACCGGGTTCTGGCGGTTGTTGGCCATGGTCACCTGGTTCAGGAAGTTGTCGGCACCAGGATACGGCACCACCACCTTCACGAGCACCTGTGGGTTCACCGGCTTCTTGCTCTTCTTGGCGTACTGTTCGTAGGTGAACAGGGACTGGGCACCGTTAATAATCTTCGGACGTTCAATATAGAGAACCTTCTTGCCGTCGCGTTCCTTGAGGCGCAGGTCATCGCCCGTCAGGGTCATACCGTTGTGCAGGAACGGGAAGTCATCCACGTTCACGTTCTGGTCGTCGTTGCGTTCCATGGTCTGGAAGGCATCGATCAAAGCAGCGTTCGTGTGAGTGAGGTTACCGAGGTAAGTACGAATGTTACTAGAGACGATAGCCATGTTGTGCTTCGTCTTGAGGCGCTTACCCAGGTTCACGTGGTAGTCAAAAATCGTACGAATCGGGCAGAAACCGAGGAAAAGTTCACCGTGATCGGAGGTCAGGTGGAGCGGATCGGAATCCATCACGATTTCAAGCTTGTCGTCGGCGCTGCGGAAGTCGCGGGTCAAGTCATCGTGTTCAGCGATAATTTCGAGCTTAGCCTTGACTTCGTTCTTCCAGATGCCGAGCTTGCGGCGCATATCCTTGAGGGTACGTTCCAGTTCGGAGTCGGTAATGTCGCGGGTCGCACGGGTACGGAGAACCGTAATTTCGAGTGTTTCCATGTAGGGGCGACTTGCCGGGGAATCGGAATCTTCCTCTTCTTCGTCGTCAGAAATCTTATTAACAGCCCAAGGATCAGCTTCTTCGCGAAGCGACATGAAGAACGGATTAGGAGGGTCGCTGGTGCGGAAAACGGCTATCTGGAGCTGCTTGAGGTCGGAATTCAAGTGAGAAACGACCTTTTCGAGCGGAGTATCTTCATCAAGGAAGATGAAGAATTCCATAAAGCCCTGGGAGTATTGGAAGCCATGGAAGCAGCCGTTTTCATCAAGGTTTAGATGCCGGAGTGCCTTAATTCTGTCAGTAGGATCGTTCGGATTGAGACTCAAGAGGCTAGCTACAAATGCTAGACGGCGTTCCTGCGATTTGGTTAGTTCCATTTTTTCCTCAGTTCTGTTATTTTACAATACCAAAAGTCGGGTGCAATTGCGGCACCTTACCCTTAATATCGTATTTTGCACCTTAAAAATAGTTTCAAAATGCCGCTTTGTGGATAAAAAACATACATTTTTTTCATTTTTTTTCAAAAGGCGCCTTATTTATAGTGAACATTTGTGCAAAATTCATACTTTTTTACTTTTTTTGAATAAAGTTTCATCTTTTCGGGGCAAAAATGCTATGATTTACACTATAGGAGATGTTCCCATGAATTTGCTAGATATCATTAATAAAGCCAAGGCCGAAAAAGCCACCTCGTTAGACCTTTCCCAAAAAGAACTGAGGCTTCTGCCCCCGGAACTTTTCGAGCTGGAAGACCTCGAAGAGCTGATTCTTGATCGCAACATGCTCGTGGAACTCCCCGACGACATTTCCAGGCTCAAGAAGCTGAAGAAGCTCTCCGTGAGCGAAAACGACCTGATGGAACTCCCCGAAGAGATCGGCGAGCTCGTAAACCTGGAACACCTCTACCTTGGTTACAACAGCCTGTCGGAGCTCCCGGACTCCGTGGGCAACCTCAAGAAGCTGGAAACGGTGAACATCGCCAAGAACCAACTTTTGGATTTGACCCTCGAAGTCGGCAAATGGGAAAACGTCACCAAGCTGAGTCTTCACGACAACATGCTGTCCGAAGTCCCGGCAACTCTCGGCAAGTTGAAAAAGCTCCGCAAGCTTTACCTCGACAACAACGACCTGACCAGCATTCCGGCAGCTCTCTCGCACCTGGAATCTCTGGAAGTTTTGATGGTGTCGGGCAACAACCTGGGCGCAATCCCCTCTGAATTTGGCAACCTGAAAAAGCTCAAGGAACTGGTCCTTGACGCAAACCAGCTTGAAACGCTCCCCGAAACCCTTGCCGAATGCGACAGCCTCGAAACCATCTCTGTAGTGGAAAACCCCATGGAAGGCGGTATCCCCCGCGTGCTCCTGGACAAGAAGGGACTGAGCATAGACCAGTAGGAAGTAGACAGTAGGCAGTGGTTAGGAACATGTCATCCTGAGCGGAGCACGAAGTGCGTAGTCGAAGGATCTAAACTATGAAAGACCATATTTATAGATTCTGCTCCTTCGAATCTAACGCGACTAAGGGACTAAAGTCCCTAGTCTTGTATATCGATTCCGCCCTAAAGGGCGTCACTCAGAATGACACATTCTGTATAATCAAGAAATTTATTCCTATTTCCTGCGTCCTAATTTCATTTCTCATTTCTTCTTGTTCCGATTTTTTTGAGCCGGTAGACAGCACTCCTGCCCCCACGGAATACACTTACAACTACTGGCTTTTACAAAGACTGTACCTATACGAAGACGAACTGCCCCTGCTGGATGAGCAGGGAGACTCCGTCACCGAGCTTTACAAGAAGCTGTCCGATCCATATACCCGCTACATTCCGCCTGCCAAGAGTGCATCCGCCATCAGCAACATGAACACAAGCATTGTGTCTGGCGACGTGGGAATGGAATACAGCGAATTTGCGATAGAACACCCGCTTATTATTTACCGCGTCTACGCCGAAAGCCCGGCAGGACGCGCAGGGGTTCCCCGCTACGGAAACATCTTGACTGCAAACGGAGTGGATATCGCCGGCAACCGAGCAAGAGCCATTTACGACTCCATACTCGCCTACAGCAAGGATATCACCATCAAGGTCGCCTACCAAGGCGACACTACCGACTACAAACTTACTAAAGAAGATATCTACGCCCCTACCGTTTTCATAGACACTTTAAGTGGCGTTGAAATCATCACCATTACCGGATTCAAGCTCAATACCGTCGACAAAGAAGAAGGGACCTTCGGCGAACTGAAAGCCTACCTGGAATCCACAAAGAATTCCAACAAGCCAAGGCTCATTGACCTGCGCAACAATCCCGGCGGACATGTTGTCCACTGCACCGCCATGGCAGACCTGTTCATTGAAAAAGGTCCCGTTTCTATACGCACCTCCCGAGGCGCCTCTGGAGACGGTACCCCCACTTACACTACCCAGACGATTATCGCCAAGCCGGGCGACGCCGGAGAGAAAAAGGACTTTGTTGTTCTCGTGAACAAGAATAGCGCAAGTTGCGCCGAAATCTTTGCGGCCGCCATCAGCGAAGGCGCCAACATAAAAGTCGCTGGCGACACCACCTACGGCAAGGGTATAGGTCAAAGCACCTGGAAAACCATGAACGGCGGATTGGCAATTATTACTAATCTTGAATTTTTGACTCCCAAAGGAAATTCCTACCACAAAAAAGGAATCGTCCCCGACTACGTTTGTAAGCCCGCCACCCTACCCTGCGGACTGGATGCCATTCAAAAATTTTACGGAAAAACGGCAACAAAGACGGCGCTCCCCGACTACTTTACAGACAACGCCGCATTACGTTCGCAGAATATATTTGAAGGGGGCGCTTTCCTTGAGGGAGAGGACGAACCGTAACTTTGAAGAAAAAAGGAGCAACAATGAAATTCAGCAAGTTACTTATATCATTGGAAACAGCTTTGTTACTAGCGGCTTGCGAATCGACTGTCAGCAGCGATTCGTCAGAATACGAAATTCCTAGCAGCGATCTTACTAAGAACGGCATCTTTCTTGCCACTTACCCCTCGGATCAAGTGCAGAACGAATACGAAGGGGAACTTTATATCAACTTCGCCTGGCTTGACCTCGCCTACATTTACGGCCATACCCGCAATGAAATTGGAGACAATTACAAAGTTTACCTAGGCAAGGGAACCGCCGACGTCAACAAGGTCAAGGGCTATTGCACAGCCGACTATTACGACGTGTGCTACATGTACAACCAAATGGCGGACCCCTTTACCCAATACTTTGATCCCAATGTCGCCGATCAAGTATACAAGAGCGTGATGGAAACGAATGAAATCGTAGGCATTGGTGCTGATGTCGAGCCTGTTTCTGACGGAACATCGAGCTACTTGACCATTACCAAGATTTATCCCGAATCCCCCGCTAAAAAAGCCGGACTCATAGAAGGCGACATCATCGTCTCTATCGACGGTCTTTCCATTTCGACATCCGAAAACTTCGAAAAAATGTGTTCCGGAGAAAAAGGCAGCACGATACAGATTACGGTTCTCCGTAATGGCGGGACAATCGTCGCAAACGTCACCTTGGACGAATACCACGCCCCGTCTGTCATAATCCACTACGAAGATTCGATTCCGGTGATTGAAATCCTGGAATTTTCCGAAACGACGATTCATCCCAAGGGAACCTACGGAGAATTCCTCGAAGCTCTAGAAAAAACCGCAGGCGCCACCTCGACCATTATCGACTTACGTCAAAATCCCGGCGGAAGCGTTGATCATTGCAACAATATTTCAATGGAATTCCTCTCTGCCGGAGACACTGTCATTATGGACCAAATGGTAAATATCGACACCACTACGGTGAACGGCAAACTGAAACTCATCCAAAGAATCGACACCATCGTCACCACGGCTACAAAGGACGGTATCGGCAAGGACCGCTACTACGTTCTAATGTCCAGTGACTCTTCCGCCAGCTGCGCCGAAGTCGTATTGTCGGCCGTGTCCGTAAACAAAAGAAGCCCCATCGTGGGCGTGACCTCTTACGGAAAGGGTATTGGCCAGGGCGTCTTCACCGAAAAGGAACATGGCATTCGCGGTCTCGCCCTCATTACCGCCATGCAGGGCTTTGACAAGAACGGCGAAAGCTATCATGACGTAGGCATTGTCCCCGACTACGAAATATTGGACCCCGATGAACAAATGGCAAAGGCCGTGGAACTCGCCAAGGGCGCGACAGAACTGCGTACCGCCGGATACGGAACCGAAAGACTCTACCATTTCTCGAAGGCTCGCGAATCGATAAATTCAAACAAAAAGATCCCGGATATCCGAGACCTAAAGACACGATATAAAATCATGCATTAATTGATTCTTTTACAAGCTACGCATACGCACCAGCACATCGGTGGTATCGTTAGCTTTTACGGCAGGGGCGGCGAGAGTCGCCTCTATTTGTTTGCGGATTTCGGCCACCTGTTCCTTGAGGCGAGCAAGCCGCTGCCCTTCGAGCTTGGGGGCGGCAATCATGGTCTTGGAGGCCGGATTGATCCATTTGCCCTTTTCGTTCTTGAAACCCAGATGCAGGTGCGGGCCGGTGCTTCGGCCTGTGGAGCCCACGCGGCCAATGCACTGGCGCGCAGCCACCTTGGAGCCTACCTTGACGCCGCGGACCGAGAGGTGCATGTACCAACTTTCGGAACGGTCGCGGTGGCGAATGGCAATCTTGTTGCCGCTGAAGGGATCAAAGCCCGAAACAGTCACAACACCTTCGGCGACGGCGTAAACCGGCGTACCCGTAGGACTACCGTAGTCAATGCCGGCATGCATTTTGCGCTGACCCGTAATCGGGTGAATGCGACTACCGAAGGGGCTTGTAATATGCAGGCGGTCCAGCGGGTAACGCAAGCCGTCAAACACGAGCGCTTCGCCCTTTTCGGTATAGTGGGCGTTGAAGGAGCTTTTCGGATCCGGATCTTCGTAACGGAAGGCTTCGTGATGCCCCACGATGCGACCGTCGAATTCGGCGTAAACGACTCGGCCGTCAATCCAGATAGAATCCTGGTAGAATGTTTCTTCGAGCAGAATGCGGAACTTGTCGCCGGCACGCGCCAAGGGGAACGCCACCTTGCACTGGAGAACGCCACTTACTATGCCAACCATGCGACCGGGAATACCGACCTTGAAAAGCGTACCGTTCAAGGTGCTGCCTTCGGTAAGGGCGCCTTCGAAAATGGATTGACGGCGCTTTACCGGCTTTTGAATCAGGCTATAGACGTAACCGTTTTCGGTGCGACTAAGCATGTGGATGTTTGCCGGGTTCGGGGCGTAACGGAATCGTTGGACACTACCCGAAGAGTCAATGGCTGCATAAAAGACCTGACCCACGCGGAGTTTGGAAAGTTCGGCACTGTCCTGAAGGGCAAGCACAATCTTGCCGCGTTCGCGTTCGTTAATCTGCATGCGAACCAGCACCTGGAAAAGGCCATCGCCCGCACGGACAGTATCGTTATGCACCATCCAGTTACCCGGCTGCATTTGCAGTTGTTCAATTTCGTTGGTCAGGGAATCTATTTGTGCACGTAGGCGATCGCCTTCATCTTTCAGATTTTGAATCTTTCCTTGTTCATTGCAACCAGACAAAGCGAGCAAGAAAAGCACAGACAAGACTACAAACAAAAAGCGGTTCACGTGCACCTCAAAATGATGTTACAAGATAGAAAAATCCCCTCGCGGTTAAGCAAGGGGATTCTCAAAGTTCTTATGCGAACCGATTACTTTGCAGCGGGAGCAGCGGCCGGGGCGGCAGCCGGAGCAGCAGCAGGTGCGGCGGCAGGAGCAGCCGGCTTTGCAGCTTCAGCAGGCTTGGCTTCAGCCTTCGGGGCTTCGGCAGCAGCCGGCTTGGCGGCTTCAGCAGGCTTAGCTTCAGCCTTCGGGGCTTCAGCAGCAGGCTTTGCAGCTGTGGCCTTAGTTTCAGCCTTCGGGGCAGCGGCCTTAACAGCAGCCTTCTTTTCAGCCTTCGGAGCTTCAGCCTTCGGGGCTTCAGCGGCCGGAGCGTCGGCAGCATGTGTATCAATCAATTCCATTTCGAACACGAGGAGGCTGTTACCCGGAATCTGCGGGCCACGGCCACGCGGACCATAAGCGAGGTCGCTCGGAATCCAAGCGGTGACCTTGCCGCCCACCTTCATGAGCTTGAGCATTTCGGTCCAACCCGGAATCACGGCGCCGATCGGGAATTCAAGCGGCTGGCCACGATCGACAGAGCTGTCGAACTTGGTGCCATCAAGAAGCGTACCGGTGTAGTGAACCTTCACGATATCGCCATCGGCCGGAGTTGCACCCGTACCTTCGGTAATCACCTTGTACTGGAGGCCAGATTCGGTGATCACGACGCCTTCGGCGGTCTTGTTCTTGGCGAGGAATTCTTCGCCAGCGGCCTTGTTGGCTTCGGCAGCGAGGCTATCCTTTCTGTCCTTTTCAGCCTGACGAGCCTGAGAAAGATCGGTCAGGGTCTGGAAAATGACGGAGTCGTTCATCAAGAAATGAGCGGAATCATCGTTGTAACGTTCCTTGAAAGCCTGGATAAAGAGATCGAGGTCGAGGTCGATAGAGTCGCGGGTTACCAACTGGAAGCGAGCCTGGTTACCGAAATGGGCACCGAGAGCGTAGCTGTACTTATCCTTATCGGTCACCAAAGCAGTCTTGGTCTTGGGACCCTGGCAAAGTTGATCACAGCCAGTCAGAGCAAATGCGAGAGCACCCGCAGCAATAATGAGTTTTTTGTTCATTTTATCCTCTTTTATGTTTGACAAACGAAAAATAACAAAATCTTACGCCAAAAGACCATATGTAACCCATTTTTACCAAAAGAAATTGGTATATTGCGTTTCGTTAACAAAAGAAGGATATTTACTATATGTGCGGAATTGTCGGATACATCGGACAGAACGAAGCTTTGCCTATCTTGGTCGGCGGTCTTAAAAAGTTGGAATACCGCGGCTACGATAGCTCGGGCGTTGCCCTGATTGAAGACGGAAATATTGAAACTGTCCGAGCTTCCGGCAAGATTGCAGCCCTCGAAGACAAGCTCAAGACAAAGCCCCTTCATGGCCACATAGGCATTGCCCACACCCGCTGGGCCACCCACGGTGCTCCGACCGAACAGAACGCTCACCCCCACCAGAGCTTTGACGGCAAGATTTCGATTGTACACAACGGCATTATCGAAAACTACGCCATTCTTAAAAAGAAACTCCAGGCCGAAGGCGTCGAATTCAAGTCCGAAACCGACACCGAAGTCGTTGCCCACCTGATTGCCCGCTACTACAAGGGCAACCTCAAGGATGCCGTCCTCAAGGCCATTTCCAAGATCGAAGGAACTTTCGGCCTTGCCGTGATTTGCAAGGACGAACCCGGCACCATGATTGGTGCCCGCCGCGGATCTCCGCTCATTCTGGGTATCGGACAGAACGAATTTTACTTGGCCTCTGACGTTTCTGCCATTATTATGCACACGCAGAAGGTCGTTTACCTCGACGACAATGACATCGTTGAAATCAAGGAAGACGGTTACAACCTGTTGAATACGAACAGCCAGCCGGTGCAGCACGAAGTGCAGGACGTGGAATTCGATGCCGACGCCATTGCGAAGGGCGGCTTTGCGCACTTTATGCTCAAGGAAATCTTCGAGCAGCCTGAAGTGCTCCGCAACACCATGCGCGGTCGCCTGCTGTACGCCGAAGGCAACGCCAAGCTTGCAGGCCTCGACACCAACATTAGGGAACTCCGTAACATCAACCGTATCATCATTACCGCCTGCGGTACCAGCTACTACGCCGGTATGGTCGGCGAATACATGATCGAGGACCTGGCCGGCGTCCCGGTCGAAGTGGAATACGCCTCGGAATTCCGTTACCGCAACCCGATTATCAAGCCGGGCACGCTCGTGCTCGCCATTAGCCAGTCCGGCGAAACCGCCGACACGCTCGCCGCCCTCAAGGAAGCCCAGCAGAAGGGCGCTACCGCACTAGCCATCTGTAACGGCGTGGGTTCGACCATCGCCCGCACGAGCGACGGCGGCGTTTACCTGCATGCAGGCCCCGAAATCGGTGTAGCCAGCACCAAGGCGTTCACCAGCCAGGTGACCGTGCTTGCCATGATAGCCCTTTTGCTTGGCCGCCAGCGCAGACTTTCCTTTGAAGCAGGCTCCGACATCGTGAAGGCTATGCAGGAACTCCCGGAACTCGTGGAGCAGACCCTCAAGCTTTCGGACCAGATTGCAGGCATCGCCAACAAGTACGTGAAGGCAAACAACTTCTTGTACCTGGGTCGTCACTTCAACTACCCGGTGGCCATGGAAGGCGCACTCAAGCTCAAGGAAATCAGCTACATTCACGCCGAAGGCTACCCCGCCGCTGAAATGAAGCATGGGCCCATTGCCCTTATCGACGAAAACATGCCGGTCGTGGTGATTGCCCCGAAGGACGCCCTGTTCGACAAGGTGATCAGCAACGTTCGCGAAATCAAGGCCCGTGGCGGCAAGGTGATTGCCATCTCGACCGCAGATTGCCACCCGCTCGACGAAATTGCAGACCACCTGATTACAGTCCCGAAGACCATCCCGATGCTCATGCCGATTGTGACCTGCGTGCCTTTGCAGCTACTCGCCTACCACATCGCCGTGCTCCGCGGAAACGACGTGGACCAGCCGCGCAACTTAGCGAAGAGCGTGACCGTGGAATAAGCCCCACTGGTTATTGGAATAATCGCGGCTACGCCGCAAGGTTATAAGCAAGCCTCCCTAACGGGAGGCTATTTTGTTAAATCTTAAACTGCAATATTTCTTCGGCAGTCAATTCCTCAATTTTCTTGCCGACACGCTCAGCATATTCACCAAGCTTAAAAATATTCAACTTACTTTTCGGAGAGGGCTTGTACGGATCCGGCGTCGCCATATATTCTTCCATGGAGTCCGCCAGAATTACCGCAGGCTTTCTAATTCCATTCATAGGTATAGACCTCCAAAAGTTTTTGCGCAGCGCCCTTGTCAAGCATGAAATGAAACGGATGCAACACACCTAAAAAGGATGCTCCAACAACTTTAATATAGTGATTTAGCAGATCCTTGTTAAGGGCAAATCCATAAACATACCCTTTATAACTCCATAACATTGAGCGGTCTGCTGCAATTGCAAAAAGATGACCGCCAACCCCACTAAATTTCTGTTTTCCAAACAAGTGTTTATTATTGTGTGGAGCAGTGCAAGCCCAATGCAAATACGCCGCTTGAGCATTTTCATCATTCTTTACACCAACTAACCCTTGGATTTCATTATTTTCCTTCAAGGCAAGTGCATACACCTCGACATCATTGGGAACATCAATCCAATTGATTCCCCATCCGTCCTTTTCCTTGAACTTTCTCAAAAACGAGCGGCTTTCAATCTTGAATACCACCGTTTCCTTGATTTCTCCGGTTTCGACATCCTTGAGGCAAGGGACTATTTCGTCCAACCAAATGTCAACACAACCGCTTACCAGCGAGCTCTTCATCTTTTACTCCAATCCGCCTACAAGCTAAAAAAGGCGGGGCTTTAATTATTTTGCTTCGTGCGCAAAAATCAGTTTACTACACACTCGTGCACTAAATATAAATTGCTGAAATCGGATTGTCAAGAGGTTTGAAAAAAAATTTCGGTTGATTACTTTATTATATTTCGCAAAAAAAATGAAGGTTTTGGTGGGATTTTACAACTGGAGGTCTTATGAATTACATCATTGCGAGTGTAACGAAGCAATCCATCTTCTTGACATTTTCCATTCTTCTAGCCCTGCTTGCAGCATGTGGCGATGAATCCTCTTCTTCTGTTTCGCCGGAACCTCGCCACTGCGAGGAACAGAGCGATGACTGCGACGATACCAGCTCTAGTAGCGGTGATGTTTCCAAAAATTCTTCTAGCTCGCAAAAGAGCGCCGATAAGGGCAAGTCTTCTTCGTCGGTAGAAAAGTCGAAGTCCTCTTCTAGCGAAGGTAAGGTCGCCTCTTCGTCTTCTAAAAAAGACGAAAATTCTAGTTCTTCAGTAGAAAAGGCGAAGGAATCCAGTTCCTCGGTAAAGCCGTCTTCTTCTTCGGAAGCCAAGTCCAGCAGCAGCGAAGAAACGAAAACTTCTTCATCAAGTGGCGTTTTTGACGTAAACGCTCCCTGTACTTATGGAGATGTTTATGTAGAAGAAGTTGATGGTGAGAAGCGGGCTTACATTTGTTACGAAGATGGGTGGAAAAGATATATTCCGAAGTCTTCCTCTAGTTCCACACCCAAGAGCAGCAGCAGCCGGGGCTATGACTCTTTGCCGAGTCCGTTGCACTATAATATGAGCTATGGTGAGTTCACGGATACTCGTGATGGTACAAAGTACGCCACAATCGATATCGATAACAAGTACGGCCCCGATAGTGTGCGCCTTGCCTTTACCGTGTTTGCCCAGAATCTTAAGTATCACGACAAGATGGTTCTCGGTACAGAAGAGCAGGATGACGATACGAAGGTCGAAATGTACTGTTACAATGACAGTATCGAGTATTGCAATGACTGGTGGGGCGGTCTGTACCAGTGGGCAGAAATGATGGCTCTGCCTTATGAGTGTAATAGCAAAAATTGTGCCGACTTGATTGACCCCGATGGAGATGGGTTCCACCAGGGAATTTGCCCGAAGGGGTGGCATTTGCTTTCTGAAAGAGAAATGCTTGCTGCATCTTATGCTTCTGGCGTTGGCGTAAGTGAAATTGAAAGATCAAATACTATAAAATCGGAAATTTCCTTTTCGTTGGTCGGAGGAAGAAATCTTACGGGAATGAGCTTGATTGCGACCGGCTATCGGTTGAATGAAATGGATGGAAATAAATTGGTTGTGTTCGATCACCTTAATAAGGGTACATATTTTGATTTTCCTGCAGAATATGAGGCCGTGAATGCCGCTACATGTAGAGGTGGAGCAGTGTATTCAAATAATGCGTATTTGGCGATGGGTGATCAAAAAAGATACGGCGTTTCCGTTCGCTGCGTAAAGGACTATTAATTCTCACCGCCTTCTTTAGGCCTAAAATCAAAAAAAGTTTAACAAAAAATAGAGATTCCGCTGAGGGGCGGAATCTTAGGAGTTCTTCTATGTCCAACAACAAAAAAAACAACAAGAATAAGAAAAATCGTAAAAATTTCACTCTTGAAGCTCTTGAACCGCGCCTGCACTAAATCGACGGCGAATGCCTGGCCGCTAAGCATTTTTCTCGGATGGGAAAGGATATTCCACCTTGGTGGCCATGCGCACTAAGCAACAAGTTGCTAAGTGCTGTCCGCTCGGCTCTGCGGCCGGGAAGACAAGTAAGAAGAATAACGCTTGGCCAACCAATAAAAAGCGTCGGCCAAGGAAAGGGAGGGTGCAGGGAGGGAACCGTGCGGCCTTCGCAACTCCGAGCTGGGTTCCCTCCCGCATTATCGGGATTTTAAGGGCAGAGCCCTTAGGCGAGGGGGTGCTGGAAGACCCGGCACGGGGCTGCAAGCAGGGGGAGGCGTCCCCCTTCTTGCAATAAACAAGCCCATTCTTCCCGTAAATAATGTATATTGTAAATAGAGCATCAAATGAACTTGCCGATAAACATAATACACCAGATAGAGACCTTTGCCAAGGAATGTTTCCTTGACCGCGTTATTCTATTTGGTTCTAGGGCTCGAGGTACAAACCGCGAACGCAGTGATATTGACCTCGCGGTGTCCGGCGGCAATCTGGCCCGTTTTGAGGAACTGCTTGAAGAAAAAGCAGACACCTTGCTTTCGTTCGATGTAATTAACATGGACGGAGTTGCTTCAAGAAAATTGAAAGACAACATCCAGCGCGAGGGAGTCCTGCTTTATGCAAAAGTTTGACAACTTTGTTGCATGTTTTGACGTGCTGAAAAACTCCAATCGCGATATGGCAAAAAGCGATGAAATTTATCGTACTGGTGTTATCGGACAATTTAGTCTCGCTTTTGAGTTGTCATGGAAAACTTTACAAGAAGTTATGCGAGCCCACGCCATTAACGAAGCCGAGAACGGTTCTCCGCGCGAAATCCTCAAGGCTGGTTTCAAGTATAATTTCATTGATGATGAGCAAACCTGGTTGCAAATGTTAAAAGACCGAAACTCCGCAACGCATGTCTATGACGAAGAAGCGTTTGAGGCTGTGCTAAATCGAGTTTACGACAGCTACATCAACGCTTTCGAACACTTCTCCGAAAAGATGCTCGTCAAAATTGAAGAATTGAAAGATTAAATCGCCGAGTGGAATTCGCCTTCGCGCTCTGGAAACGCGTTCAGGCCGAATGATTTTAACTACATTTACCGTAAATGACCGAAGTCGAAGAACAGGAAGAATACGAAGTTCGCATCGGGGCGTTCAATGGCCCGATGGACTTGCTGGTGTATCTTGTTCAGAAGAAGGAAGTTCCGCTCGAACAGATTTCGATTGCCGAAATTGCGGACCAGTTTTTAAAGTGGGTGAACGAGTACGAGGGTACCGACCTGTCGAAGGCGGGCGACTTCTTGTACATGGCGAGCCGCCTGATGGCCTTAAAAGTGCAGGAACTTTTGCCGGCCGAACAGCGTGACCCCGAGATGGAAGCGGAATACAACGAAGACCGCGAACAGCTCATGAAGGAAATGCTGGAATACCAGCGCTTCAAGCAAGTCGCGAGCGGCCTCCAGGAAATGGAAAGCGAAAACTTCGGTACGTATTCCCGCGGACGCCTCGAAAAAACGCAGACCGACGAAGAGACTTTGGCCGACGCAAACATCTGGCAGCTTTTCCGCGCTTACCAGAAGAGCCTGAAGACCAAGATTTCGGAAACGATTCACCACATCGAACTCGACTACGTGACCATTCAGGACCGTCAGCAGGCAATCAACAATTATCTTGCGGTGAATGGCCGCGCCCTGTTCGAAGACTTGCTTGACAACGATTCTCACCCGATTGTCGCGGCAGTGACCTTCATGGCCATGCTCGAGATGATCAAGACGGACGAAATCGTGTTCCGCCAGAGCGAACTGTTTGGTCCAATTTGGATTTACCGCAAGAAGAACAACGCCGACTACGCCGAAGAAATGGCGCACGAGACCGTATTCTTCAGCAAAGATCCGGACGTGAAGCCGGGCCTTGTGGAAGCGATTCGCAACCAGGCGATTGCTCGCTCCAAGGAGCAGACCGTGGGCGACTTGGCCGCGGTGATGCGCGAGGCCGTGCTGTGGACGGAACGCGGACGGAACGTGAGCGACGACGATTTGACCGCCATGCTCGAAGGTCGCGAAGACTTGAGCGAAGTGCAAGAAAACCCGTTCGCCGAGATGATGAAGGAAGACGAGGCGACAGAGAATGCCCAGGCTTCTGCGGAAGGTGCGCAGGCCCCGGCAGAAGGAACCGCGCAGGTTGTTGAATCTGCTCCCGAAACAAGCGCGCCGACAACTGAAACGGTTGCGGAAGAAACAAGCGCGCCCGTCGAAGAAACTCCGGTGGAAGAAAATGAGGAATGGAGCGCTTCGTTGTCTACGACTCCTCGCGATGACGTGAGCGAAGAACCTGTCGACGCCTCGATCGAGCCTGCAGAAGAAATCTCCTCTGAAGAGCCGCAGCCCGCTGACAACATGACGGACGAAGAATTCGAAGCGTTCATGAAAAAAGCCCAGGCGTTCTATGACTCCCAGGCTAATGAAAATTCTGATTCAGACGACGATGACGATTTCCCGTCTATAGAGGTTCATACTAATGACTAGGAGATCCCGGGTCAAGCCCGGGATGACAATAGAAGACTAGTCTCGCCGACCGCCGATAAGTCCGGCTCGGTACGCCCAATAAAGCAACTGCATAATGGAACCGATGGCGGCTGCCACGTAGGTAAGCCCTGCGGCAAACAGCACTCCCGAAACCGTATTGTATTCGCGGCCCTGCGCCACGATGTCGAGGCGAGCAAGCACCTTTTTGGCGCGGGAAGAAGCATCGAATTCCACCGGCACGGTCACCAGCGTAAAGAGTGTCGCGATACCGAACAGCAGCACACCCGCCACGGCGAGCGAATAGCCGAGCGCACGGCCCGCACTCATCAGGATGATGCCAAGAATCACAAGCCACGGGCCAAGATTCGAGCCAAGGTTTGCGGCAGGCACAATAAACGAACGCAGCCACAGCGGGAAATACCCCTGCGCATGCTGAATGGCGTGGCCCACTTCGTGAGCGGCAACGCCCGCGGCAGATGCATTGCGGCCGTTATAGACTTCGGGCGACAAGTTCAGAGTCTTGTTCAGCGGATTGTAATGGTCCGACAAGAACCCGTGATGCTGCAGCACCTTCACGTCGGTAATGCCCGCATCCATGAGAATTGCCTTCGCCACATCGGCACCGGTAAGGCCGCTCGAAATGCCGACCTTCTGGCCAGCGTTAAAACGGGACTTGACCATCCAGGAAACGCTACCAGACAAAGCGAGCGTCACCAGGAGAATCATCATGTATAAAGGATCGAACATCATAAAAATACCTCTAATCGTAATATACAAAATTACATATCGCCGGTTTTCAGTTTGCTACCGTCGCGGAGGTTGGTAAGCACGAGCCCGAGCAACAGGTAGAATACCGCCTGCATCGCAAGCGGCAACAGAAGCGATGCCGCATCGTAAATGTCGGCGCCGCGCTGCTCAATGGCAAGCCATGCCGGAATGGCAAACGTCGAGGGCAACAAGCAAGAGAAACCCTTCATCCACGTCGGAATCAGTTCGGTGGGCCAGCTAAAGTTCGAAAGGAACAGAATCGGAATGCTCATGTACAGGAACAGCTGCATGCTCGTTTCGCGGCGCAAGAACACCTGCGAAAGTACCATCCCGAAGTTGATGACCGAAAACAGGAACACGATTGCAAAAGCCACCATCGGCAAAATTTCGCCACGGCGCGGAAAATCGAACACGTTGTACACTACAAAGTGGTAGAACAGGATAAAGCTGCAGTAATGCAAGAAGTACGCAAGCGAACGCCCAAAGTAACGGTAAGGCATCAACTCGTTTTCGACAGAACTGTCGCGTTGCAACTTGCGGAACTTGCGGTGAGCACGGGCACCGCCCAGAATGCAGATGCCAATCACAAGCGTCTGCTGCAAAATCAGCACCAACACGCTCGGCACCACATAATTCGAATAGCTACCCGTGTTGTTGTACATGGTCTGCACGCTGATGGGTATCGGGTCGCGCATGGCAATCGCCTTGGCCGCCGGAACTTTTTTGCCGAGGGCTATTCGCTTGACTTTGGTGGTAGCCCCAACAGTCAATGCGCATGTGGTAAATGCGGTTCCAATATTGCCGTGAAGCATCACGTAGGCACCGTGCGTAAACACGTTCACGTTCGTCTTGCCACCGTTACGGAGCGTTTTCTCCATGTCTTTGGGAATCACCATGAAACCGTAGATTTTTTCTTCGGCCATGGCCTGTTCCGCTTCGCGGATATCCGAAAACACATAGCGCACATCAATCTGCTGGGCTGCGGCAGACATCTGCGTGAGTTCGCGCGACATGACAGTATGATCTAAATCTACCACGGCCACAGGCACATCTGTTGCCGTCTGTTTCATGTAAGGCGTCGGGTAATAGAAGGCGTAAAGCAAGCCCGCCACCACCAGCAACAGTACCGCCGCAGGGTCGGTGTAAAAAAGCTTCCATTCGGCAAACGCCACCTTAAAAAGTCGCTTAAAGAGGTCAATCATTTTTGCCTCCTTTATGCAATTTTCTTTTGGCAATTTCAGATGCGACCGCCTTGCGAATACTCAAATCCGAATAGACGGCGCCGGCAATATTTTTCAGCTTATCCTTCAGGTGCAACTTTTCGCGGGCTTCCCAATCCGCCTCTTTTTCTTCGGCAACTTTCCAGCGCAAGAACAACAATTTTGAGGCGAGTAGGTGCCAGAACAGCGCCATACATAAAAGGATTGCTATCGATTCCCAGGCGTGAGCCTTGCCGACCGAGCCCAAGAGCATGGTAGACTGCACCTTTAAAACATGCGTGAGCGGAAGCAGGAAAGCAAAACCGCGCACCACCAAGGGCATCGCCATCACGGGGAATGTCTGACCCGCAAAGGCAAATGCGGGGCCGGCGATAACGCCCGCCACGCTAGACGACATACGCATGTTGCCTGTAATGCCCACAAAGGCGGCCCCCGCTCCAGAGCAAGCGAGAAACATCGCCAGCTGCCCTGCAGACACCACCACGAATTCATCGAATGTCATCGGGGTGAGCGCACGGCGAGCATACGCATACACCGCCACCATCGACAGCCACTGAATCACGACCAGCGGCAAAACTGTCGCAGCGCCAAGCACCACGCGCGAGCCACCCGCAGCCTGCAAAAATTCGCGGACGCGGTGATCGCGGAACGGAAAACTGAACAGGTACACCGCCGCCAAAATTCCTGCCAAATGGAAAAGTGCCGTCACAAGCCCGAGCCCTAAAAAACCCTGGTAGTTACCGCTGTTATTGCTCACGGACTTGAGTTCTACATGAATCGGGTCATCCATCTGCTTGGTAAACAGGTCGGCGCCAATCGTCGAAATCACCGAGCGGATTTCCTTAACTGCAAACGTATTCGTAAGATAATTCTGGCCGCTGGAATACACCGGAATCACGGGCGTTTCAAGCCGCAGCGCCCGGCGTTCCATGTCGTACGGGAGCACGATAAACGCCTGCAAGTCACCGCGAATCACCGCATGTTCGCATTCGCTACGGTCGTGGCATTCCACCGCGACTTCGAGCACGGGGTCTGCACGCAATGCCATTTCGACTTTATCGGCCAGCTGCGAACGGTCTTGCTTTAAAAGGCCAATCGGCACATGCTGAATGATTTCGGCCGAAAAGAAATTCACCATAAAGACCGATGTCACCACCGGCAAAATCAGGAGCACCAGCCACAACACGATATTGTGACTGATATAGATTTTGCGAATCGCTCTAAAGAAATCGATAAACAAGGCGCACGACCTTACTGAACCTGTTCCATCGGGAAAAGCACGCTCATGCCGGGGCGCAGGTTTTCAATCTTGGTTTTCGGGCGAAGGCGCACTTCGAAACTTTTGAGGTCAAAGCCGCCGCTTTCCTTGGAGCTGCGCCAGGTGGCGTAATCGCCTACAGACGCAATGTAGCTGACTTCCATTTCTACGTTCTTGTCGAGCGCCGGAATGAACATGCTGAAAGTCTTGCCCTTGGACACATTCTTGAGCAAGTCTTCGCGCAAGTGGAATACGGCCCAAGAATCGTCGAGGTCGGTAATGGCGACTACCGGCATGCCGGAGCCCACGACTTCGCCCTCTTCGACCAGTTTCACGGAGACTTCGCCTGCGATGGGGGCGCGGATTTTCGTTTCTTCGAGGTAGGCGTCGACCTCGGCGTTGGCGCCCTTCGCCTGCATCACGAGTGCGTTTGCGGCAGCCTTGTCTTCGCTGCGGGCGCCGGCAAGCGCCTGTTCATACTGGGCCTTGGCGGCGTCGGCAGCAGACTGCGACGCCTTCATCTGGGTTTCGGCTTCGTCGCGCTTCTGGAGCGGGAGCACGCCTTCGTTATAGAGTTTCTGCACACGGTCGTAAGTGTTCTTCGCGAGGTTCGCGGCATCTTGCGCGCGCGAGGCCATGGCCTTGAGGGCCGTAATATCTTCGGAGCGGGCACCATTTTTAGCCTTGTTCGCCTGAGCGCGAGCCGCACCTAAAGCACCCTGCGCCTGCATTTTCTTGGCTTCAATTTCGGGGCTGCTAATAATAGCGACAATGGCATTCTTTTCGACCATGTCGCCTTCGCGGAAGAACAACTGTTCCACGCGACCGGGAACCTTACCCGCCACAAGCACGCGGCGAGCTTCCATCTGGCCTTGCAAATAGGCGTCGCGAGGTTCAGTTGCGAACTTCTGCAAGGTAACGATACCAAGGCCAATCAGGGCAATCAACGCCAAGACGACCAAAGTTTTTCCAATCACTTTCATGACGTTCATTCTTTTTCTCCGTTTCTAAAATCAGTTTGCGGGTGTAGCAGGCGTTGCCGTTTCTGGCGCCTTGGCGCTATCTGCCGGTGCAGAATCTGCTGCTGTAGATTGCTTCACCCCTTCGGGGTTCGCAATGACGTTTGTTGAGGGGCTCGCGGCAGCGTTGGTAGAGTCGCTTGCAACCGGTACGGCTACAGGTTCTGCAACGGGTTCTTCGGGCTTCGACACCTCAGCCGTTTTTTCTTCCACAGGCTTTACGTTCTTGAGCATCTCGCCCGCATTCACCACTTCTCCACTTGCTTCCAAAAGTCCAAGCCAGGCGACCACCGCGTCGTAATGCGCCTTCAAGTCAGCCACCTGCAAGCGCGAAAGCGCAAGTTCTGCATCCACTACATCCAAGCCCGTGGCAAGGCCCGCTTCGTAAGCCAAAGTCTGGCTGCGGTGCGCTTCTTCGGCAAGTTCGCGAGTCTTCTTCAGGCTTTCCAAGCGGCTCTTGGCATGCTCCATTTCACGCCAGCGTTTTTCAACCAGCAGGCCAATGTTATCCATGGTCTGCTCTTCCATACTCGAAAGCGAACGGTCGAGAGCCTTCGCGTTGCTCACCTTAGAGCGAGTCTCGCCGCCCTTGAACAAGTCCCACTGCATCTTGGCACCCACCGCCCAATCGGGTTCCAAGAGCGTCAAGTCGCGGGTATAAAGTTCCTTGTAGGCGAATAGCGCCACCGTCGGGAAATAATCGGCGCGGGCAGCACTTACCGCATCTTGACTGCGCTTGCGCTCGGTGCGCAACTGACGCAGACCCGGGTGTCTATCCATCGCAAGCTGCTTGAATTCTTCCATGGCCAAGGTCTGCTCCGGAGCAAGCACCGGAGTGATAGCCGTAATGTTCGTGTCCGTATGCAACAGACTTGCAAGAGCCAAGCGAGCAAGAGTTTGGTCGCGGTAAGAATCTTCAAGCGCGTTTTCAGCCTCAGCCAAAGCCACTTCGGCGCGCAAGCGTTCCGCCTTGCTAATCTGGCCACCTTCTTCCAGTTTCTTGGAGCGGGCCAAGTGTTCTTCCAAGTTCTTCTTGGTGCTTTCGCGAAGCACCGTCAATTCTTCGGCCAGGCGAAGCGTAAAGTACTTGGTAGCCACATCCATGAGGATTGTGTTTTGCGCCATGTCAAAGGCCGCCTTCTTGGCATTCACGTTTTCTTTGGCGGCATCGTAGGCGGAATAAATCTTGAGGCCCGTAAAAATCGGCCAAATAGCAGTCAAGCGCGCATTAAAGAACACGTCGTCCTGCACCTTCATGCGGAAATCGGCATCGTCGATTTTCGCTTTGGCGGCATCAAGCTGTTGCTTGCTGTCAGCCGCATACTTGTCTGCCGTCTGTTGAGCGATTTCTTGAGCCGTACCACCGACCTTTTCTTGGGCAAAAGCGTTCGCCTGGGCTTCGCTCAGACCTTGCGCCCTTGCACCGGCATACGCCTGTTCATAACCGGCCTGAGCCTTATTGTAGGCATCGATATAAGCTTTTGAATACACTCCCGCAGGGCCAACAGTCGAAAGTCCGCCTGCAAGGCCACTTAGCCCCTGTTGAATTTCACCCAAGTCAATATATATGGGGTCGTTGATTTTTGTAACGCTGGCGGTCAACGACAACTGAGGCATAAAACGGGAACGGGCCTCAGACTGTCCACTCTCAGCCATATCCACTTTAGCCTTTTCAGCCTTAATCTGCGAATTGTTCGCCTTTGCCATCGCAATGGCATCGGAGAGCGAAATGGGTGCTGCAAAAACGGCAGCACTCGCTGCAATACCCAAAATCACACACTTTTTCATACATTGTAAAGATATATATTTTTTACAAAAAAAGCCACCTTTTAAAGGTGGCATTTATACTATAAAAGCAATTATATAATTTTACTTACCAGGAGTGGGCTTGTCCACCGTCCAAGCGGCAGCTTCATAACCCATCGTGGTGAAGTCCTTACGTTGCAAGCTATAGCCGAAACCATCAGCGCGCTTGTAGTCAACACCATTGCCGCTCCACTTATCGCTATAGAGCGTAGCATCGGACCAGTCGTAGTACCATTGGTCATTAAGCGGGTTCGAAGCATCTTTCTGGTAGAAGTAAGGTTTCTTGACGGCAATGGTTTCACCACGGTTAGAAAGCTTACCGCTATAGAAGCTAATCACCACGCCAGCGTCGATCGAATAGCGCGTACGCAGTTTATCAGCAGTCAAACCACTACTCTGCAAGGAATCCGGGAACAGCACTACAATGCCGCCAGCCGGAATCACGTCAGTCGAAGCAAATTCAAAATTAATACCTTCGACCTTCCAACCTCTGTTTCCGTTTGAAAGTTTTTCAAACGGCGTAATGGGCGTTTCAGACAAATTCTTGAGTTCCAAGAATTCCACGTCGTTCAAGTCTTCTTCGTTCGGATGGTAGTGAATTTCGCTAATGACCAAAGAACCGATATAAAGAGCACTGTTGGCGGCCCCCGGCGTAGCCTGTACAAGGGCGCCTTGAGCCGTAGAACCATCGCTCAAATCCACCACGCCGCTCGAAAGCTTGCTAGACGGCAAGAGCAAGCTGGATTCATCACCTTCGACAGCGCCATACAGGTAGTAAGAACCACCGATATCGCTAACGATCAGTTCCTTGGCAGCACCTTCGCTATCGTTAAAATCGGTTGCAGCATTCAGGACAAGGTAACCCTTTGCAGGAACCGTACCGGCCTTGATCGTGAGTTTTTCCTTACGGATCTTGGATTCAAAAACCCAGCCGGTCACGTCGACATCGGCGCTGCCTGCATTGTAAAGTTCAACCCAAGCATCGGTACCCGTACCGGTCGGCATGATTTCGTTCAAGCGGATATTCGAAGTCGTGAGCCATTCATCGTTGCCCACACCCGGATTACCGTTCATAATCTTGCTTGCACCCCAGGAGGTTGCCTGAGCAGCGTTGCCGCCCTTGTACACAAGCGTACGGCCCTTGCCGTTGGCAAGAGACGGCCAAGGCGGTTCCATGCTGTAAGAGCAGCTCACGTCGCCTTCACCCGTCAGTTTCACGTCAATCACGTCGCCTTCGTTCGAAAGCTTGGCCACAGCACCCGTCTTCGGGTCAACATCCCACGGGCCATAGAGACGGCCATTGAAAGTGGGATAAGTCTGCATGAACAAATCCTTGTCGTTAGTCACGACAATGTATTCGCCCTTCTTGAGTTCTTCGTTCGGGAACGTATAAGAAAGAGCTCCGTCCAGACGCATGCCCGAAGCAAGCATACTGCTGATATCCGGACCACTCTGGATTGTCACTTCGACCCATTCCAATGCGGAACCATCGTCAGCATTATACATGATTTCGGTAATCGCCATTTGGGTGACCGAAGGATCGTCAATTTCAGTAGCAGAAGACAGCTCCGGCTGAGGATTATCGCCATTAACGCTGCTCGAAGAACCCGTCACAGGAGTATCGCCAGCAGACGAAGTCGGGTCAGGATTCGCACCACCTTCTGAAGACGAAGAAACGGTCGGATCGACAGGATCCGGTTCCGTAGATTTGTCACTGGAGCAAGAGGTGGCAAGAACCATTGCGGTTACTGCCGAACCAGCCAAAAGAATTTTTTTGATATCCATAGAGGTATCCTCGCAAAAACTTTCTTCTATTTTAATAATTTTCACCGGCGCCCACGGCAAGCTTCGTCCAGTACGGAGTCTTGAATCGGCGCGGATTTTCGTAAACACGCTTCCATTCGGCAGCGGCGTTACCGAACTTGGAGAATGCGGCATGTTTCAAGTTCAGGAACTTGATCAAATCGAACATCCAGTAGGGCACCTGGGAACACGGGCACTTGAGTTCGAGCACGGCATCGCACCCCGGCTGGAAGAACCTGGGAATACCTGTCGAATGCATGTAATGCGGGTCAACTGTATAATCAAAACCGTTTTCTTCGCGGAAGCGCATGCCGGTATCAATCGTCACGCGGGAATATTCTTCGCGAAGTCCGAACCAGGCACGGCGTTTGTACTGGGTCAAGAGTCTCGGGTGTGCATTGTAGAGTTCCGTCTTGTACAAGAAATCCTTGATGTACATGCGGTCCTTTTCACCCTTGCACGGCCAGTCTTCGGGTTTCATGTGCCAGACTTCGCCCGGGTTAATGCCCTTGATGGTTCCACGGCTCTTGTAGCAAATGTTCTTGATTTTGCGCTTGCATTCAAAATGGAATGTTCCGTCTTGAGCCGGGTGTTCACCGTAAGTGCGAATGCGCATATTGAAGCGATCCAGCAACTGTTTCTTTTTCCAGCCGAGGAACGTCCAGCTAGGCGAATCCAAATAGAGGTTCGTAATCCAGTAGAATCCGCCCGGCGTAATTTTAGAGTAGTAGTCTTCTTCGCAGTACGGAGCAAGGAATGCACCGATACGGTCCGCCCATTCCACAGGAATGTGGTACTTGAGTTCGAACCTTTCGAGAAGACTGAATCCGCGGGCTTCGGCCATACTACTTAAGTCCCCCGACTAAATGGTTCTGCACGCCTTCCTTAGAAAGCTGGCCTGCATACTGCAACAGTTCAAGATAAAGGTCGTAAATGTCGGTTTCGAGCTTGGCTGCATTCAGTTCGCTTTCAACCGCGGATTCGCGGGCACGCAGCAAGAGCAGCGGGTCAGATCCGGCGTCTTTGGCAAACTGTTCAAAGATGTTGCCAGCCTTTACCTTGTCGGCAAAATCCTTCTGGACCTTCCACTGGGCAAGGAAACCATTAATTTGTTCAGCAAGGCGATTCACCTTCACGCTCACGTCGCGAGACTTTTGCATATAGTCGCCTTCGGCATCGAGGTCAGCCACCTGGTTGCGCAGGCTGTTATCCTTGTTGCTATCGAAGAACGGGAGCTTAATGGCAAGCGTTGCGTAGAACTTATCGCGAGTACGACGATTATCCTTGTCGTCTACGAGTCTCTGGATAGAATAGGTGTTGTCATAGCGGACGGTTTCTTCATTATAAGCGTTGTCCTTCCACTTGGTACAATCGTCTTCGCTGTAATATTCGCTATTCGTATTGCACAAATCGTCGTAACCCATGTCCTTATACTTTTTCATCAAGGACTGGATTTTCATGGAGTAACCGATACCGATGTGCGAAATATAATCGTGACGGCTTGCCAAATCCTGCTTGGCACGGGCCTTTTCGGAATCCATCTTGCCCTTCGCCATTGCAACCTGCGGGAACTGATCGTTCACTTCGACGCCGTCATTCAACCAGGCTTGAATATCTTCCATTTTCGGAAGCCAAGAAGAATCCAGTTCAACGCTTTCGAAATCCGGAATCCAAACACGCAACTTTCTTTCGGAATTCTGGAGCGAATTGGAATCGCTAATGAGGGCTGCGCGAATCGAGGCTTCCTTTTCAAGAGCAGACATCAAGTCTTGCGGATTGAAATTGGGGGAACCCGACTTGAGGTGCAGCACTTCGATACGGTCGGCGTTAATCTGGTAAAGTTCCTGGTTCAACGCATTGATTCGCTTGCGCATCAGGTAATGGATACCGCGTTCGTAACGGTCGTACAGGAGAATGCCACGGTCTTCGGCCAGCTGAGCGTTTGCGTACGCCATCTGGGCTTCGTAATGAGCTCGGTCGGCAGAACCTTCGCCAAAAGGCTTCGGCGTCAAGCGAAGTTCGAAATCATGCTGGGCAAAACTAAAACCATCAAGCTTGTAACGGAGTTCAAGCTTTTCCCACAACTTGGTGTTGCGGGAGGTCGCAATGTTTGCACGCTTTTGAGAAGCCTGATAACGCACATCCTGGTCAGCAGACTGAATCAAGGTTTCCCAAGTAAGCGGAGCCGCAATCAAAGGGGTAGCGACAAGCAAAGAAATAAAAGCAAAACGATTCATAAAAATTTCATCCATTGGATTGCATCGCACTCAATAGGTGCTCGCAATGACGTTAATGGAACTTACTCCGAAATAGTGACCATTTCTCCCAAGAGGAACGAATTTTCAGCAGGGATTGTGATAATAACTTCGCGGCCGTGAATCGGCATTTCAGGCATCTTCCACATACGCATCGGGAATTCCACAATGCGGCTGGAAAGGCCAACCACCTTGCCCTTCACCGGCTTACCCGTAGCGCCGAGCGACTTCACCTTGACGGTTTCGCCAATATCCATGCGCTGGTACATTCTTTCGTGGATGTAGCCACGAACCAATGTCGGAGACTTGTGAGTGAGGGTGACAATCGGAGCGAAACTAGACACTTTTTCGCCGTCATGAACATTCACGGAACCCACGACCCAGCTTTCCTTGGCAATCTGGATAAGTTCTTCCTGCTGTTTCTGAAGTTCTTCGAGTTCCTTTTTCAGGTTTTCGACTTCGCTCTTGCCGGCATCTTTCTGCAAGCGATTGCTGCTGCGCAGAAGTTTGATTTGTTCGTTGGCATTAGCATTTGCAACGGCAAGTTCGTTCTTGAGTCCCTTGATCTGCATAGCCATGGCGTCGTTGCCATCGGCTTCAGAATTAGAATTCTTGAGGCTCTTGAGCTTGGATGCGATTTCCTTGTTCTTCTTGTATTCGCTTTCAAGTCTGTTGATTTCAGACTTCAAGGTAAGAGTCTTCGTGGCAAGGTCTGCCTTGACTGCAGCGACCTTCTGGTCGATGTCGGCGGCAGAGAGGTTGCTACGGCCTTCACTAGCATCCAGTTCACGAGTCACTTCGGCTATACGGAGCGTGAGGTCCGGGCGGTTGAGTTCCACGATGGTATCGCCCACATTGATTGCCTGCCCCGGCATCACATGTACCTTGACCACTTCGGTGGGACTCGGCACGCTAATGGTCGTTTCGGCAGCTTCTGCAATACCCTGGAAGGTCGCAATCTTGCCCTGATACATGAACCCAAGAATAATGGCAATGATTACGCAAAGAACCCAGGCAATAGAAAGCTTGTGACCGTAAACGTAGGCAACACCGGCGTTACTCTTGTGCGTATTCCAAAAATTTTCGAGCATATCGCTAAGCTTGTTCATACCGTCTCCCTTACATTTCCGTCGTGGCGTCTTGCATCATGAACTGCACGTCCGAGATGCCTTCGATTTTAGAGAGTTCGCTCAGGATTTCTGCAGCCGGATGAGTGGCACGCAGGCGAATCTGGTAAGCAACGTCAAGGCGAGCACCGCCGTCAACTTCACGCATCGTAATCAAGATGAACGTCTTGAGACTAGACTTCATGATGTCTTCGATCTGACCACGGACCTTGGCTTCGTTGGGGAGCGCAAAACGGAGCATACCGTCAAAGAAATGCTTGGTACCAAGACCAGTACGGGAAAGGAGGAAAGCAACCGCGCTAAAGGCAATCGTGCCACCCACGGCAGCACCCCAGGCGTACACACCGCAACCGATACCGGCGCCGAGCGATGCGAACACGAACATAATGTCACGCGGGTCCTTAAAAGATGTTCTAAAGCGAACCACGGAAAGAGCGCCCATCATACCAAGACCGCGACCCACGTTATCACCGATAGCCTGCATCACAGTGGCAGCGACAACGGCACTAAGCACAATGGCCTGCACAAAATTTCTCGAATACGACAAACCAAGGAAGGTTTTTTCGTAGGTCCAGGCAATCACCGAAGAAAGGATAAATGTGAGAATCAAGGTGTACGCCAACGTAATGAGAGTGGCGTTGGCGGTGCCGGATTGGACGGCTAATAGGTCGAGCATAAGGACTCCGTGGTTTACTTTTTATCTTTCAGCCAAAATTTACTTTAATCACTCGCAAAATAGTGAATTTCTGTGTAAAAATGGATGAACAAAAACCAAACGTTCCTAAAAAATGAGGCGATTCGGGACGAATTCACCCTATTTTACCACACCAGTTAGAATAATAGCAAAAAAGGCCAAAAATAACACCTAAAAAGAAATTTGCATTTCAAAACTAGCGTGCAAATAGCGTGCAAATCACAGTAAAAAAAATTTACTTTTTTTAGTTAAATCGACCCGCTCCAGCGCGACGGCGACGGCCCCTTTCGGACACCAAAGCTTCGATCAAGAAAAGGAGTGCAGCAAGGCCCAAGAATATCTGGTAGCGGTCCTGATAATTTTCCATACGATCAGAGGCCTGCTCCTTTTTCTCGAGGTTTGCAATTTCAGAGAGCACCTTTTGCAATTGGAATTCACCGGGGCTTGCATAGAAGTAAAGACCGCCGGTGACGCTTGCGATTTCTTGCAAGGTTCCGTCTTCGAGACGCGTCGTCACAATGTTTCCCTGCATGTCTTTCTTGTAAGCGACTTCACCGTTTTTAGAATGCACCGGAATAGGCACACCTTCGCGAGAGCCGATACCGATCGTGTAAATGCGGATTCCCATTTCAGCAGCTTCTTTAGCAGCATTCACGGCAGCGGCTTCAAGTTCTTCGCCATCGCTCATCAAAATCATCACGGAGTACTGGCCTGCACTTCCTGAATTCCTGTAAAGATCCATTCCCTTGCGAATCGCCTTTTCGAGGTTCGTACCCGGCATGAGCCAGCCTGGAGTCAGTTCCTTGAGCATCATCTGTACGGTGCCGTAATCAAGAGTCAGAGGCACCATCACCTGGGCTTCGCCCGAGAACGCCACAAGCCCCACACGGTCACCCGAAAGCGATTCCAAGAACGCCGAAATTTCATGACGGCTACGGGTCAAGCGATTCGGCTTGATGTCTTCGGCAAGCATCGAAAGTGAAATGTCCTGCAGCAGCACCAAATCGAGGCCGCGGCGTTCGATATGTTCCATTTTACGGCCCCACTGCGGGCGTGCAAGAGCCACAAACAAGAAGGCTATCGCAAACAACAAAATGGTCACCTTCGCAAGCCTACGCCAGGGCGACACCGAAGTCGAAAGCTTTGGCAACATCGAAAGCGAAACAAAGCGTGCGGCAAGCTTTTTGCGACGGTGGTATGCATACACAAAAAGAAGCGCAAACAACGGGAGCGTTAAAAGGCCCCACAAGAACATCGGTTCAGCAAATCGCATCTAAAGCCTCCATTACGGGATGCGCACAAAGCGCGTATTCGCAAGCAACAGTTCAAGCAAAATCAACAAGGCACCCACTAAAAGCCAGGGGTAGAACTTTTCGGCATAGCGGGCATAAGCCACCGTTTCAATTTCGGTCTTTTCGAGTTCATCGATTTCGGAGTAAATCTTTTCCAATTCTTCCTTGTTTTCGGCACGGTAGAAGCGGCCGCCCGTCTTTTGAGCCACAGACCTGAGCACGCCTTCGTCAATGCCCTCTTCGGGCGTAATGTCACGTTCGCCCCAAGAGATATCACCGGTCCAGGGGTTCTGCTGGAATGCAAGAATCTTACCACTCTTTTTACCAACGCCCACCGTATAGACTTTAACACCCAGCGACTGGGCCACATCGGCGGCACGCATAGGCGGCACCACGCTAGCATTGTCGCGACCATCGGTCAAAAGCACCACCACCTTGGACTTGGCTTCGGACTTTTGCAGACGGGCCAAAGCATTCATCAGGCCATCACCGATTGCCGTACGGCTATTCATAATGCTATCGCGAGCAAGGTCATCCGTTGCCTTCAAAATTTCGAGCAAGGAGCCATAATCGAGCGTCAAGGGGCATTGCGTAATCGAGCGTGCTCCGAAAGCGGAAAGACCTATTCGGTCGCTGTGACGCTTCTGGATAAAGTCCGCAATCACCTGTTGGGCATAACCCAGACGGCTATACTTCCAGTAATCGCCCGACTTAAGAATGCGTTCCGCATTCATCACGCCGAGTTTAGCCTGCTCCATGCGGGTAAGCATGTCAAGCGTGCCCATGGACCCCGAAATGTCGAGCGCAAGCATAATGTCGACGCCATCAGTAGAGGTGTATTCCACTTCCATGGCGTTCTGCGGGCGGGCAAGTGCAACCACAAAGCACACGAGGGCGGCCATGCGCAAAATCGGCACAATATGGCGAAATTTAACGCGACGGCTCGGAACCGCGCGCTTAGCAATCGAAAGGGCCGGAAATTTGATAGTACTCTTGCGGCGGTGTTCGCGATAGATATACCAACCGACTAAAACAGGAACCAAAAGTAGGAGCCAAAAGGCCTCGGGATTCTGAAAATGTAACGCACCAATATCCATAAAATCTCCGAAAAATCGCAAAAATCAAATCTTTTCGCAGAAGAATATACAAAATTGTGGCGGGAAAAGTACAGTCGGCAGAACGCAGCATTCCTCATTCCACACTACACATTCCACATCTCACATTCCACATCAAAACACATCTTTCTGCGCGGTCACATGGGGCAAGAAGCGCTTCATGAACGGAATAATGCCCAAATACAGCAGCATGGTCACCACAAAAACAAAGGCAAGTGCTACAGGCCGCGGCCAATGCACATGGTTTTCCTGCAAAATTTTAATAATTCCCCACTGAACCCATCCGTGAGTCACAAGCACCATGATAGAAAACCTTCCAAAATAAGACACCAGTGGTAATTTCTTTATCGCCTTCGAAAAGAACAGCACCGCAAGCGTCCCTAAGATGCCGCACAGGTAAACGTTCCAAATCGGGAACCAATAGCGGTTGCTCACGTAACTCACCGAATCAGGAGGGGCATTCCACGCAAGCGCAACAACCAAGCCAAAGCACAAAAAGGCAAAAGGAATATTCCAACGGTCCAGTCGATTCGGGGTCAGAAGTTTAGTATAGCGGTAGGCGACGTGCCCCGCGCAAAAATACGGAATCGACGCCATCGAAGACGCCCAGAACAACGGAAGCTTGATATTGTAGCGGCCCAGGAAAAAGCCTACCAGGCCAAACGCAACCGAAAGCACCACTAAAGAGGACGTCGCATACTGCGGGAACTTTCTGGCGACGACTTTTTTTGCGACCAAGTACAGCCCGTAAAACATCAGGTTCGTCCAAAAGAGGCTCAGCAAAAACCAAACCGGGATATTCGGGAAAGACTGTTTCCAGACAAACGAATACCAAACGGCAGCACCGGGATTTCCTCGCAAGTGCAGACAATGCAATACAAACGGGAGTATGCACGAAAGAGTCACGAAAAAGAATGCGAAGGGTATCAGGAGTTTGTTGATTTTGCGACGGCTGAAATCAAAGAATCCCGCATATTCCTTAAAGAACAGCCCCGACAAAAAGAAGTACAAAGGCATTCTAAATGTAGAAACCGTTTCTTTGAGAGGATATGTTTCAAGGCCCCAGGTACTTACCACATGGTGCCACACCACAAGCATAATGCAAATGCCTTTCGCCAAGTCGACAAAAGCGTAGCGCGGCTTTGCAACAGTTGTGGGCGTCGCAGGTTCCATAAATACCGTTATTACTGTTCCAGGAAATCAAAAATGCGTTGCTTGTAATCGGGCCGTTCATCGAAGACTGCATGGCCGCAATCTTCGTACATATAGAATTCGCAAGGAACTCCTTCGGCCTTTAGCTTTTCGGCTAATTTGACAGACGCTTCAGGCGTTGTCACAAGGTCTTTGCCAGCCCCCAACACAAGCACCGGACACTTGATTTTGCCAAGGTCATCGTAAGTATCCACATAATCGCAGGCATCCGAAAAAAGTGCAAAACGGTCCAGTTCTTCGTCCGAGATTTCTTTGTACAGCGCAAGCAGAGCCCTGCGGTAACGGGTCACGAACTTTTCGCTAAAGCAGTCGTCAATAAAGCTGTTTACAAGGGCTGCTCTTTCTCGGGCCCGTGCAAGGTGCGCCCAATTCCGAATCGTCGTAATCTGCCGTGGCTCAGCCTTCGATGTCGAGGATCCGAGCACGAGCTTGTTCACGACTTCGGGATTGCGGATTGCCATATACTGCGCCACCATGCCGCCTTGCGACACGCCATAGATATCGGCATTTTCAATGCCCAAAGCCTTGAGGGCAGCCACCTGGTCGTCGGCCATTTCGGGCAGCGAATAACCGGGCTTAGCGTCTTTTTTGCGGTCAAAAAAGTAAAGCGTGTATTTTTCCTTAAAAATCTTGTAAGGCCCTTCTAACGAGGCAGCCGATTTCATGACGCTCTTAATCGAAAGTCCGGGAATCACAATCAGGGGCTTAGGGCCCGAACCGATACGGGCGTAATCCATTTCAAAAGAGCCCGTACTCACCGTATGTACAAGATTTTCGCTCATGCTAGAAATATAGTAAGTAGTAGGAAGTAAGACAAATGCGTAAGTCGAGTGTCGCGATCAAGCTTGCTTGGACATGACCGAGGCTAGCATTTGGTACTTGAGCGAAGCGAAAGTACAAGTAGACAGTAGGAAGTTAGAAGTAGACAGTGGGCTGTGACGGTTAAAAAAATGCCGGAACTTTGTCCGACATGTAATTATTGTTCAAACCCGAATTCTGGATTTCGAAATGGATTTAGTTTCTGTGGAAGTCGTCTTCGACGCGGATGATATCGTCTTCGCCGGTGTATTCGCCCACCTGGACTTCGACGATGACCAGCGGGAGCTTGCCTTCGTTCTGCAGGCGGTGAACTTCACCCACCGGGATGTAAGTCGATTCGTTCGGACGCACGTAGAAGACATTCTTGCCGACAGTTACCGTAGCAGTCCCGCTCACGACCACCCAGTGTTCCGAGCGGTGCAGGTGCTTTTGCAGGCTGAGGCGCTTACCCGGCTTCACTACGATACGCTTCATCTTGTAACGTTCGGTAGATTCCAGCACGGAGTACGTTCCCCACGGGCGGCTCACGGTCTGCGGCACGTTAATGAGGTCAGAGCCGCGTTCCTTGAGTTCTTCCACCACCTTCTTGACCTTCTGGCTGCTGCTGAGCGGAGCGACGAGGAGCGCGTCCGGGGTGTCCACGATGAGCATCTTGTCGAGGTCGATCGTCGCGATGGTACGCTGACCGCCCATCACAAGGGAATTCTTGGAGTCCACGGCAATGTGGCGCGGGTTCACGTTGTTGCCGTTTGCGTCGTGCTGGTATTCGCCATAAAGGCTGTCGAAGCTGCCGAGGTCGCTCCAGCCGATATCGCTCGGAACCACCTTCACCTTGTTGGACTTTTCCATGACGGCATAGTCGATGGAATTCGACGGGATAGCCATCATGTCGTCGCGGTCGATGCGAATGGGTTCGCCGTCTTCGACTGTCGCATTGGCAAGGGCCTTTTTCGCAGCGGCGAGCATTTCCGGGGAATATTTGCCCAGTTCGGCGAGGAATGTCTTTGCCGTAAAGCAGAAGATACCGCTGTTCCAGTAGAAGTTCCCTGCCAGCAGGTACTTTTCGGCAGTAGCGCGGTCGGGCTTTTCCACAAAGCGCTTTACGTTTTCGCCATCGGCTTCGATATAGCCGTAGCCTGTCTCGGGGCTGGTGGGCGTAATGCCGAACGTCACCAGATTACCGGCCTTCGCCAGTTCTTCGGCGCGGAGAAGCACCTTCTTGTATTCGTCCTTCTTGCGGATCACGTGGTCAGACGGAGACACGAGAACGACCGTTTCGGGGGCCATCGTAAGGCAGGCAAGGGCGATTGCCGGGGCGGTGTTACGGCCCACGGGTTCCAACAGGAACTTGCTACCCGTCATGCCTTCCGTTTCAAGCTGGTCCTTGGCCAAGAAGAACTGGTCGGCGTTAGAAACAATAAACTGGGATTCGCAAACAGCGGAGTTCGTGACCACGGTCTTGCGGAACAGGGACTGTCCGTCAAAAAGCGGGGCGAACTGTTTGGGCATCAGGGAACGGCTCACGGGCCAAAGGCGCGTGCCCGAACCACCACAAAGAATCAAGTTAATCATAATTCAGCGCACCTTATTATCTATCATCGGGTGTATAGTCGTCCTTGACCACATGAACTTCATGAGCAGCCAAAGCGCCATAGTAAACCATGTTAACAGACGGGAAGATCAAGCTGACAAGGCGGTTCCAAGTAGCGAGTTCGGAAGCGTCGACATAGACGACATCGCGAGCATTCAACTGGAAGCGGTCAGCCATGGCAAGGGCCATTGCATTCTTCGCATTCAGCTGGAACACGTCAATCTGTTTGTCCGACGTATTACGGATAACATAAATACCGCGGGCCGTAGCGTTCAGAGCCTGCAGACCGCCGGCAGAAGCCAAGGCTTCGGCAAGAGTTAACTTTCCGTTATAAATGTTGATAATGCCCGGCCTTCCAACTTCACCCATAATGTAGGCCTTCTGGTCTTTCTGAGTTTCAGAGAGGGACGGAACAAAGACCTGGTCATCCGGCTGAACCATAATGCGTTCAAGCGGCAAGTTCGCCTTGAATGCATTGAGGTAATTAATGGTATAAACCTTGTCGCCACGACGAAGCTGCATCAAGGACGGATCGGCTTCTTTAGCGAAACCGCCCACGCTGGCAATCACGTCGGGAAGGGTCATCGGATTTTCATTGAACGAAACATAACCCGGTCTTGTAACAGCGCCGGACACGGACATCTTGCGGCTATGGTAACCGGTCACACGCACATCGACCTGCGGATCGTTCAAAATCTTGTCAGACAGGCGCTTGGTGATTTCGGCGCGGAGTTCCTGGGCCGTAAGACCTGCAGCCTGGAGTTCACCGGCATACGGGTAGAAAAGCTTACCGTCGGTGGTCACCTTCTGACCAGCGGGCTGGTACTGACCCATCGGAGAAGTCAGTTCCGGATGTTCCCACACCACGACCTGAACCATGTCCAGAGGTCCAATACGGTATTCCAGTTCAGGCAAGGAATCCACCATGAGTTCCTTCAAGTCGCCAAAATTGTCAGCGCTGCCACTGTCGGCACTTGCAACGCCATTACCCAGATCGCCTTCGCCAATGTCATGGATGTGAACCATCATGCCATTGTATTCAGCAGAATCACCCGGAAGAGTCATCTGCATTTGCGGTCCGAGAGCGCAACCGCTCAAAACAGCTGCGGCAATAAGGCCAAGACCCAAACTCATTTTCTTCATAAATTAACCCTTTTAGCCAGTTTAAGCCTGGCCTTCGCTTTGTTTGATTTTTTCTACCCAGTACGGGGTCAGTTTAGAGATAAAATTCCACGCCAGCACGAAAGCGTTTTCGGGACGGCGATACGGGTCGGGAACATCCACCCGCTGCGGTTCACCATAACGGAAAACCTTGCCTTCGAGCCATGGATAACGGTGCAACAAATCCATTTTGTGGCCATTTTCCATCACCAGGATGAGGTCGGCCCACTTAAGAATATCCAGATTAATCTGCCGAGCGCGGTGTGCGCTCATATCGATACCATGTTCAAGAGCAATCTTTTGGCTGAGTTCGTGCGCCGGATGATCCACCAAGGCGCCAAGACCAGCACTCATGACTTCAAAATCAGGCCCCAATTCCTTTTTAAGGCAATATTCACCCGTGGGGCTGCGGCAAATATTACCGGTACATACAACGAGAATGTGTTTCATCGGTTTTAAATTAGAAAATTCTTACAATTCAAACGCAAAGCCCAAATCCTTAAGAGCGGGGTTCTTTGTGTCCTTTTCAGAAAGCAGCGGTTCAAAGCCGTTACCCACCGGCCATTCAATGCCAATTTCGGGATCATTCCACATCAGGCCACCTTCGTCCTTCGGATCGTAAAGGCGGGTGCACTTGTACACGAACGTCGCCGTTTCGCTAAGCACCACGAAACCGTGGGCAAAGCCCTCGGGAATGTAGAACTGCTTCTTGTTTTCGGAAGAGAGCACGACGCCTTCCCACTTACCGAACGTGGGGCTGCCCTTGCGCAAGTCCACAGCCACGTCAAAGACTTCGCCTTCGATCACGCGGACAAGTTTGCCCTGCGGGTTCTTCTTCTGGAAGTGAAGACCGCGAAGTACGCCCTTCTTGCTCTTGGATTCGTTATCCTGCACGAAAACCATATTGAGGCCGGCAGCGTCGAATTCCGCCTTGTTATAGGTTTCCATGAAGTAGCCTCGATGGTCGCCAAAGACCGTCGGCTCGACAATCGTCACGCCCTCGATGGAGGTTTTAATGAAATTAAACTTTCCCATTTTCTTTTTCCTGTCTACTGCCTACTTCCTACTGTCTACTATCTATTCCCGTACATTTTTTCGTAATACTTCTCGTAGTCGCCGCTGGTGATGTTGTCCAGCCATTCCTGGTTGTCGAGGTACCAGCGCACCGTCTTCTCGATGCCTTCTTCGAACTGCAGGCTCGGTTCCCAGCCGAGTTCTTTCTGGAGCTTGGTGGAGTCGATGGCGTAGCGGGCGTCGTGGCCCAGGCGGTCGGTCACGTAGGTGATGAGGTTCATGTCCTCGCCTTCGGCGCGGCCAAGGAGCCTGTCAACAGTCTTGATGACGACCTTGATAATGTCGATGTTCTTCCATTCGTTGAAGCCACCGATGTTGTAGGTTTCGGCAATTTTGCCGTTGTGGAAAATCACGTCGATGGCGCGGGCGTGGTCTTCTACAAAAAGCCAGTCGCGCACGTTTTCGCCCTTGCCGTAAACCGGGAGCGGCTTCTTGTGGCGGATGTTGTTGATGAAGAGCGGAATCAACTTTTCGGGGAACTGGTACGGACCATAGTTGTTGCTGCAGTTCGTGACAATCGTCGGCATGCCGTAGGTGTCGTGGAACGCGCGAACAAAATGGTCGGAACCGGCCTTACTAGCAGAATACGGAGAATGCGGCGTGTACTTCGTGGTTTCGTAGAAGAAATCGTCACCGTAAGCCAAATGGTGTTCCGAACTGGACGCCGTAGTCGTGAACGGAGGCGTAATGCCTTCGGGGTGGTTCATCTTGAGGGCGCCATAAACTTCGTCGGTCGAAATATGGTAGAAACGCTTGCCTTCGTACTTTTCGGGCAAGGATTCCCAGTAGAGTTTCGCTGCCTGGAGAAGCGCAAGAGTTCCCATGACATTCGTCTTGGCAAACGTAAACGGATCCTTGATGGAACGGTCCACGTGGCTTTCTGCAGCCAAATGAATGATACCGTCGACATGCTCGTCCTGCATAAGTTTGTAGAACGCGTCGAAATCACAAATGTCCATCTTCACGAACTTGTAGTTCGGCTTGTCTTCGATGTCTTTCAGGTTCGCAAGGTTACCCGCATAAGTCAGCTTATCGAGGTTGATAATCTTGTATTCCGGGTACTTGTTCACAAACAGGCGAACCACGTGGCTACCAATGAAACCTGCGCCGCCGGTGATAACGATGGATCTTTTCATATTTTTCTCCGATTTCGGGGACAATATAGTAATATGGGCTATTGATTTAGCAAGTCAAGGGCCTCGGCTTCAGACTTGCCCGTTGCAATAGCATACCCATAGGCAACCGCCATCGCACAATTGCCTCGATTTTCGGCATGGAATTTTTTGGATCCTTCTGCAATTGTCATAATTGCGCCCTCCTTATTGTTGGAACACTTGCCAATAGTTTCTGGGTATACTCATGTTGCGGGTTAGTAAGCACCACGTCGGCATTCCCGCGCTCGACGATGTGGCCAAAGTACATGACCAAGACCTCGTCACTCAGAGCGCGAACCACCTGCATATCGTGGCTGATAAATACAATCGAAAGACCAAATTCGTTACGCAAGTCGTTAAGCAAATGCAGAATCTGCGCCTGCACCGAAACATCCAAGGCGCTGGTGACTTCGTCGCACAAAAGAATCTTGGGTTTGACCATTAAGCTGCGGGCAATGCAGAGTCGTTGCCGCTGCCCCCCCGAAAATTCGTGGGGGAACTTTTGGAGTGCCTCTTTCGGTAACGACACTCGCTCCAAAAGTTCTCTTGCACGCGCCTCCGCATCGGTAACCTTCACGCCGCGTGCAAGCAGCGGCGCCGTTAAAATTTCGGCGATGGTCTGTCGCGGATTCAAGCTACTGAACGGGTCCTGAAAAATCATCTGCACCAAGTCAGAAACACGACGTTCGCCTCCGGGATTTTTTCCGACAATGCGCCCCTTTACAACTGGTTCACCGAAAAGTTTGAATTCACCGGAATCCATAGGTACAAGTCCCACCAGGGACTTTACGAGAGTCGACTTACCGCAACCCGACTCCCCCACAATCGAAAGGATTTTTCCGGACTCAAGTACAAAAGAGACGTTTTCGACTGCTGTAAAATAGTTCTGGACTTTGCCGAGTACTCCGCCACGAATCGGGAACTTCACCGTAAGTCCCGAAACCTCCATTGCAGGTACGGATTCTTGAGCCATTCCTAAGCCTCGGTTTCCGTTTCGCCGTCAAGGCCCGAAAGGGCTTCTTGCACATTTTTCTCGGTGGCAAGCAAAATCTTGCGGCATTTGCGCAAAAGTTCAGTGGCTTCCTGTACCGCACCGGCCAATTCGTCAATTTCCATCTCGGAATTGTCAATTCGCTCCAAGATGCTCTCTAAACGCTCCATTGCAGTTTTATATTCGAAATTTTCGGTACTCATATAAGTGAATATAGTTATCTTTGACTGAGTGAGTTTTATGAAGATGGACAAGCGGCGTGTTTTGGAGCTTTGCCTTACACTTATGGTTGGGGGCCTCTTTTCGGCATGCCTCGACATCCCCGAACCTCCAGGAGACACTCCCAAAATCACCTCCGTCCAAGTCCTCGTAAAGCAATTCGACGACACCAAGGGCGAGCCTCTCAAAATCAATTCCGACGAAGATGCCGAACTGATCGCCGAAGTCAATCCGGACAAATTCAAAAACGACATCAAGTATTTTTGGTATAAAGGAAACGACATTCTCGGCAAGGGGATGGTCTACCCTATTAACTCCGATGACATGGCTTCCAGCGAAAAAATCAAGCAGAACATTCCCGACAAGCTGGTCATCGAAGATAGCGAAAACAACCAGCTCAAAATCACGTTCCAGATTACCATCAACGTCCCGCCACAGATTTCGACCAAGACAAAACCCGCAAACGGCGATACCCTGTACGGCAACACTCATACTCCCATTCTTTTTTCGTGGCAGTCTTCTGACCGCAACGAAGACAAGCATTTATCCCACGTTCTTGAAATCGACGGAATCCGCTATAACGTAGGCGAACTGCAGCAAATATCTCAATCCGGTTTTAGCGAAGGCAAGCATACCTACCGTATTCTAGTCGAAGACTCTCTTGGCGACAAGGATTCCATTCCCGAACAGGAATTCTTTGTTATCGACACCTTGGAGACCAAATGATTTTGCGCCTATTCAAATCGTCGGTTCTCCTTGGAATTCTTGCAGTCCTCATGGCCTGCACCAACTCCGACGATTACCTGTTCGACAGCCAGGACTCTCAACAAATCGAGGTTTCAGCCGTCGTCACACGGTCCTTCGACAGCGACGGCCAAAAGTCCAAAGCAGACACCATCCAACCGGGTGACTCCCTTATATTCCTCACGAGCGTGTCGCCCTCCAAGTCCATACGCAACAGGCAATACTTCTGGACCATGGACGGTGCCAACTTTGCCAGCGAGTACAGTTTCAAAAAAAGCATCAACGAGCCCGGCATCCACAAAATCGCCTTTATCTTCGTTGACTTTTTCGGAGACACCCTCAGCGACACCTTGACCGTTACAGTCGCATCGCCACCCATCATGGACACCGAAAAGTTCATCCCGGCGAGAGGTACGCAAAACATCGATCCCGACAGTGCCATCCGTTTCGCCTGGAACTTTGACGACCCCGATTCCCTGTGGGATGTTTCCTTCCGCTTTATCTTGCAGGACAGCGAAAAAGACACCCTTGTAGACACCTTGCTGAATCAGGCCAATTTCACCTGCCGCAAAAAACTTTCTCCCCTGCTGAAATACACCTGGACCGTCAGCGCCTATAACGAGTTCGGTCAGCGTTCAAAGGAATCGCTCTCCACCTATTTCTTTACCGACGGAAAAACCGGACAAAACGCCATTGCCGGAACCGTCGGCATACATTCGGACCAAACACATTACAATTACAACGTCTCCCTCCAGGATTCCTCGCAGGCCCCCCTGACCTCACTTCAGCTTTTCGGCAACCCCGGCGCAAGCTTCAACATTTCTCCTCTAGATAAAGGCACTTACAGCCTAATCGTCTCGGTAGACAGCGCCGACGATTTCAAGCCCGACACGATTCGCTTCAAATTAAGTGCAGATCAGGTTCTCGAACTAGATTCCATCATCCTTCAAGACAAAATTCCGCCCCGCATTCAATCCCTAAACGGTAGCGACACCTTGGACTACTCCGACACCTTGTACTTTATCGTTTACGATTATGGTGGCCCTATTTCGACTTCTAAAATCAACATCTATTTCGAAGGCGAATACGTTCCGAATTTCACTCTTTTGAACGACACGTTGCACGTTCCATTCAACAAGAAATCTGCAAACCAAAACTGGGCCAGCAAGATGATTTTCGTTGAAGCCATCGATCAAAGCAACAATAAGGTTTGGAAGACGTTCTACCTCCGCCCCAACGCCTCATTAGCGGAGGTATTCAGTGATTAAGCTTTTGTACATTCCCCTGGTAGCGTTGATTCTTGCGTTAGCGGCGTGTGGCGACGAGCATCTTGTCGACAAAGACCCGATAGCCCTCAAGCAATACGTTTTTGTGGGGCCCGACGGCTTTAGTGGCGACATCGCCAACTACTACGATCCCATTGAAAAATTCTACGCCGAACAAGGGCAAACCATCAAGTTCTTTGCTGGCTACTCCGCAGGCGGCTCCATTTACACCGACGAATCCCTGCAACAGTACTACAACGGGCTCCTTTGGGAAATCGACAGTTCCACTTACAACTTGAATTATTTCCGTCACACTTTCTTAAATCCTGGAGAATTCGAAGGCTCCTTGAAAACCGTCGACCTCTTTGGCGACACCCTGCGCACCTCTTTCAAAATCTACGTCAACACGCCCAACGAAATCACCCTGGAAGCCCCGATTAATGGATACAACCAGGCAAGCCCCGAAAGCGATCAAGAATTGAAACTGCAGTGGAAGGTCACCGGAATCGACCCGTGGGAAAAGCCCCGCTGCATTATCTATATGTCTTACAAGCGCGATTCCGTTTGGAATATGCCCCTCGGTATTACAAACTGCAACGAACCCGCCACCCTCAAGGGCTCCCTCATTCAGACTTACGATTCCATCGCGCAGCAGGATATCAGCCCTTATGACAGTTCCTTTACCTTATACTGGGGCGCAAAACTAGTCGTGAAAAGCGAAAGCGGCCGCGAATACCGCGATTCCACCGACATATTCCATTTTTCCACCAAGATTCTCGAAGAAACATCGACGCTAAAAATCCCCTTCCTTTACGAACGCTATAGAGGCATTTCTATTCTGCAGACAAAAGCCTACCTGATTTCTAAAGATGGCGACACCCTGCAGACTCTTACCAACGATTTACCGGTTGGAACATTGAGCACAAAAGTCAAGCCCCAATTCGGCCTTAAAGTAGTATTGGAAGAAAAATACCGCAAGGAATACGCCAGGGAAAGTCTCGAAGTAGACATTCCCGCCTACACCGTACTGACCACCGACACAGTCGTCTTCAAAGACAGTACGCCGCCCCAGTTGGCTCCCGCGAACAATCTGGTAATCAATTCCGATTCCATCGCTTTCCATATTTACGATGACGGTTCCGGCATCAACGTTTCCAGGCTGCAAGTCATCATGGATTTCGACACCTTGGATTTCAACTACAGCGTGCCCACTGTAAAATTCTTCAAGAATTGCTTTAGCAAATGCAAGCTCTCCTTTGTCGGCGAAGACAACGCACACAATAGTTTGCCCAACGTTTACTGGACCGTCGAAGCAGCACCCGGCTACCGACTGATTTCGGGTCCCTATTCATACGAGGGATTCTAACATGTTGCGCCTTTTGACCACACTAATCCTTTGCATGACAGCCTGCGTTTTTGCAGACCCCAAGGTGTTACACGTATCGACGATTCCAAGTAACGCCGATATCTACGTTGACGAAATCCGTCCGAACCACGCCAAGGATCCTGACTTTGTTTCACCTGCCGTCATTGAACTTTCCGAAGACACCTTGGCAAGCGAAGTCCTGATATCCCTTTTCAATCCGGGATTCATGGACACCACCCTCCGCGTAACGCTGTCGCCTAAGGACACCTCGTTCATCATCATTTCTCAAAAGCCTATTCCTGACGAAGAATTCCTGGAAAGGCAACAGTCCGAACTTGCAAAGCGTAAACGCGCACACATCGGAAAAAAACTCATGAAGATTTCGCTTATTCCTTTTGCGGCAGGCCTTGTGGCAGGTGCTGTCACCTACTACGAAATCGACAAGGCCAAGGACTACAAAAAGTCCCTCAAGAATTCTTCTATCGACACGGACCGTTTCCAGCAAAAACTCGAAGATTTTTCTGACTACCGCGAAAGCGCCAAAACGGCCAAGGGTTTTACCTACGCCGGTATCATAACAGGCGCCGCACTTTTTTCTATCGGATTCATTTTATCATTCTAGGGCCTTATGAAAAAATTCATACTGACATTGGCAATCTTGTGGGCCAGCGCCATTTGGGCAGACGAAGGCATCCCAAGCCTAGTAGAACTGGTAAACGGCACCAAGCAGGCCGCCCAATTTCTGGGCGTCCAGAACGACACCGTTAGTCTAGGCGGAACAATCCAAGGCAAGTTCACGGTCATTCGCATTCCAAAGAACCGCTTCAAGAGCATCGTCGACGAAAAAGGCAACGACCTTCTGAACGGAACCATCCCACAGCAAGATTCCGTCGATCAAAGTTCTGCAGAACCGAATTCCGGCATTCAAGACAGCACCCAAGCCGAAACGGTGGAAGCGCCTCACAGTATTCCCTTTTTGGATTCTGTGGAAGGCAAGCATGTCTTTGTCTCTTTCGAACGTCGCAATTCCGAATCCAACCTGGCAGAACAACTTGAAAACTTGATGATTCGCCTAATCAAGGAATCGGGCACGCCTCTTTATTTTGTAAGCCGTCAAGACATCAACGTCTGCAGCAACGCCGCATGCATCAGGGATTCCCTGAAGGCACACGGGGCGGCAACGGCCTACATTGGCCGCATCACCTCGGCAAGAACCCCTGACTCTGTCGCTATTCAAATGTCGCGCTACACCTTGGAAGATTCAACCCAAGCCAAGACGAATACAGCACAAATTAATTTATCTGCAGTCCACGCTTTGACAGATGCGCTTTCTAAAGACAAACTCCACCGCTTTGTCCTTCGCGTTCAGGGCGAACGCGTTCCCGAGCAAGCCTCTAACGGCAAGAGCTACGTGCGCGTGGAGACCAATCCCGAAGGAGCAAACATCGTCACCAAGGGCAATATAGACATCTGCAAGAGTCCCTGCACCTTCGTGGTTTCTAACACCGAAAAAACCGAAGTCTACGCATACTGGGGCGTCGACCGACAGTTGTGGGGCGCAAAGACGACCATCAATCCGCTCCCCGGCGACACCGCCAAGGTATCCCTAAAACTCAAGCGTGTCAAGCCCGAACTTTTAATACACTCCAAGCCTGAAGGAGCCTACATCTTTGGCGGCTCGGCCAAAGTCACCAAGACTTCAAAACCCATAGGAGCAGCCCCCAAGAAATTCCCCATCTACGACCCAGGATTTTCGACTGTCCAACTCCGCATGGAAGGCTTTAGGGACACCACGCTCACCGTGTTTGCCGCACCCACCGAAATCACCAATGTCAATGTGGAGCTCACCCCCATTACCGACCAGCGCGAACTGTTGGCACAACAAGATTGGTTAAAACAGCGCAAGAAACATTTTATCGGCAAGACCCTCATGGGGTCTTCAATCGCGCCCCTCTTCTTGGGAGCCCTCTTCATGTACCTGGCTAGTCTGGACTACGACGACGCAGACAAGATCAAGACGGACTTGGACCGCCCCGCTGCAGGTGGCGACAACTTCCAGTCCCAGGCCTCCGAGAACAAGGAACTGGTGGACAAAGGTGACAAAAAAATGATCATTGGCGGCACCTTGTTTGGCACCGGAATCCTTTTACTGGGCGTCGGTTTCGTTTTAACCTTCTAAAACCACAAAAAAGACCCTAAAAACGGCGTTTTATTTTTCATTTTTCGATCCACATTGCAAAAGAAAATTTAAATTTATGCTGATGCGTAAACTGTTACTTGCACTGACTTTATTGGCTGCGGCTTCTCAGGCCGCCGATTTTGAGAGAATCAACTGGCGTACCCAGCTGTACTTGCAGGGCGAACCCGCTTATCTGAAATTCAAAGCAGATAAAGATAAGACCTTGCTTAACGATGGTATCGATACAAAACTTCTAACGATACCGGTCTCGGTCGGCGCACTGTGGTCGCCGCTCATCACCCCGTTCTGGAAAGCTGATATTCCGTTTACCCTTTGGCTCGGTCTCGAAGTCAATTCCATTCAGTTCGGAACGATTGAAGACAAGCCGAAGTATACCTTCGAAGACGACAACGGCGAAGAGAACACCAAGAGTCCCAAGGACGACGAAGAACTTTGGTTCCTCTCTTACGCGCCGTCCGCACTTGCCGGTTTCTCCTTCAACCTGGCTGGCGACTTTGACCTGCGCGTCTTGGGTGGCTACGGTTTCCAGTTCTTCACCTTCTACGATGAATTTGGCGGCAACACAAAGCAGCACACCGAAATGCTCCCGACGGGTTTCGTGTCCGGTGCATTGGAATACCGCATTGGCGAAATCTTCCAGGACGCCGACTTCAAGATCGGTATCAATGTCCGCAAGGAATTCCTCCCCTACGAAAAGGTCAAGGCCCGCAGCAAGGACAACAGCCCGAGCCCCTCGCCGTACTCCGACCTCAAGTTCGACAAGATTGAATACAAGTGGCCCGTCCGCGTTGGCCTAGAACTCTCCATTGACTTCGGCCGCGAAAGCCGCCGTGACCGCCGCATGCGTTACAACCTGCATGACCGCGACGACGTGCTGCGCAAGTACAGCGAAGTCAAGGACACGCTCTCCGATTGGGACTGCATGGCCATTGAACGTGACTACCGCTTCTACCTCGACGAAAACGGTGAACTTCCCGACATGAGCGAAGCCTACACCCGTACGCAGTTCGCCGACGTTCTTGAAAGTTTCCTCGCCTTCTGCCACCCGGCAGACCTCGCCACTAAGGAAAAGCTTTACTCCACGCTCGACAGCGGCAAGGTGCAGATCAAGGAATACCAGGCCAAGCAGGAAGATTCTCGTTTTGACCAAGTCATGGCAAGCAACGATCCCGAAATGCTTGAAATGTTCTTGCTGTACTACCCCGACTCTCCGCGTAGAGCCGAAGTCGAAGCCAAGCTCCGCTCTCTCAGCGAATACGACAAGTTCCGCGCCATCCAGGCACAGAACACCTTCAAGGCTTACCTCACTTACTTGAACGACAATCCGAACGGTGCTTTCCGCGACGAAGCCGAAGCCGGCATCTTTGAACTGGTGAAGGCCGGTAACCGTCTCAAGGACTACGAAATCTACCTGAAGCGTTTCCCGAACGGTAAGTACGTCGAAGAAGCCAAGGCAGCATTGCAGCAGGCCAAGAACGGTGGCGCCGCTCCGGCAGCCGAAGAACAGTCTATCATTGAATACCAGACTGGCGAAAGCTACAGCGAACCGGAACAGCCGGCCGAAGAACCGGCCGCCGAAGAAGAAGCTGTCGAAGAAGAACAGCCGGCCGTTCAGCACAACAACAGCGCAGCCGCAAACAAGAGAGCAGCCAAGATGGAAGCCAAGAAGAAGGCTAGACAGAAGCAGCTCGAAGCCAAGAAGGCCCGCGCCGCCAAGAAGAAAAAGAGATAATCTCTTCTGACACATTTTTCAAAAGTCCAGACACGTCTGGACTTTTTTTGTTTATCGACATTCCCCTCCTATGTCACCCCAGCCCCTTTTCCATATTCTATATTTGCCCCTATGAATAAAAAAATCTTGTTTCTCGCAACCATTACTTTATTTGCAATCGCGGCATTCGCCGCCCCCGACGCAGCCGCAGATTCGGTTTCACAGGCCGCAGCATCCGGCAAGTCCGCAGGACTTTATACGCAAATCATTGACTGGTACAACGCCCATTTGAACTACTGGTCCATCGCTCTCCTGATGGCCATCGAAAGTTCCTTCATCCCGTTTCCGTCGGAACTGGTGGTGCCGCCCGCCGCCTACAAGGCGTTGCAGCCCGAATCTGGCTTGAACATAGCCCTGATTGTGGTTGCTGCAAGCATAGGCGCACTCGTAGGCGCCTACATCAACTACTTCTTGGCCAAGTTCCTCGGTCGCCCGATTATCTACAAGTTCGCCGACAGCCGCCTGGGGCATTTCTTGCTGCTTGACACGCAAAAGCTCGAAAAGGCCGAGAATTACTTCCGTGAACACGGCGCCATTTCTACCTTCGTGGGTCGCCTCATCACTGTAATCCGCCAGCTTATTTCGATTCCCGCAGGCATCGCCAACATGAAGCTGTTGCCCTTTACGGTCTACACCTTCCTGGGCGCCACCATCTGGAACTGCGTGCTCGCCGGTCTTGGCTACCTCGCCCACGGCCAGAAGGACATTATCGAAAAATACAATTCCGAGCTCGCTATCGCGCTCCTCGCCTTTGGCGCTCTGTTTATCGGCTACATGGTCTGGAACGCAGTCAAGAAGAAGTAGACAGTAGGAAGTAGGAAGTAGACAGTAGGAAGTAGACAGTAGGCAGCAGGATGTTGGAAGTTGAAAGCAGGAAGTTGGCTGTTAGCTGAGGCTGAACTCTAATAAGGATGAATAAGAGGCGTCCTTTTAGGATGTCTCTTTTTTCGTAGGCAAAACGTAGGCAATAAAAAAAAGCTCCCCGAAGGGAGCTTTTCTAATGCTGTTTTAAAGGAGCTTGTTACTTGGTGCCAAGACCACATTCGGCCTCTTCAGCACCCGTCAGTGAGATACAGACATCCTTGAAGGAGATTGCACCCTTAGTCACCTTACCGAGATCGAAGGTCACATTATTGACACCATACTCGCCCTGACCCGTCACCGGTTTATCAGTGCCATGAGAAATCGTCAAACTCACGCCCGAGCCCTTTGCATCGCAAACAACCGTAAGCGACGGGGTATAGTATTCATTATCCCAGGTACCAGCCACAGTAATGCAACCAGCATTGGCCACCTTGATCTTATCCTGAGGAACCTGGCCGCCATCTACTTCGAGCAAGTAATCCGGGGCAGAGGCATCCGTAGCAACAAGAGTCGGGCATTCCACCACCTGAACAGTATTGTCATCGTTAGCGACAGAGAGTTTCGGCGTATAAGTATCACCCTTCTTTTCGAAGAGATGCTGGTACGTTTCTGCGGTGGCGCCGAGATCCGTGCCATCCCAAGTGTAACCGGTAATGTTGGCCTGCGACCTGCAAAAAGCAGTCCAAGTCGCAACACCTTGGTCATCCGTAATATCGCCACCATCTACACTGCAAGTACAAGTAATCGGGAAGCCGTTCACCTGAAGCGGAGAGCAGGTAATCGGATAGTTTGCCCCCTTGTAGGTCACGACGACAGAAGCACCGAACTGACCGGAAGCGGCATAAGTGATATTGCCACTGGAGGTGCTCTTCTGGGTTCCGTCATCCACACCGCCAGTAGTGGTCCATGCGTAAACGGACTTGGCGACTTCAACCGGATCAAATCCAGCAAACTTCGAATTCGGAGAGAATTTCCACTTAACGGATTCACCCTTGCTAATGGTAGCCTTTTCCGGAGCGCAAGTACCGAAGGTATCGTCGCTAACAATTTCCATGCTGCTAGAAGAAGGATCACCCGGATCAACGACAATCATCGAAGAAGAAGAAGGCTTTTCGACAATCACGAACGGGTCTCTAGAAGCCGAAGAGCTCGGATTCTGGTTCTGGTTCTGATTCTGCTGTCCCTGGTTCGGATCATCAATCGGATCCGGATTTACATCAACCGGTTCATCGCCATTAAGGTAAGCCTGATACTGAACATAGCAGCCAGGATCTTCTTTACAGCTGGTCAAGGCATCATTCTTCAGAGTAACAAGTTCGCTGCTAGGACCGCCCGTTGCCGGATCCAAAGCATAAAGACGCAGCATAACTTCATCTTCACCACTCATCTGGTTAATATTACCATCACCGCAAGCCCAAAAGCTTGCTGCAGCGATAGCAGCTAACGAGACTCCTGCTAAAAGTTTCTTATTCATAATAAAACCTCTTTGACCGAAAAATACATTATTCAAATTGAAAATGCTACAACCGCACCAAAATTAGTGCTTAAAAGCACATATTTTTTGCATACAAAATTTGCAACCGTTCATCAATGTAAACCCGAGTTTACCTATACGAAAAATAGGGCAAAAACGGGGCTAATTACGGGTCTTCGTCTACCGAAATCTTGCGCTGACCGGTAATAAACTGGTGCACATAGGGGTTGCTGGTGTTCTTGATTTCGTCCACCGTTCCCACTTCGATAATACGGCCATTATACAGCATGGCAATACGGTCGGCCACCTTGAAGGCGCTCACCATGTCATGAGTCACCACCACCGAGGTCACGCCGAGCTTGCTCTGCATATCGAGAATCAAGTCGTTGATCACGTCGCTGGTAATGGGGTCGAGACCGGTCGTAGGTTCATCGTACAAAAGGATTTCGGGGTTCAAGGCGATGGCGCGGGCAAGGGCCACACGCTTGCGCATACCGCCCGAAAGTTCAGACGGCATCTTGGTACGGAATTCCGGCACCAGGTTGATCATCTTGAGCTTTTCGGTCACCACGTCCTGGATTTCGGCTTCGCTCATTTCCGGGTGGTGTTCACGCAAGGCAAACGCGATATTTTCGCCGGTGTCCATGGAGTCAAAAAGCGCGCCCATCTGGAACAGCATCCCCATTTTGCGACGAATCGTATGCGTATCGAAGAACTTGGGCGTACTGATTGTCACGCCATCCACAGTCACCTCGCCGCCATCGGGCTGCAAAAGCCCGATCATGTGCTTTAGAATCACGGACTTGCCGCCACCGGACTTGCCGATAATCACCATGGTCTCACCACGGCGAATATCCAGGTTCACGTCGCAAAGAACGTCCTGCGGACCAAAGGACTTCTTGAGGCCTTTGAGGCGAATGGCGATATCGTTCGGGTCTATTTTTACGTTTGGCATAGTGACACCTTAGAAGAATAGGATAGCGTCCAAAACAAAGTCTGCAATCAAAATCATGAGGCAGCTGGATACCACCACGCTCATGGTAGCGATTCCCACGCCGCGGGCACCTGCCTTGGCATTAATACCATGGTAGTAACCTAGCAAGAAAATCAAGGTTCCGAATACAAAAGACTTGAGCGTCCCCGACCACAAATCCATGGGATCGAACAGGTACTGCATGCCGGTCACATAAGTGTAGGTCGTGATATCGAGGCCGAGCACGCAAACGATCCAGCCACCGATAATACCCAGCGCATTCGAAATAACGGTAAGGCAAGGCACCATGGTAAAGAAGGCCACAAAGCGTGGCATCGCCAAATAGCGGTAAGTATCGAGACCGAGCACCGTGTAGGCGGCGAGTTCCTCTTTTTCTTTCATGGAACCGAGCTCTGCAGCGATAGCAGAACCGACGCGGCCCGAAAGCACAATGGCCGTAAGCAAGGGGCCAAGCTCAATCAAAATCATCTTACAGGCGGCCGTTCCCACGAACTTGTCGGCCACCAGGTTGTGGAATTCGAACTCGGCCTGCACCGTAGCCACCATGCCCGTAAAGATAGACGTCACGAACAAAAGCGGCAAAGACGACACACCAATCGAAATCATCTGCTTTACAATGAGCACCGGATTCTTGTGGATAAAGCGCAGCTGCTTAAGGGTGTTCAACAAGATGCAAACGACTTCGCCAATAGCCGAGATACCGGTTACGAGAACCTCACCAAACCAGATAAACGGGGCTAACAGCAACTGCATCTAGGACTCCTTAGTAACTTCCGAAATCGGTTGCTCCCATGTCGCCGGCATCGTCGTAGGCATAGGCTTCGCCGCCGCCTTCGCCTTCGGGTGCTGCATCGTAGAACGTGGTATATTCCGGAATGAAGGTCATGGGAATATCCTTGACCGAACCGTTACGGTGCTTTGCCACAATCAGTTCTGCAGTATGTTTGTCTTCTTCGCGGTGAGTCTGCACGAACTTACGTTCCACAAACCACACCATATCGGCATCCTGTTCGATAGAACCCGATTCACGCAAGTCCGAAAGTTGCGGGCGTTCGCGGCCCTTTTCTTCGACTTTACGGCTAAGCTGTGCAAGCGCGATGACCGGGATCTGCATTTCCTTGGCAAGAATCTTGAGGCCGCGGGAAATGGCACCGATAGCGACAGCGCGGTTTTCTTCTTTACCCGTCTTCATGAGCTGCAGGTAGTCGATAATCAGCAAGTCGAGTTTGCCCTTGCGTTTGAGCTGGCGGGCCTTGCTCATAAGTTCCATAATGCCCAAGTCGGCGTTATCGTCCACATAGAGCGGGGCCTTCTGAATCGGCGTCACGGCGGCAATCAGCTTTTTCTTTTCGTCGCTGTTGAGGTAGCCGTTACGGAGCTTACTCTGGTCAATCTGCGCTTGTGAACAAAGTAAACGTTGGGCCAGCTGAACACCGTCCATTTCCAAGCTGAAAAACGCCACATTCTGCTGGAAGTTGATTGCCGCGTTTGCAGCAATCGTAAGCGCGAAAGACGTCTTACCCACACCGGGGCGCGCTGCGAGAATAATCAAGTCGGACTTTTGAAGTCCGTTCGTGAGTTCGTCGAGTTCGGTAATGCCCGTGCGAATGCCCGTAATGCCGTCTTTGCGGTTGTTCAGGCGTTCCAAAAGCGGAGTCACAAAATTCTGGATTGGCTTCAGGGAATCGCGAATCTGGTCGTCGGCAATGGCGAAGATATCGCGTTCGGCATCTTGCAAAACTTCATCAGGTACAGCCGCCGGGTCCATGGCATTCTTGATGACCGCAGAAGAAGACTTAATCAACTTGCGGAGTGTCGCCTTCTTGCGCAAGAGTTCGATATGCCAGCTGGCGTTAGCCGAAGAGGCCACCGATTCCATGAGTTCAAACAGGTATTCGCGACCGCCCACAAGCGTAAGCTTGTTCATGGTCTCGAGTTCTGCCGCAAGCGTCACCAAGTCAATCGGCGTCACGTTGCGGTTGAGCGTACACAGGGCGGTCCAAATCAGCTGGTGCTTTTCCAAGTAGAAAAAGCTTTCGTCCTTGATGATCATGATGGCTTCGCCCATCACGTCGGGATCGCGCAAAATACTTCCCAAGAGGCAACGTTCGGCTTCCAGGTCCATCGGAACCTGGCGACCTTCGTAAGAATTCTGTTGATTTTCAAAATCAGGCATCGTTGCCATCCATCATAATCTTAAGTTCTTTCAATTTACGCCACAGGGTCGCGCGGCTAATGCCCAAGCGCTTGCAGACTTCGGTGCGGTTTCCATTGCACACGCTCAAGGCACGCAGAATATGCCTGCGTTCCATTTCTTCAAGCGGCAAGAGTTCGTCGTCCGCATCGCTTTCGGCGGCGGGTTTCTTTTCTGTTTTCGCGCTGCTTTCAAACGAGATTCCCGGCAAGTCGATTGGTTCTGCTTCGATTACCTGGGGGTCGACATTGTGGTCGCCCTTGATGTGCGGAATCGCCATCGTCTGTTCGCGGGCACAGGCCTGCACCTCTTCGGGCAAGTCTTCCAGGCGAATCACGCCGCCTTCAGCAAGCACGGTCGCATGTTCGATAATGTTTTCAAGTTCGCGAATGTTGCCCGGGTACGAATACTTGGTCAGCGCATACAGGGCTGCCGGTTCAAGGTCCACGATATCCTTACCCTGGGCGTCCTTGTTCTTCAAGATGAAATACTTGATCAGGTTCGGAAGCGCGGGCTTACGTTCGCGGAGCGGCGGCAAAAGCAAATGGAAGGTATTCAGACGGTAGTAAAGGTCTTCGCGGAAGCGGCCCTCTTGCATAGCCTCTTGCAAGTCGCGGTTCGTTGCAGCAAGCACACGCACATCCAGGTACTGCGGTTGGGTGTCGCCCACTCGCCTGATTTCGTGGCTTTGCAAAAAACGTAAAAGCTTGACTTGGGTCGCCGCCGAGAGTTCGCCGACTTCGTCCAAAAAGAGCGTTCCGCCGTTTGCGGATTCGAACAGGCCCTTCTTGTCGGCGGTAGAACCGGTATAAGAACCCTTCTTGCTACCGAAGAGTTCGCTTTCGACCAGGTTTTCGGGAATGGCGCCACAGTTTACCGCCACAAACGGTTCGCCCGCACGCTTGCTGTAGCGGTGAATCACGTTAGCGAGGAATTCCTTGCCCGAACCGGATTCGCCGGTAATGAGCACCGTACTGTTGGTAGGAGCTACCTTGTAAACGGTCTTTAGAATCTTGCGCATCTCGGGCGTGTTCCCGAGGAGGCCATCCAGCACCTGGGATTCCATGAGCTGGTTGTTTGACTTGTTCAGTTGCTGAGCACGCACCTTCTGGGCCGTCGATTCAAGTTGAGATATCGAAATCGGCTTTTTGAGGAAGGTGTTCGCACCGCGGGTAATGGCTGCGGCAGCGCCCTGCCAGTTGCGGTCGTCGCAAAGCACAAAGATTTCAATGCCCGGATGGCGCTCCTTCAAGAAGCTCACCATGTCCATATTGTCCTGCATTAAAAAGGGAACTTCGATAAACGCGAGGTCTATCGAATTCTTCTTGACGATGGGCATGAGGTCACTTTCGCGGGTGCAGGTGAACAACGTTGTCCCCGCAACCGACCAAGAGTGCTGGATATCGTCGATAAATTTCTGATCCAAGTCCGCGATCAGGATATTCATCGCGACCTACTTACGAATGGCTCTTGATGATTTCTTCGACCTTCGCGCGAAGGGCTTGCAAGTCAACCGGCTTGTTGAAGGTTGCCGCGGCATCAAAATGCTGGGCAGTCATCAGGTAGTCTTCGGCAGAGGTACGGCCACCGCCGCTCACGGCGATAGTGCGGTCACTCATGTTCAAACGGCGCAAGTCCAAAATCACTTCGTAACCATCGACGTCCGGCATAATAATGTCGGTAATGATTACGTCATAGGTCTTATTCTGGTAAAGAGTCTTGGCTTCTTTACCGTTCTTAGCCGTTTCTACATTGTAGCCCTTGATTTCAAGAGCGGACTTGAGCATCAAATTAAATTGCTCGTCGTCATCAATAATCAGGATCGTAGGCACTAGCCCTCCTTCGTTTCAGTTTCCATTGGCCAATATAGATAAAATGTAGTTCCTTCACCCAATGTTGTCTGCACCGTAAAGTAGGCATTTCCCTCTTTTAACAGCCTTAAGGCCGAAGAAAGACCTAGTCCTAAGCCTTCGCCAGGGGCCTTTGTGGTAAAAAACGGTGCAAAAATTCGTTCCAAGGTACCCGAATCCATACCCGTACCCGTATCTGAAATTTCAAACTTGGCATAGGCACCGGCAGGAACCGGCGGAGCATAGGGAGTCACTAGTTGGGATTCCAGGATTTCAGGATAAAGTTTAAATGTCAACGATCCGCCTGTCTGCTTCATGGCAAACAAAGCGTTATTCGCGAGGTTACTGATAATGCGGTCGAGAGACGCCACAATACCGCGAATTTTCAGGCTCTTGTCCAGTTCCTCGCTATGCACCTTCACGTTAGGCGGCAAGGTCAACGAAATCTTTCGGACCACGTCTTCGATAATCATGTAAGGCGAGAAAACAATGGCAGGAGTTGCGGCATTCGCATTGCCGCGAATGGCGCTCAGCAATTCGTTGAGCGAATCCTTGGCGCGGTTTGACGCCTTCAATGCTTCTGACACAAAAGAGAGCAACTGCGTCTTTTGATCTTCGATTTTTTCGAGTCCAAGCAATTCCTTCGTGAGTTCCAAGAACCCTAACTGGGCGCCAAGAATATTGTTGTAGTCATGAGCGAACGCGCCGCAAATGGTACCCAGTTCTTCAAGTCGCGAATGAATGAACTTCTGTTCACGCAACATGTTACGTTCGTATTCGAGCCTGCGCTGTTCGGTCATGTCCACCTTAAGGCACAACGTCTTGTAAGGGGCCTTGCCCTGCTGGATAATCGGGATGTACATGTTGTCGAAGGTCTGTACCAGTTCGCCCATACCCGTAAGGCGGTTCGCTTCGTCCTGGGAAATTTCGACGCCGTCTTTATCTTCGAAAGAGGTGTAGACTTTCGCTTCGCCCTTCTCACGGGCTTCTTTTTCGTAGATAGAAATATCTTCGTTATTGTCTCGGGCACCTTCGCGCGAGCCGCGCTTGGCTAGGTCCAGCTGGTTCTGCTTCTGGTAAACGCCCAGTTCACTCTTGTACCACACTCTAAAGGGCAGCGCGTTAATCAAGGTGTTCAGCACGTTTTCTTTTTCCGCCTTGATAGACGCTTCCTTGTTCAAACGATCCTGATAGCGCACCAGGTCATGAGTGTATTCCACATACTGTTCGTTCAGCGTTTTCAGGTTCTGCTGCAGCAACAAAGTCTTGGACTGGTCCATGAAAAAGGCGATGTTGACGACCGTCATGAGAGTCTGTCTGCACTTGAACAGGTAAATCTTCATGACGTGAGTTTCGCCGTTAATATTCATGCGGACATCGCTGTAAACCGATTCCTTGAAAAATTCGAGGTTCGGCGGCAAAACGTTCTTGATGGATTTTTCACACAAACTAATAGAAGACTGTCCCAAAAGTTTGGAGGCTCCATGGTTCACCGCCTTGATTCGTCCGGCATCATCGTAGTAGATGATACCGTCTTCAATCTTGGTAATCAACTTTTGCAAGAACCAGAAGGCGCCCATGTCCCTAAACCTTGCAGACGTGTAATACTGGCCGCAAAGCAGCGCCAGGAACAGCGTCAAGAACTGGTGCCAAACAATAAACTGGAACCCGCCATGCCAGGCGCCGAATTCCTTGATTACAGGAATGAGAAAATCAAAAAGAACCGCCACAATCAAGCACAGGGTAAAGGTACCGGCCATGTAGGCTCCCGTATGCCGCACCGTTTGGTCTAGCGAATTAAGGGAGCCCTGCAACAACTGGTAAATCACAATCAAGCAAGGCGGCAAGAAGAACAGCACATAGACAACGGTAAATGTCTTGAAAATCGGCATTCTTTCAAAGGGGTGGAAACCGAACAAGTCAAACTCGGGCACCACATCGGGGCAAAGCACGAACACGGTGGTTAAGGCGACAATCACAATCACGCCCACATAAGCAGACAATGCCTTGAAGATTGTGCGGCGGCTATACAGCACTATTTCGCACATGTCGTAAACGGCAACGCCTACACGCACCCAGCACAAGGCCTGCAACCCAAAGACCAGCTGGCGGCCAATATAGCGGCCAGATAGATCAGGCTCCATGGGTCCGTAAAAGAAGAGGATGCCCAGAATACTGCAAGCGTTCCAGGCAATATTTGCAAGCACCATCATACGCAAAGGTTTCGGCAGGCGGCGTACCGTCATCTTGCGTTCTAGCAACACGGGGTAATAAAAGGATACAATAAGGGCTAGCACCGAAAGTACCAAAAGGTACGGAGAATCGGAAAACAAGCTCTCTGCCATTTTATTTTACCCGTCTTATACCAAATGTGGACGTTTTCTCGTAGGAGTCCTTGCCGCTGAACTTGTCGGCAGCCTGAACCCGTTCATTGGGAACGAACAGCGTTTCCAATTGCAATTTATAAATATAGGCGCCCGTGGCAACAGCCTTACCCTGTTCGGACTGGATTCCGACATCGGTATTTGCCCATTCTACGTAGAAAATGACCTTACCCGACGAAGAAAGGTAATCGGCAGAGGCTACACTGTACTTGTTCGACACTCGGTTCACGTAGCTGCCCAGATTCGAATAGATGGGCATGTCGACCTTGACGCGCAAGCTGTCCCAAGCGGCGGGCTCGCCACCCACGGAGCCGCGGGGTACCGACATTTCGATTTTCCAGATAGCGCCCTGAATGCTTGTCGTGTCGATACCGTTTGCCACCACCTGGCCCTTGCTAATCATGTCCAGCTTGTGCGAATTGGGGTTCTGCACATACAGGCGCATGTTGTCCTTGAAGGGCACCTGGGAGCGCAAGACACCGCCCGAGTTGGACACATTCTGCAGCATGGTCACCTTGAACTTGACCTTCGGATTGCCGCTGCTGGTAATCGGAATCCACGGAGCATCTGTAGCAGGCATGTTGCCCAAGGCATCGCGCAGGGCACTCATTACCTTGGGCTGCAAGCGCACGAAGTCGCCTTCGCTTACGGCCAGCGGATTACCCTCTTCGTAAACAGCAACCATGCTCATCTTGTTAGATGCAATAGACAATGTCTGCACTGAATGCTTGAATACCGCCGTGTCATGGTCAGAAATCTTTTCGCGGTAATACACCAGCGAAGAATCCGCAACACTTACCGGTTCACTCAAGTCAATATCCAGCATATCGAACTTGTCGGACTTGGACGCATCAATGGAGGCCGCCACAATCACCGGGCCCACCAAGTCTTCGCCGAGCACCGAATTCATTTCGTAAGAGGCGCCGGAGCCCAAGTGCTGCGACACAAAGCCAGCGCCTTCCACGCTGCGGCCCTTCAGCGAGCCTTCGTAGGTGCCGCCAGTAATACCGTAGCTGAAGGGTTTAGCCAAATCGATTACCGCCGTCATGCCGTCGGCAGCGTAAGTCGGCACTGTGCCCGCCACCCAAAGCGTTTCAGGAGCCGTGAGGCCAAAGACAATCGAAATGCTATCGGGGTAATGCTTCTGGTCGATGGCGCGGGCGTATTCAATGTAAATGTGTTCGGCGTAGCTATCTTCGTTCAAGTCTGAAACAGACGCATAAGTCATAGGCACTGGAATCAGCTTGAGCGTAATCGGCAGCTTGGGCTGGCCACATCCGGCAGCCACCTCGTTGCCGTTTTTGTCCTTAATGACGCCGTTCGCAAGCAACTGTGCGAACATACCTTCGGTCACAACAGAGTTGCCGTTAGCGTCAAAGCCAACTTCGAATTCCCACAAGTTCATGGATTCGTTATAAATCTGCGTAAACTTGACTGCAGGTGCATCCACGGGCGAAGTACCGTTCACGGCAAACAGCTGCACCGGCCAGTCAGTACCCGGGCTAGAAATCGGTTCGCTGAACTGCATGTACACGCGGTCGCTCTTTGCAGTGTCGAGGCGTTCCAAGACAGCCACCGCCAACAGCGTCGGAGCCATGCCATCTTGATAGAAGTCAGTATGGCTTTCTACCGAGCCGTTCACGTTGGAATTCAGGGTAATGGAGCCGCTGGGATCCGTATTCTTGGCGGTATCCTTGATGTTCGCCTTTACTAAAAGTTCTCTGCCGACAAGGCTAATCACGTCGGTAGAGGTAATGGTGTCGTTACCGTAAACGAAGCTTACCGACTTAAACGACTGATTTTCCTGGTACTCGTTCGAAAGCGAAATCTTGATAGCGTCGGGCACATTGTCGCAGTCCGTATCAATCATCTTGGCGACATCGATAATCGGCCAAGGAGGCGGAGCTTCTACGACTAACTTCGCAGTCGCCATGATATAGTCGAACTGGTTAGATACAGGGCCCGTTGCAAACAACGTCGTAGTCAACGCTTCTTCGGAACTCACGTAGAAGGTCGCCTCGCCGTTCACCAGCTGAATATTGGTGATTGGAATTGTCGCCGTCATGGAACTCCAGAAATGAACGTTGCCGCTAGTGACGCCCAAATCGAGAGTGAGGTTCACCGTATCCATGGGTTCTGCCAAAGTATCCAGCAAGAACACGCGGACAGCGACCCTCTTGGGATTTGCCGGATCCGTCGTCTGGTACGTGCTGTAAACATTCTTGTCGAAAACGAGAATGCGCTTTTCGAGCGGAGTGGTAACGGTATCGATTTCTACGTTGCTACGCACCACGGCACAGGCGCAGTCGTACTTGTTGGCACCCGTATAATCGGACTTGCCCGCCGCATGGTTGTGCCAGCTCACCCATTCCATGTAGTTGTTGCCATAGGCGAGCGTCGTGTCTTTACCGAACACAAAGGAATCGGTACGGAGTCCGTTATCGTAGCTAAAGTTCTGCTTTGTGCCGTTCATTTCAAGGTCATCCAGATTACCCGTCGGAGTCACCTTACTGTAGCCCTTATAAGTCGTCTTGTACTCTTCCCTTTCTACAGAGTAGTACGGGCTCTTGAAGGGTTCCTCGAAATTGAGCGAAACCGTACGATGCACCTGCGGGCCGCTTTCAGGAGTGTCTTCCGGACTATACCCAAATATATGCTTGCCATGGTAATAAACCGGAATGTAAGGGTTTTCCACAAAAGCAGGGAGCGTATCTCCGTTCGGGAACACCTCAAGTTGATCCGTTTCAGAGCCAATAAAGTACGGAGCTTTCGTCAGGTCTACTCCTTCGAACATTTCTGGATCGCTTGCATCCAAATGCGGTCTAAGAGACCAGCCGTTGCCGCTCAGGTCGCCAAAGGAAAATCCATAGTCCCACCTAATCTGGAAAATGATTCGCCCTGAAACATAAAGTTTTTCTTTAATTGTCATGGGCAAATAATACTGTCCGCTAGCATCGGCCTTTTGTTGTCCAAATACAACTAGCGGCGAGTTCCAATCCTCCTGATGCATATCCTTGCCTTTTCCATCAAAAACATGCCTTATGTAGCTAACAGGTGTTCCTGGAACTACATTCGTGTCCAAATACAGGCGAAGTTCAAAGTCCTCAAACTCAAGCGTATCATTATTGTCGATTTCAACAATAAACTCTCTACATTTTTCCCAGCCCATCGCAAGTGTGCATTCAGCTGAATCCTGATAAGCGCTCGGCTTAATCGTAATTACAAGATCCACATACGAGGCTTCGCTTTCGGTAGTAAAGCTGTAGCCCGCGCCGCCGTTATCTTCTGGCGGAGACATTCCCGAAGACACCGTAAAGTAATATGTGGTTCCCGCTTTGAGATTTGTGAGATTTACCTCATGGAACAGCACAGCACCATCAGTCGATGTTTGGGATTCACTCAATGCCGACATCGATGTTCCATATTTCACCACGCCATTAGAGCGGATATCGGTCCACCAGTAAATCTTGGCGCTGCGATTATCTACTTGGCAAATGGTAACGCCACTAATTTTAGGTTTCACATCGGTCATGGTAAACTGGTACCATTGGCCATGATTATCGTCAGAGGAAATATTGTGCTTAGTATCCATGCCCTCCAAGAAGAAGTAATAGGTCTGCCCCATTTCCAAGCCTTCGAGGGTAACTTCACCACCCTTAGACGCCTTGGCTTGTTGCACCGACTTGGCACCCATCTTTTCTGGAGTCGTATTGTAGAAGACCGTCACAAGCGCCATTTCATCGGTATCCCAGCTTACAACTGCAGAAGTTTCTGTAATTGGGGTTCCCTGAACATTGCTAAACAAGGGGCCATCGTTATCGGGCGGCAAAAATTCAGCAAGACGCTGAACAGGTATCAAAAGCTGTGCCGAGAAGTCAATACAAGTTTCCGTTTTAGTATAATCTTCCCAGTAATCTTCCAAGGTCATATCGGGGAAATAGCCCCCCATCAAGGCGCCTCGCGGGCACCTGTATTTGTAAGGCTTTCCGCCTGCATCATAACCATCTGGATTAGAAGTTCGGTTATGCGGGTGGTTTTGGTTCTTGTCGCCTGCACCCATCAAGAAAGAGATATCCCAGGGGTTCGCGCCCAAGGTATAATAAATATTTTCGAGTGCAAGGTTAAAATACGCCTGTTTTTCAGGGCCTTCCGGAAGCACTTCTGAAAGCATGAAGACGGCGTTGGCGGCTCCCATATTGTAACGATTAAGCCCCCACGCTGTAGGGTAAAGAATATCGTACGGAGGAACCGCGTGAATCGTCCCCCATCTATTGTCCCAAATAACCTTATTACCCTTTGTACCGTCAGCAGTCGCGCGCCGCAAGGCGTTTGTTGCACGCTGTATAAGAGTATCGCGTTCCAGTTCCCCCACATTATATGTTAACGCTGTATCCTTATTAGCAAGAATTAGCTTAAGGAACGAAAACAACACGTAGGTATGGACGTTTTCATAGTCGGTCATCCAGCCACCAGGATAAAAACCGCTAATGACTCCCAAGAAACCTCCTCTAAAGAAAGCACCAGCATCGCCAGGTTCATTATTGTTTCCATAATTTACCCTGTTATCATGGATTTTCAAATCCTTGTACAAATCAAACTGGTACGAGGTATCCTTGGTCGCATACCACAAGGCGAGAGCTCCAGCGGCAAGGTCGTCATTCATATTGAATTCACTATCCCCCCCCTTATAAAGGTCTTGTGGGATATGTGATGATTTATAACCAGTTCCAAGAGGAGAATGATATAATGCTACATTCTTATAAATATCCTTGGCCGCTTCCAACAGAGAATCCGCATATATAGGGTCATAAACCTTCCATGCCGCAGAGAAATAAGCCAATGTGGCAGCAAAGGAACCCGCATACGAACCTACCGTATCACTGACATCGCGGTCGGGGCCACCATGTTCGTAAGCCTGAGCATCTTGTCTTTCCGGCTGATCCCAAAAATCATGATCTAATATACTGCCTACGGTGTGCCACATATCATGTTTTTCAATAAGGCCATCCGCTTTCGATGCCTTATAAAGTTTAAAGATGTAATCGGCACCGATTTTGGCTTCCCACAAAATATCAGGAACACCATCGACAATCACTGTATCATCGTAAGATTCACCATAACGGTCTTCGGCCTTGTCCTTATACACAAGGTATGTCGTTATCAAAGCGTAAGCGACATAGCCTAGAGTTTCGGAGGGTTTAAAGTGGTCACCACAATCGTGCCAACCACCCGTCAAGTCATGACCAATAGCCGAACCATCCTTCAAGTGACACGGAGCATGAAAATGAGACTTGGTATTACCACAACGCTGAATACCAAAAAATTTCAGAGCATTTTCTAATATGGCATTAAAAACATAGGGGTTAATATCAAAGGTGGCAGATGTATCATTCCCGACAACAATAAAATATTGTCCCGGCGTGCTAGGAGAAAGGCTCGAAAAATCAGCACGATAAAGTTTTTCGGTTTCCTTGCTGTTTTCACGATTGCCCATATGATACATTACTTTAATGGAATTATATCCACCATAAACCCACATGTTGGGCTTGATTACATTTTCGTCTATCAAGCTTAATGTACCACTCAACGCCTCGGCACCACTATTGGCATCAATCACCTTGAACTTGGTATCCGTAGGGTCAGCTACATAGGCAAACTTCGGGTCTTGCGGCCTAAAGCCCACTTGGTTCACGCGAATCGCTCGACGAGCATTGACGTTAATCGAATCCAGGTAACGGCGATCGTGTACCTTGTCCGTGCGATCGATATCAGGGAGCCTATCTGCCATGGCAAAGTCCACGGCAAACAAGGCGAGCAGCGCCATCAGTTTCAGAACATTTCTCATAGTCTAACTATTCCTCCCACAAATAAATAAAAAAAGAGAATATACCACCCCCTGGTACATTCTCTGAAATTTTTTAATTCTTGGCCCTTCTGAAACCGAAGGTTCTGGTGAAGGTATCCGAATCCTTGAACGTTTCGGTTCGGTCACCTTCGTCAGCCTTCTGTGGCAGGTATTCGCTCTTGGCCTTGGTATTGAACTTCGCTATATAAGGTCCAGTACCAATCTTCTTGCCGTCGGCGCTCTTCGGATAATCTTCCGGTGCACACCATTCCAGATAAAGGGTCAGCGTGCTGCTTGCCGAAATGTATTCCTGGAGCTGCGACGACTTGAAGGAGTATGTCGCCCTGTTCACATAAGAGCCCATGTTGTTGAAGATATCCATTTCAAGATTGACATCGTAATCGCGCTTGGCTTCGCCGAGTTCCGTCTTGTCCAACACATCGGGCAATGCGATTTCGACCATAAAGACCGGGCCGCCATGAACGTAGTTACGAATCGGGGAGCTCAGCACGTCGTGCAGCTTGCTGTTGCCTTCGGCCACCACAACCGTTTCGTTGCTCTTGTTCAAAGTCGTCAAGCGGAAGTTCACATTCGGATCCATCGGGACGCCGCCATAGTAAACCGAGTTCGCGTTCCTGGACTTGGTCACGCCATCCACAGCCGTAATGGTGAACTTGATCTTGGACACAGAACCGGTCACAGGCACCCACGGAGTAGCGTAGCCTGCATACTGGCCAAACAGATCCTTGAAGTAGCTCGTTTCCGGATCAGAGATCAGGCGCACGGAGTCCGCAATCCAAATGGCTTCGTTATACTTGTGCTTGTAGCCAAGCTTTGCCGAAGTGGAGTGCGTCATGTAAGTCAGCGAAAGACTGGGGTTCTGCTTGGGGCTAAAGAACACGCCTGCATTGGCTTCGCGCTTGCGTTCCACCACATAGGCGCCGGTAGGCACGGTATCGAGCGGTTCAGACAGCGTAAGGGTCACGTAGTCCTGAGAACCGTAGGAATCGTCGCCCACATCGAAGCCCTGCCACACCGCGGTCAAAATCACCGGCGGGCACTTGTCCACAACAGGGTAATACTTGTCAAAGAAGCCGCCTTCTGGACCAAGGCGCGGCGTCACGCGGCCATAACCGTCGTAAGAGCCGGTGGTCGAACCGTAGGCAAACGTATTTGCAGGGCCAAGCTTAATGGTAATCACCGAGAACGTATCGGCAACCGTCACAGTCGCAAGAGACGAATCGGCAGCCATCTTGGTTTCTTCGTGGGTACCATATTCAAACGTATGTTCCCATTCGGGCAACATGCTGCGGACTTCGCCCTTCAGGCCCCATTCCACCACAAAGCTGTCGAGCATGTCCTTGTCGCGGAGCTTCTTGGCAAACTTCATGTAGAGTTCGTCGGGGTAGCCGTCGCCTTCGTGGTCACGCATTTCGGCAAGAGTAACAGGTACCGGCCTCGGGGTTTCCGCCACCTTGACCGTCTTACAAATCAGAGTCGGGTCAAGCACGTTCAAGGCCTTGTCGGCCACCTGGTTGCCCTTCACCATGACCGTAGCACCTTCCTTAACGAAAGCGCCATCGGTGTTGCCGGTAATGGCAAACATCCAGCTCTTGCCGTCGTTAGTCGTAGTCGCCTTGCCCACCACGCTAATGGCGGCACCGGTGACGCCGACAATATCCAACGGCCAAGTGCTTGCGGAATTGAGAATCACCGGTTCGGTAAAGGCGATCATCACGGTATCTTCCGGATATTCGCGATTCGGATTTTCAAGAATCGTCACGCTCATTAGCTGCGGCAGAATGCCATCGGAAATTGCCATGCGACTTGCGTTGGTAGCGCCTTCAGCCTTCATGTACACCGTAGACATGCCCGCAGGAGCGGCATTTTCTTCGATACCGAGCGTTGCAGGCAAATCCACCACCACGTCGCTCTGGTCCAGAGCCGAGGCCGGGTCGACCTTGAGCGTCACCGTATCGGCCATGCCGGACAGGTACACGCGAATGCTGTCGAAGCTGTAGTCGCTTGTCAGCGCATTGCTGAATGTCACCACCAGCTTGTCGGCAATGTTGTCGCAGTCGCTATCCTGAGCCAAGACCTTCGTGGGTTCGGGGTACTTGGATTCGGCAAAGAAGCTCTGCTTAGAAACGTCTTCTTCGTCATCGGGGTCAATGTAAATCACCTGGATCGTGTCACCCGCGAAGAACGAAATCTGGGAATTATTTCTTGCTTCCGGAGCAATGGAGGTTGCCGTAATGGCATTTGCACTCTTGAAGCTACCCGGGTTAGAAGCGTCTTCCACCATCTTCACCTTAAGGGTATCGTTCTTCTTGCCGTTGATTACCAGGACTTCGATCGGGGCAGAAGTTCCTGCCTTATCCTTGTCGTTCAGGTAAACATAGAAGCGGGTGTTAGACGGGTCGGCCGGAGATGCCACCGGGTTGCCAGCTTCATTCTTGATGGTGAGGCTAGAGGCCGTGAGGTTGCCGCGAGTGAACTGCACGTAGTAGGTACGGTTAACGAAAGCACAACCGCCGTTTTCGGAACATTCTTCACATTCGGGGTTTGCACCGGCAAAAAGCGTCAAGTCAATCTTGTTGCTACCGATCTTCATCTTCACCGGAATATTGAGCGTCCAGAGGCCGGTCGAGTCAATGGTGCCGTTGCCACTCGTCACGTTGTAATGAGCGATGATTTCGTGATTTTCGTAATCGAGCAAGAAGATTTCGTCACCAATTCGATCAATAACCGTCTTGATTTCGGTACCGTTTGCCCAGATACGGGTAATGTAGCCCTGTTCAGAAATCTGGGCATAACCCTTCACGTACACCGTGCTGCTGGTCTGGTCAATCTGCACGTAAGAATTGTTAGACACATTGAACGGAGCATCAAAGTTCACATCCATCTTGTAATGGGCACGCTTGGTCGACATTTCCTGCGCCGAGGGGCTATACCCCCAAATGAATTCATCTTTACGATAAACCACAATATAAGGATTGACAGGAATTTCACCATCGATATCGCCATAGTCCTTGTCTTCATACGGCATACCATCGTAATCGGCACCATCGTCCAGGAACTTATGCGGAGCCCAGGACCAGTCACCGGTCGTCTTGTCCATGTGCTTCTTTGCAGGCTGGCGAAGTGTTTCGCAAGTCTGGTAATTGTCATTAGAAATACCCGAAGAATAGGTCAAGTCAACACGCAAGCGTGACTGGGACTTGATAATAGACGATCCCAAAGGAACCGGGAAGTAATAGGAATACTTTCCTGTCGTTGCATCGTAAGTGTCATCCAAACGCACAGGCAATGCAGCACGCATCAAGTCGCGGAGTTCGCGGTCATTTTCGCAGGGTTTGTTGAAGCCAGCTTCATCGTAGGCCTGGCAAATATCGGAGTCAATCAAGGTGGCGCATTTTTCAACTTCTTCGGGGAGTGCCGTAAAGTACATTCGAAGCGTCAAGCTATCGAATGGACGCGCCTCGTTGTTATAGATGTTCAGGTTCAGGAATTCAGTGCCACCGAAGTCATACTGATAAGCACGGACACTAAAGTCGTACCAACCCACCGGAGTCGTAAACTTGAGCATTTCTCCCGTCTTTTCGTCAACATTGGTGAACTGACCGTTACTTTCGACCATGTAGTAGTATGTCGTCTTTTCTTTAAGGCCGCCAATCTTTACGTAGTGGAACTTGGTCGGAATGCCCGACACGTCGGCATTGCCTGCCCCACTATTAAAGGCGTATTCAGAAGCGGTAGCATGCGGGACTGTATCCCAATAAATCTTGGATTCGTATTCGCCATTCGGAGTATACCACATGACTTCGGCACTGTCTCCAAACATATTACAGACAGTCACATTCGTAATCTGGGCGCTTTCCACCGTATTGAGAGTGGTAAAGCTGAACGGAGTCTTGGTAGAATCCACCATATACTTGATGGTCAGGTTTTCCGGCACATAGGCATTTTGGCCCACGGCGTAGAAATGGTAGGCAGTACCGGGCTGCAAGCCACGCAAGATAATTTCGTGCTGCACGCCGGCCGCATTGTCGTCCGGAACGGCAGTTTCGGTCATCGAAGCTTCGTCGGTACCGTAGTAAAGGCTTGCCGTACCACGAGTCGAAAGTTTGACCACCACAATGGCAGAGTCCATGCTCACGTGACGGATTTCCACGCTCACGCCCGGGGCAATCGTGCGATCGAACTTGGCGGCAGCAAGCATACCAGAACTCACAAGAGTTGCCGCGGCATCGATACAGGTTTCAGACTTATGGTAGTCTTCCCAGCTCTTGTTGTCGGGAACCATGGAGTTTGTAGCCCCCGGAGTCACGCCACCATAAAGGGCGCCAACAGGCGGGCGGTACTTGTAACCGGCACCCGGCATATTCTTGCCTTCGGGGTTAGCGGCACGATGGTGCGGGTGAGCATCGTTCTTGTCGCCAACGCCCAAAATGTAGGACACATCCCACGGGTTCACGCCCAACAAGTAGTTCAACTGATTAATACCCAGCTGGTGCATTTCATCGGATTTCCAGTCGGGGGTGCCCAAGTTCGGGAGAGCCAAATTCTGTTTTTCAATATCCTTGGCGACGTCGGCATATGCCAAAACTTCAAAGATGTTACCGGCCTGATAACGGTTGTAAATCCAGGTCTGGTCCGTCTGCATCGAGAACCAAATCGGGTCATACTTGACTTCGTTACCCTTCCAGCCGATATCCTGGACCATGTAGTTAGAAGGATCCTTGCGGGGCAAAACGATTGTCGCCGAACCAGCACTCACGTCACTCAAGTTGTGGATCATGCTCATGATACAGTCTTCAATGGCGTTGAGGCGTTCTTCCTTTGTCAAGCCAAATTCATTAATGGCCTTGTTTTCGTCAGCAAGAATCAACTTATAAAGAGCATAGGTCGCATAGGCGTAGGCATTTGCCCAGCTGGTATTCTTGACATTCTTAAGGAAGCCCTTGTTATCTGTCACGAACCAACCACCGTCGAAGCAACCCACGCAGTTTTCCATGAACGACTGCGGAACCGTCGTGCCAAGCGTCTTGGAACGGATAGCGTCGTCACCATACTTCGAATCACCTGTGGCATACCAAAGGGCAACAGAGGCGAGTGCCAAATCATCGAAATATTCGTTGTTGCCGTTGTAGGCCGGAGAAGACCAGCCGGCAGCTTCGGTATTATTCTTATAGGTCTTGCCCTGAGCCATCGATTTTGCAAATTCATACATTTCCTTTGCAACCTTCAAACAGCTGTCAGCAAAAGCCTCATACTTAGGATCCTTATAATCGGAATAAAGCTTACCCACAAGGGCAAGGCCCGCCGCCGTTTCACCACCGATATTTGCACCGATTTCGCCAAGGCGCACGGTACGAGACATAGGACCACCACGGTCCGTCGCTGCAGCAGAACCATCAACAGGAAGCAAGTCGCTATTTTCAGGACGGCCCCACCAACCGTGGTCAGAACCGAAGTTACCCACAGAAAGAGCCATATCGTCAATCACACCCTTGGCACGGACATAGGCACGCAACACATAATCAGCGCCATGCTTTGCTTCGCGCATCATATCCGGGACACCGTCCTTATTCACCGTTTCACCGTGGTTAAAGGCATAGTGGTCTTCGTCGGCATCAGCATTGGTAGCAGCAAGAACGGCGGCAACCATAAAGGCATACATCTGAGTCTGGGATTCCTTCAAGTGGTCACCGCAGTCATAGTAACCACCTTGCAAAGTTCCCGCAAGAGAGGCATTATACTGGTCGCGTACATCAGCAGCACCCGTAACTACAGCACCAGCACCATCTTTCATGTGGCTTGCGGGGTGGAACCAGGAATCACCATCACCACTACGGTTAATGCCGTAGAACTTGAGGGCAGCATCCTTCACCATGGAATACACCTTGTCACTCACAATGAAGGTACTCGAAATATCGTTTCCGACCTTGATGCGCAAACGGGTGTCCGTCGGAACGTTACCAGGAATGTGACCCACCTGAATAATACCGGACTGTCCCGTAATATCCACCTGGTAACGCTTCTGGTCATTCGTAGCCGCATTAGTACCGGCAATGATAGTCCAATCCGAAGAGGTCTGGAAACCGCTACTGACTAAAGAACCTGTCACCTTCGGGTTCAGGGAATTACCGTCAATATCGACCACTTCGAACGTCGTCGCCGTACCCACGTAGTAGAACTGCTTTTCAGGGTCACTTTCCAAGTAACCGGCCTGGTTAATACGAATCGGCGACATACGGTAGTTAATCGCATCCAAATAAGCCTGGTTCAAGGTATCGGGAATCAAGGCGTTCGGTACGTAAGAGGCAGGAGTGCGGTTCCTGGGCACCATATTGTGCTTCTTGGTCACCGTCGTATCGTAATGATCAAAGACAGTCGTATCCCACGTAAGCGGGTAGACCGGGCGAATCAGGTCGTAGGGCGTAGGCTGCTCTTGCTCGGCGGCAAAGGCAAACGAAACAAACGCAGCTATAGTAAGCGCGGCAAACAGATTCTTTTTAACGGGCACAAAAGCCTCCTTTATAATACAGCCAACACGGGTACTGCAGATACCCGTTCCATAAATCCCAAATACACAATTTAAAAATAGATTTAAAAAGCCCGAAACGGACCACCCAAAAGCAGAAAATGTTCCCTTTTTGCTCACAAAAACGGCAATAATCAATGATTTGGGACACGCTGTTTCGTATAAAAGATTTTAGTAAGAAATATATAGAACAAGGTTCAGAAAAGTTTACAAAAAGAGGCCGACACCCGTAGGCATCGACCTTTTGAAATCTGTGGATTTTAAACCGCTAGATTAGTCCTTGCCGGTGAAGATAATCACGAGCACGGAGGCAACGAAGGCGGCAGACACGATCAGGAATTCCCACGGGTTTTCCATGATGGTGGACTTGGCAGAACCGGCAGAGCTGTTTTCGAGAGCAGCCTGTTCTTCGGCCTTGGCCTTGGCAGCTTCTTCAGCGGCCTTCTTTTCTTCTTCGGCCTTAGCGAGAGCGGCGCTGTCAACCGGAGCTTCTTCAGCCTTGGCTTCGAGCACTTCGGTCTTGGCGGTATCGGCCTTGGCGGTGTCGGCGGCGGCTACGGCTTCAGCCGGAGCGGCAGCAGAGTCAGCCGGGGCAGCGGCGGCAGCTTCGGCAGCAGGAGCGGCTTCAGCAGCCTTAGCAGTATCAGCGGCAGGTGCAGCAGCCGGAGCAGCGGCGGCAGCCGGTGCGGCGGCGGGGGCCGGTTCAGCCTTAGCAGCTTCGGCAGGCTTTGCTTCAGCCTTCGGGGCTTCAGCCGGCTTAGCTTCGGCAGCGGGCTTGGCAGCTTCTGCCTTGGCAGGAGCGGCAGCCGGAGCAGCGGCGGGGGCTGCGGCAGGTGCAGCAGCTTCGGCCGGTTTGGCAGCTTCAGCAGCCGGAGCAGCGGCAGCAGGCTTGGCGGCCGGTGCGGCGGCCTTAGCGTCCTTGGCAGCCGGGGCTGCAAAAACAACAGCAGAGGCAAGCATAGTTGCCAACATGAGAGTCTTGATCTTCATAGTTTCCTCTTCAGTTTAAACTTTTAACGATGTAAAAAATAGTACAAATTTCAGTTGTCTGCCAACTTTTTTATAAAAAAAAGTACAAATTGTCGCTATTTTCCGTCCATTCATCGGCATTTTGCGATATTCCTCACACCGCCGCGGGCTAAACCGCTCCATTCAGTCGAAAATTTTAGACCAAAGCCGCTAGAAATTTTAAATTACACACATAAAAAACAATGTGAAATGTGTAATGTGTGATGTGTAATTAGTCATTCCACTTCCCACATTGCGGCGCAAGCCGCCCACATTCCACACCACACACTAACCCTTGATTCTAACCCTAACCCCTAATTAACTATGGCATTCAAATACGAAGCTACCGTCCAGCACGGTGAAGATACTACCGAATACGTGAACCTCGGTAAAGACGGCGTTTCCGTCGCCGAATTCGAAGGCAAAAAGATTCTGAAGGTCGCCCCCGAGGCGCTCACCAAGATCGCCCAAGCCGCTTTCGAAGAAGTGGAATTCTGCCTGCGTCCGGCCCACACGGCCAAGGTCGCCAAGATTTTGCAGGATCCGGAAGCTTCGGACAACGACAAGTTCGTGGCCCTCACCATGCTCAAGAACGCCTGCGTCGCCGCCAAGGGCATTCTCCCGTTCTGCCAGGACACGGGTACGGCCATCTGCGTCGCCCACAAGGGCCAGCAGGTCTGGACGGGCTTCGACGACGCCGAAGCGATTTCCGAAGGTATCTACAACGCCTACACCACGAAGAACCTGCGCTACAGCCAGATTGCACCCTTGACCATGTACGAAGAAAAGAACACCGGTTGCAACCTGCCTGCCCAGATCGACATCCACGCCGAAGAAGGCGCCGAGATGAAGTTCTTGTTCGTCGCCAAGGGCGGCGGCTCTGCCAACAAGACTTACTACTGGCCCATGACCAAGGCGCTCCTCAACCCGAAGTCCTTGGAAAAGTTCCTCGCCGAAAAGGTGAAGACCTTGGGTACTGCGGCTTGCCCTCCGTACCACCTCGCGATCGTAATTGGCGGAACCTCTGCCGAAATGAACACCCACATGGTGAAGCTCGCTAGCTGCGGCTACCTCGACGATATTCCGACCACGGGTTCCGAAGGCGGCCGCATTTTCCGCGACCTCGAAATGGAAGAAAAGGTTCTGCACATCTGCCAGAAGACGGGCATTGGCGCCCAGTTCGGCGGCAAGTACCTGGTGCACGACGTTCGCGTGATCCGCGCTCCGCGTCACGCCGCAAGCTGCCCGGTTTCTATCGGCGTCAGCTGCTCTGCCGACCGCAACATCAAGGCAAAGATTGACGAGAACGGCCTCTGGCTCGAAAAGATGGAACACCATCCGGAAAACTACATTCCGGCAGGCAATGCCGTGAACCTCGCTCCGGCTGTGGAAATCGACCTTGACCGCCCGATGAAGGAAGTGCTCGCCGACCTCACCAAGTATCCGGTGAAGACGCGCCTCAGCCTCAAGGGTACGATGATTGTGGCCCGCGACATGGCTCACGCGAAGATTGCCGAAATCTTCGACAAGCAGGAACGCGGCGAAGAACTTACGGACGAAGAAAAGACCGTGCTCAAGGTCGTGTCTGACCACCCGATTTACTACGCCGGTCCGGCCAAGACTCCGGCAGGCATGCCCACCGGTAGCTTCGGCCCGACGACCGCCAACCGCATGGACCCGTACGTGATGCGCTTCCAGAGCAAGGGTGCTTCGATGATCATGGTCGCGAAGGGCAACCGCAGCCAGGACGTCACCGACGCCTGCAAGAAGTACGGCGGATTCTTCCTCGGTTCTATCGGCGGTCCGGCAGCCATCCTCGCTGAACAGAACATCCTCAGCAACGACATCGTGGCCTTCCCGGAACTCGGCATGGAAGCCATCCGCAAGATCACCATCAAGGACTTCCCTGCATTCATCTTGGTCGATGACAAGGGAAATAATTTCTTCGAAGGACTGATTTAGTAGGAAGTAGGAAGTAGACAGTAGGCAGTGATGCAACTGCCTGCCACAATCAAAATTCCCGTCGGAACAACCGGCGGGGTTTTTCATTGAAATTTTGTCAAAAGCATAGTACTCTTTATTGTCCTTTTCGTGCAAGAAAAGGTTATTTTATTGAATGGATAACTGTGTTTAGGGAACTGGCCTATGCTCAACATTAACGAAATAAGCGATTACAGGGATTTACTCAAGAACTACTATACCCAGCGCAAGCTGGATATGCCTCTGTATTCCTACAAGATAATGGGGCAAAAATTGGGGCTTGAAACAAGCCAGATTTTCCGAGTGCTGAACAAGGAACTGCACCTGCCAAACCACAGCATTCCTCTGGCCAAGGACCTATTGGATTTAAAAGGACGCAGCGGTGAAATTTTCGAAATCCTGGTGGCCGCAGCCAAGGCAAAATCCCAGACGAAAAAAGAGAAGCTCTACAAAATGGCCCTTTCGCTGCAAGATGTCGACTTGCGCAAGTTCAGCGCCAGCGAATACCTGTTCCTGAGCAAGTGGTGGATTCCCGTGGTGCGAGCCCTTATCGAGATGAACGGCGGCCATGCCGAAGTTTCTCGCCTGGTAAAACAGATATCGCCTGCGGTTTCTGAAGACCAGATTCGCGAAGCCATAACGGTTTTGAAGGATTTAAAGCTGATTACGCCGCTCGCCTCGGAACGCTACGCCGCAACAACAGCTAATTTTACATCGGCAGGGTCTCCGACAAAGACCTCCGCCATCCGCAGCTATCAAAACCAGCTTTTGGCACTTGCGCAAAACGCCCTGGTAGCCGTGGAGCCCTCGAAGCGAAACATTTCTTCGCTGTTGGTGGGCGTAGACGATGAATGTTTTGCCGACTTGAACGAAATGACGATTGAATTTAGACGCCAGGTGCAAAAAAGAGTTGCCGAAGTAAAAGACGCGAACCGCGCCATGCAATTCGTATTTGCCTTTTACCCAGTAGCCGAAGTTTCCAAAGGCATGCAACCCAAAAAAATAGGAGTAAAAAAATGAGACGATTGCTTTTACTCCTCGCTCCCCTCGCCTTTTGGGCTTGCTCCGACAAAGAAGTCGCGGGCATCAGTACCGTTGAAACCGAAAACGCGTTTCTGATTCAAATCGTTCGTGAAGATTCTTTGCCAGCGGCAAACGTAGTCGCCCGCATGCGCTCCGTGGACTTTGTAAGAAACGTTTCCGAAAATAGCGGCAATGGGGATTCCGCGAAATCCGAATTCTTCGAGGAATTCACGACCGATTCCTTGGGGCAAATTCGCATCGACAGTCTTACCGTAAAAGAGGCGACGATTGAAATTGTGGACGCCGGCGAAGGCCTGTTCACCAAGATTTCTGCCGAAGACATTCAAGAAGGCGACTCCGTACAGTACACCCTCGAAAAAACGGGCAGCCTGCGCGGCAAGGTTTACTTGCCCGACAGCGTGGACTACGCCTGGGTGCAAGTGTACGGCACCGGCCGCCTGGTTAAAACCGACAGCGAAGGCTTTTACGAAATGGATTCGCTGCCGCCGTACGAATACGACATGCGCGTGATCGTTGGTGACAGCATTATCGAGCAGTCCGCGAAAATCAACGCCGGCGAAGATGTTTCTGCAAACGTGCGCACTTTCGAACCCGACTCGGTCAAGGTACTGGACTTTGAATCGGCAAGCGCCCAATTCACAATCAAGGAACTCGGCATCAGCGAAACGGGCTACATGTCTTCTACCGACACAAGCGTCAAGACGACGCCCGAAGTCGAAATCATTCCCGAAACCCGCAAAGACCTCTCAGAATTCATTGTCGAAGCGGGCGCAGACCGCGAAGGGAACGCTATTTATTGGGAGACTTCGGCAGTAAAGCGTGGTTCCTGGTCGTTCTACGGAATCTGGATTTGCAAGGAAGAATCGCCCTGCGACTTGTCCGCAACCGATTCTATCGTTTACTACGCTCGCGGCACAGGCGTCATCTCGATTATCCTGGAAACCTTAGGTGAATCAAACACCGAAGGCAAGACACTCGCCTACGACACGCTCAAGACTAGCGACGAGTGGACGCGCCGAGTTATAAAGCCCGAAAACTTCAAGCCGCGCGACGACTTGTACGGCAACCTCGGCTGGGAAGTCATCAGCAAGTCGGTGACGACGATTTCAATCGCCGCCTACGACAGCACGGAATTCTGGATTGACGACGTCGTGTTCTACGGCGTCAAACCGAGTGATTTTATCATTAAATAAAAAGGAGATCCCGGGTCGGAGCCCGGGACGACAATGCAAAAGACAAGATTACGGCAGGCCGACGTGGCGCTGCTTCTGCTTTTTAGGCTTCGGTTCTTCCGGGCCTTTTTCAGCTTCGGCCTTGGCGGCTTCGGTTAAAAGCATTTCAAGCGACACGCGAGAAGCCTCCTGCTCGGCTTTCTTCTTGTTGCCGCCCTGACCGCGACCGTACACGCGTCCGTCCACATGGACTTCGACCGTGAACACCTTCTGGTGTTCCGGGCCCGATTCATCGACCACCACGTATTCCGGAACCGTGCGGAGCTTGCCCTGCAGGTATTCCAGGAGTTCGCTCTTGTGGTTGATGAAGTCCTCGGCAGAAATGATTTCCTGCACCCGCGGAAAGTGGAATTTGTTCAAAATCGCGCGGACCTCGTCGAGGCCGCCATCCAAGTAGACGGCGCCAAGAACCGCTTCGTAAGCGTCGGCCAGAATGCTTTCTTTGCCGCGACCGCCGAGCTTTTCTTCGGCCTTCCCCACCTTCACGTATTCGCTCAGGCTCCATTCCTTAGACGACTGCGCGCAGGCATGTCCCGAAACAATCGCGCTCTTGCGCTTGGAAAGTTCGCCTTCAGGGTCGTCGGGGTAAGTCTTGTAAAGGTATTCGGTGGTGAGCATGTTCAGCACGGAATCGCCCAAAAATTCCAGGCGTTCGTTGTTGCTCACATAAGGCATGTCTGTGCCCGTCAAAAAGGAGCGGTGCACCAGCGCATGCGCCAACAGTTCGGGGTCCTTGAACCGGTACCCGAGCTTCGCCTCAAGCCCGCCATCGGACTTCTGGCGAAACCAGAGTTTAAGCACTTTGTGTAGAAGGTTTGTATCAGACATTAAATAGTAGGAAGTTAGAAGTAGGAAGTTAGAAGTAGGAAGTAGGAAGTAGGAAGTTTCTGTCTACCGTCTACTTCCTACTGTCTACTAAACAGAAAGGGCAACCCGAGCCGGGTCACCCAGTCTAGTTTCTTATCGAGAGAGGCTAATAATTAAGCCTTCTTAGCTTCGATGAAGGCGACCACGTCAGCAACCTTCTGGAACTTTTCGGCGTCGGAGTCGAGGATTTCGACTTCGAATTCGTCTTCGAGGGCCATCACGAGTTCCACGCGGTCGAGGGAGTCGGCACCGAGGTCGTTACCGAATTCGGATTCCGGCTTCACATCTTCAGCCTTAACGCCGAGCTTGTCAACGATAACAGCGGTGACCTTCTTGAAAATTTCTTCGTTCATTGTAATCTCCATTTGGATTGATTGTTTGAGTTCAAATTTAGTAAAAAAAGCCTAGGCGTTCAACCCACCATCGACGCCAAGAATCTGGCCGGTGATGTAGCAGGCGTCGTCCGATGCCAAAAATGCGGCAGCGTTGGCAATATCTTCGGGTTTTCCGATGCGGCCGAGCGGAATCTGGGCGGCATACTTTTCCTTGGTGGCCTCATCCATGGCGGCGGTCATGTCGGTACCGATAAAACCGGGGGCAATCGCGTTCACGGTAATGCCGCGAGAGGCAAATTCCATGGCGTTCGAGCGGGTCATACCGATAATGCCAGCCTTGGCAGCGGCATAGTTAGCCTGACCGGCCTGGCCATGCAGTGCGTTAATGCTCGAAATGTTGATAATGCGGCCGGTACGCTTGCCCATCATGGTGCGGGCGACAGCGCGGGTGCAAAGGAACACGGAACGCAGGTTCGTGGCGATCACGGCGTCGAAGTCTTCGTCCTTCATGCGCATAAGCAGGCCATCGCGGGTAATACCGGCGTTGTTGACCAAAATGTCGACCGTGCCCATGTCAGCAATGATCTGCTTGAACACGTTCTGCACCGTTTCGGAGTCGGCCACGTTGCAAGCATAGCTCTTGACCTGCACCCCAAGTTCGGCGGAAAGTTTGGCGGCCAATTCTTCCTTGACCGAAGTGGAAAGGATGGCGACGTCAGCACCTTCGCTGGCGAGCTTGGTTGCAATGGCGAGACCGATACCGCGAGAAGCGCCCGTCACGATTGCCTTTTTACCAGTAAGTTTACCCATAGAGTGTTCCTCTTAGTTAGGAGTAGGAAGTAGGAAGTTGGAAGTTGGAAGTAGGAAGTAGGAAGTAGGAAGTTGGAAGTTGGAAGTAGGAAGTAGGAAGTAGGAAGTAGGAAGTAGGAAGTAGGAAGTTGGAAGTTGGAAGTTGGAAACATTCACTGTCTACCGTCTACTTCCTACTGTCTACTATTTATTTAAGTGCCTCAAACGCCTCGATTGTTTCGACCGGAGTAACCTTCACGTCGCGGCTGATCTTACGCATGAGGCCCATGAGCACCTTGCCGGAACCCACTTCGACACCCTGAGTAACACCCAGGGACATAGCCTTGTTCATACAGTCATTCCAACGGACCGGAGACACCAGCTGGCGCACCAGGAGGTCGGCGATTTCGGCACCCTTCGTGACCGGTTCGGCAATCACGTTGGCGATAACCGGCTTTTCGACATCGTTAAACTTGGTCTTGGCAATCGCTTCGGCAAGGCCTGCCTGAGCGAACTGCATGAGCGGGCTGTGGAAGGCGCCAGACACGGCAAGCGGAATGGCCTTGATACCGGCAGCAGCGCAGTTTTCGACGAGCTTGTTCACGCCGGCGACCGCACCGGACACCACGATCTGGCCCGGGCAGTTGATGTTTGCCGGAACCACGACACCTTCGGCCTTCACGGCTTCGCAAAGTTCAAGAATCTTGGCTTCGTCCTGGCCCATAATGGCAGCCATGGCACCCGGATTCTTGGAACCAGCACTGGCCATGAGTTCACCGCGGGTACGCACCAGACGGAGTCCCTCTTCGAAGCTGAAGCCGCCGGCAGCGTAGATGGCGGAGTATTCACCGAGGGAATGCCCGGCCACGTAATCAAAGGCAAAACCTTCGGACTTGAGGAGTTCCATCACCATGGCAGACACGGTAAACAGAGCCGGCTGCGTGTTGTCGGTGCTCTTCAAAACATCTTCCGGACCTTCGGCCATGAGCTTGGAAAGCGAGAAACCGAGAATTTCGTCGGCCTGCATCATGAGCTTCTTGGCCGGTTCAAAAGTAGAAGCGAGCGTCTGGCCCATGCCCACGTACTGGGCACCCTGGCCGGGGAAAAGCAAAATCGTCTTAGACATTATATATAAACCTCTGCGGCAAAACCGCACTTTTATAGTTTCGCGCTACAATTTAGAAAATAAGGGCAGGCATCACCGGTCCGCCCGCCCCTGTATACAAGAAATTGCAAATGAAAGATTTTCAACGCATTTTTGTAAGGTCAATTCTAAGACGCCCCTGTTATAAAAGCAAAACAAAAAAGAACGGAACCTGCAAACCGCAGGCTCCGCCTTAAATTTCGCACAAATTCGCGCTATTTTGCTTCGGAGGAATCATCCTTGATAGCGAGCAGGCGTTCGTTCACATTCTTGGACACACCCTTTTCGGCATACTTGGCAGCGACTTCGACAGCCTTTTCGATTGCGAGAGCATCGGAACGACCGTGAGCGATAATGCCCGTACCATTCAGGCCAAGGAGAAGAGCACCACCCGTCATGCGGTAGTCCCACATTTCGTCGAAGCGGCGACCGTTCGGGGTATCGATAACACCGAACATCTTCTTGTGCAGTTCGTAGAAGCCTTCGAGCATCTTCAGAACTACGTTACCCGTAAAGCCAGAAGTCACGACCACGTCGGCGACACCTTCGATAAGGGTTTCGCCTTCGATGTTACCGATAAAGTTTACCGGAGCGGACTTCAGAAGCTGGTGAGCTTCCTGCAGCACGGCCGGGCCCTTGTGTTCTTCTTCGCCCATATTCAACAAACCAACCTTCGGGTTTTCGTAACCGAAGTAGGTCTCGGCGAAGGCGGAACCGGCAATGGCGAAATCCACCAGAGTAGCAGCGCGTTCATCGACGTTAGCACCGGCATCGACCAAGATGATCGGGCGGTCAGCAGTCGGAATCACGCAACCGATAGGCGGACGGCTGAATTTGTCTGTAGTACGGCCCAAGAGCATGAGGCAGCTAGCCATCATGGCGCCGGAGTTACCGGCACTCACGGAGGCATCTACCATGCCCTTCTTCTGCAAGGCAACGCAAGTCACCAAGCCAGAATGGGGCTTCGTCTTGAGAACCTGTACGGGGTGTTCATCCATGGCCACAGGGTCCGGTGCATCGACCACGGAAATGCCTTTGCCAGCATAGCCAAGCTTTTCAAGCTTAGCCTTGACCTCGGCCTCCGGTCCGCACAGAACCACGTGCAGGTTTTCGTTCTTGTTGACGGCGTTAACCGCACCTTCAATCACTACGTCCGGGGCGAAATCGCCACCGAGAGCATCAAGAGCAACTTTTACCATGGACATCTCCTTACAACAGTAGAACCGTTAATTATTCGGCATCCTTCATGTTGATCACTTCGACACCATTGTAGTAGCCGCAAACCGGGCACACGCGGTGCGGGCGCTTCACGGAACCGCAATGATCGCAGGTAGCCATAGCGGGCACTTCCATCTTCCAGTGGGTGCGGCGCTTGTCACGACGGGCGGTCGAGGTTTTTCTTTTAGGTACTGCCATTTTTAACTCCTATTTTCCATTTTGCTCTTAAGAGCCTTGAGTTTGTCCCAACGAGGGTCGGTTTGAGGCTCCTCGTCGGCGGGTTTGTTTGTTACAAAGATAAAATCTTCGTCAGGATTTTTCACGGGCGCTTGCGGTTCTTGTAGAATAACCAGCTGTCGGACGCACTCGGAAAGGTCCACGAAGTTCTGCCCCTGGGGAATTCGGTAGGCAAAGACGTCTACATCGTCTTCATCGAGTTCCTGTTGCGAAACCCCGGTGCGCGTTATTTCTGCCACGATTTCGGTCGAAAAGGGGCGGTCGAACGGTTCCAAGGTACGGGAGCAGGTCAGAGTTTGCACTCCGGAGATAGATCCAGTCACAAGACACTTGCTTTCGCCTTCGGGGCTTACCAGCACCTCGGCTACCAGATCGCCCTTGAGGTGCAGTTCGTCGAAGATTTCGGGGGCATCGGTACGGCACCAGACCACCCGGCGGTCTTCGGAATCAGTAAGTTTTTGTGCGATATCTAATCTCAAAGTAGCCCAAATTTAGTAAAAACAGGGATACAAGTCAATATTTGACGAGTATCCCGGTTAAAGTTTGCGTTTACTTTTTCTTTTTGCCTGGGGGACTGGGCATGAAGGGGCTGCTGGCAGAGGATTTTTCCTTGGTGGCAGTCACCGTTTCTTGACTTACGACCACGGAATCGCCCACGGAAAGCCCTTTGAGAATTTGGATGTTCACGCCGTCGCTGATGCCGGTCTTGACGGGGCGAGGGGCGGCCTTGCCGTCGATGTTTACCCATACGAGGTTGCCGCTCGGCTTTTTGCCGTCGGGGCGTTTTTTGAAGGATTTGGGGAAACTGCCAGGAGGCGGGAAGTTACCCTTCTTGAAATCGCCTTTCGGGAAATTACCCTTGGTGAAATCGCCGGAGGTGGAGTCGCCGGATTCGGGGCGCGGCGGGCGCATGCCCTTGGGCGGTTCTGCCATCGGGGTTCCGTCTGCCGGCGTGAACTTGAGGGCCTTCACCGGGATCGCGATGGCGTCGGTGATTTCTTGGGTCACGATGGTGCAGGTCGCCGTCATGCCCGGGAGCAGTTTCTGATCCGGGTTTTCGGCGGTAATCACCACGGTGTAAGTCACCACATTGCTCGTGGTCGTCGGATTCAGGCGGACTTCTTGCACCGTTCCGTTAAACGTATCGTTCTGGAAGGCATCGACCGTAAAGGTTACCTTCTGGCCTTGCTTGACCTGACCGATGTCCGCTTCGTCCACGTCGGCCATCACCTTCATTTGGCTCAAGTCTTTCGCGATTACAAACAAAGTAGGAGTACTCATGGAAGCGGCCACCGTCTGGCCGACTTCTACCGCGCGCTTTAAAACCACGCCGTCGATGGGGCTCTTGATGGTGGCGTAGCTCAAGTTGAGGCGAGCCTGGTTGACTTCATTTTGGCTGCGTTCTACGGCGAGCTTTGCCGAATTCATGTTGTATTCGGCGGTTTCGAGTTCCACGGCGCTCGCGGAATTGCTTTCGGAAAGCTTCTTGACGCGGTTGTAAGTCGATTCCTTGAACTTGAAATCGTTTTCGGCCGACTTGTAGGCGATTTCGGCCTGCGTGAGCGTGGCCTTGAGCTTGGACTTGTCCAGTTCGGCGATAATCTGGCCTTTTTTGACCTTGGAATTGAAGTCTACGTTGATTTTTGCGATGTCGCCCGACACTTGCGTACCGACTTCCACCTGGTCGACAGGTTCCAATGTACCGGTCGCCGAAATGGTGGTCGAAATCGTAGTCTGCGTAACCTTCACGCTCACGAGCGGACCTGCAGCATTTTCAGTCTTCGCGTCAAAGAAAAAGGTTTTCACCCCAAACCCGATACCCGCCAATACGGCAAGCACCACGATAAATTTTATGATGAATTTGAGCAATCGTTTCATACAACAGACCCAAAAATAAAAAGTATTACCGACGTTTTCGGGTATTTAGATGCGCACACACGACAAAAGGTTGCCTATTCGCAAGAGTTTATCCCCATTTTTTTATATTATGCAGCATTAATCGCTAACAACTGTCTACTTCCTACCGTCTACTTCCTACTACCTATGACTCGTATTGCAAAAAAAGATGACAGCGCAGAGGTCCGCCGCGTTACGTGGGTGGGGCTCGGCTGGAACGTGGTCTTGTCGGTAGGCAAGTTTTTTGCGGGTTATTTTGGCGGATCGCATGCACTTATTGCCGACGCCATTCACAGTGCATCTGATTTTATCACGGACATAGCGATTATCGTAGGGGCCCGCTTCTGGAATTCGCCGCCCGATGCGAAACACCCGTATGGGCACAGGCGATTCGAGACGCTGATTTCGGTCGGAATCGGGCTTGCGGTTTGCGCCGTGGGTCTCGGGCTCGGCTACAATGCGGTGGTAGCGCTCATGAACGGCGAGCAGTCTCACCCCGAATGGATTGCGGCGATTATGGCGGCGGTTTCGATTATCGTGAAAGAGGCGCTTTTCCGCTACACGCGGGCGAAGGGTCGCGACATTCGCAGCGAAGCCGTCGAGGCAAACGCTTGGCACCACCGGAGCGACGCCTACAGTTCTATTCCTGTTTTGATCGCGGTCTTGTTCGGGATTCTTTGCCCCACACTCTGGTTTGCAGACTCCGTAGGCGCGATTATCGTTTCCGTTTTCATTTTGCACTCGGGCTTTGAAATTGCATGGCCGGGCATTCACCGCGTGGCCGACGAAGGCGCGAGCGCCGAGGTGGCCCAAAAGTTGCGCGAAGTGGCACTCGCCTGCCCGAACGTGATTAGCATTCACGGGTTCCGCACGCGTTACGTAGGCAGCGACTTGCACGTGGATTTGCATGTAGTCGTTCCCGCCGACATGACGCTCTTGGCCGCCCACGACCTGGCCGAAGAAGTAGAGCGCCGTATTATCGAGGCGGGCGAAAATGTAGTCGATGCGCTTGTGCACATCGACCCGTACGATCCGAACAAAGTATAATCCATACTGTCTTCCCGGATATTGCACATGTCATGCCGGGCTTGACCCGGCATCTCCTCTAGTTGTTTGAAAAAACGCTTGCATTTTTACTGCAAGCGCTTTGGAAAGCCGTAAAGGGAGATCCCGCATCTACGTGCGGGAAGACAATTAGGAAGCATCCGGGAAGACAATCGGGGCTATTTCTTCAGCAGGAAGCCGGCGACGCTCTTTTCGCGGACGAAGGTTTTCTGCGCGGCCGCTTGTACGTCGGCGGCAGAGACCTTATTGAGTTCGTCCGCCCAGTTGAGGAAAATGCGGTAGTCGCCGTACATTTCGTACCAGGCAAGCATCGTCGCCACGTTTTCCATATCGGTCAGACTACGCACCAGGCCGGCGTAGGCGTGGTTCTTCACCTTCTGGAAATCGCGTTCGCTCACCGTTTCGGTCTTAAGGCGTTCCAGTTCTTCCCACACGATTTTTTCGACCTTCGCGGGGTCGGCATCCGGGCGCAGGTTCACAGTCACGCCAAATTCAGACACGTACTTGTTGGGCGAATTAGACGCCTTCACGCTCACGGCGAGCTTTTCTTCTTGAATCAGGCGCCTGTAGAGTCTGCCGGAACGGCCATTCAAAACGCCCTCGGCAATGTCCAGCGGGTACAGAATCTGGTCGCCCACGGCAGGCGTCGTGAACACGAGCGTATACAGGTTCGGGGCATCCGGGCGTTTTACCGTCAGGCGCTTTTCGCCGGCCTGCTCGGGGTCGCGAATCGTGAGCGGAGGGAACGCCTCGCCTGTAGGAATCGGGCCAAAGTACTTCTTGACCATTTCCATGGTGGCGGTGGTATCGATGTCACCTGCCAGCACCAAAATCGCATTGCGCGGCTTGTAATACTTGCGGTAATGTTCGTCGGCCATTTCGCGCGTCAAGTTCATGATGTCACTTGGCCAGCCGATTGTTGGCACGCGGTACGGGAACGCCTCGTAAATCATGGAATTCAGCGTTTCGTAATAGCGACCCGTAGGTTTATCATCGTAGCGCATGCGGCGTTCTTCGCGCACGACCATGCGTTCGGAATAGAATTCGCGCAGCACGGCGTTCTGCATGCGATCGGCTTCCAGCCACATGAACAGTTCAATTTTATTCTTCGGGAGCGTCACGATGTAGGCGGTCATGAGGTCGCTGGTGAAAGCGTTCAAGCCCGTACCGCCCGCGGCCTGGTAAGCGCTCCAAAGTTCGTCCTTCACAAAAATCTTGCGGTGTTCGTTCACCACGGAATCGTGTTCGGCGGTGAGCTTTTTCACCTTCGCGGTATCGCCCGCCAAAATCGCCGGACGGATGAGAGCCTGCAGGCTATCTTGCACCGCCATGAACTTGGCGTCGGCAATGCTGTCGGTAATGCCCACCTTCTTGGTGCCCTTAAAGAGTTCATGTTCCAGAATATGCGCCAGGCCTGACTTGCCCGGGACTTCGTGCACGGAACCTGTCACGTAGAACAGGCGGCAACTTACCGTAGGAGCCTGCTTGTTCGGGTGCAAAAGCACCGTAAGGCCGTTCGGCAAGACTTCTTTGTGGACCACCAAGTTCACCTGGGCAAAGGACTGCGAAAACAAGGCAGCGGCCAGCGCCACACCACACGAAATTTTATTGAGCCAATTCATTACGGCAGCTCCCCGCTATTTTTTTCTTTAGCGAACTTGACAATTTCTTCTGCGATTTCGTTTGCCTTCTGCGTATCTTCGTTGTAGATGGCATCGATTTTTTGGCAACCCAGTTCCAGAATGCGGCGGGCCAGCGCAGAATCCTTCTGATTGCGCAAGTCGCGAATGGCCAAGTCAATCAGCTTGATGTCGGCCTTTGCCGGGTAGCCCTTCATAAAGTCATAAAAAAGCTTGATTTGTTCGTCGTACTGGGCATCCGTTTCGAGTGCAAGCAAAAACGGAATCACGCGCACGTTCAAAAGCTTGCCCAAGTCACCCACGAAGGTGTTCAGCGTGAGCCCCTTCGGGAACAATTCTTCGGTATCGTTCTGCAGGTCATCGGTATCCATGAATTCGCCCGATTCGATCTGCGTGAGCGCTTCGTTCAAAAAGTCCATCTCTTTTTTGCGGGCCTGTTCGCGGAACCTTGCCTGGTAATAAATCGGGAGCGTCGTGAGGCAAAAGTGAGCCTGCCCCGCGCCAATGAATTCTCCGATGTAATAAATGTCGGCGTCTTCGGCGAGAATGTCCTCTTCGCGGGTAAAGTTGCCGATCTTTGCCGGAATCGGGATGACTTCCATGCTCGAAAGTTCGTGCAGGCGTTCGCGCATCTGCTCTACATCCATATCGGGCGGGAGTTCCACGCCATCGGCCTGCATCGATTCCAGCATGTCGTTGATTTTGTCATCGACAGCGCGATCAATCGCCTTCTTGCTAGGTACGCGCGGCGAGAACATGCGGAAATCGCCTTCGAGCGCCAAGAGCCCGTTCTTGATCATGTCATCGAACGGTGTGCCGCTATCGCGTTCGTCGGGGTTCGGCAAAATCTTGGCGTAGGCAATCATACGCCCGCACAGGTTGTCGTCGTTTCCTTTTTTCTGCTCAATACCTAACATACAGGGAGCAATATAGTAAAAAGGTATTATTCAAAGTGTCATTCTGAGCGAAGGGCAATGCCCGAAGTCGAAGATTCTAAATGCACCTAAGATCCTTCGACGCGCTACGCTTGCTCAGGATGACAAAAATGCTAACGCTTTTTGTCACTTCACGCGGATGATTTGCTGGCGGAGTAGGGAGCCGTTGCCGCGCTGCAGCAGGTACATGCCCGGCGCCAAATTTTCGGTGCTTACAGTCAAGCCCACGGATTCGCGAACCAGCTGCCCCGTCAAGGTAAACAGGCGAACGCGAGTTGTCGGGACCAACTGCTGGCTCGGCGTTGCAAGCCCGCGAATCGCAGTCGTCGCATCGGCCTTGACCAACTTCAGTTCCAGTTGGTCCAGGTTCGGGCCATCGCTACCGCCTATGGTCGCAAACGTCATGTAGCCTGCGCCCTCGGCGAGTTTCGCCTTGAACGAAAGCGTTTCCCAGGTCGTCCAATTCGTGGTTGCCGCAAAGGACAGCGACTCGGCACTCTTGCAGCCGTCAATGCCGGCGGTGCACACGCCCGGGGCCGCGGCCGCCAGGCTACGCGCATTGCCACTACCGTTGGCGTAGCGCACCATAACTTCGTACTCGCCCGCGACTTCAGCGTATACGGGCACTTGAATCATGCTCAAGTCGCCGGCCGTAAAATTTACGAAGGCGGTCCCGTTAAAGCCCGCGTTGTTGCTTTCGGCAGCGGCGTTCGTAATGATTCCGTCTTCCGCCTGGAACACAGTCGTTCCCTTGGCGGTAAAACTCGGAATGAGTTCGATATCGCCTGCCGCAACGATTTCAACCGCAGCCTTGCTCGCATCAATCTGGCTTGCGCTCTTGCCGCTCCAGCCCGCGAATTCCCAGCCTGTATTCGGGACTGCGGTAAAGGTCGCCGTCTTGCCCTCGGCTACCTTGTCGCCCGAAAGGTTTGTCGTCACCTTGCCGCCGATGGCGTCGCCAAGCGTTACTTTGTAGTAAGTCACATTCGCGTCGACTGTTGCGACTTCGTTGGAATACGCGCCGAGGCCACCCATGCTGTTTGCAGCACGCACTGTAATCTTGGAACCCGTAGCTACACCATCGAGCGAGAAACTCGGAGCGACTACATTCGCCTTGTACTTGCCGTTTACGAACACCACCCAGCAGCGGGCATTATTGTCGTCGGCCCAGACAATTTCGGCGCCTTCCTGCGTGATTTTCGGGGCGGAAACCTGCGCCGTCAACTTGGTCGGATCCCAGTTGTCGCTACCCTTGAGTACGTTCTGGAGTGTGTACTTGGCGGCATCGCTTGCGTTCCACACCGTCTTAAGCGTAGTCGCCGTCGAACCATCCTTGCCTCCGTTGAAATAAGTCTTGCGCTGGCTTGTGTTCACCGCGTTGCCATTGCCATCCTTGCTGTTGTATTCGCCAAAGACCTGCGGAGCCGAATTCATGTCGGGGCCCCAGCCTTCGCCCTTGGGCTGCGCAATCATTTTCGTGTTCAGGAAGACCGTCTTCGCGTGCCCCCAGGAACGCCCGAGATAGAACGTGCCGTTGAAACTGTTGTTGCTCACGGTAATGGTCGCGTTGTTGAAGACGTAGCCCCAGTCTCCCGGATTTTGCGATGCGGTAATGTACCCGCCGTTGCGCGTCATCACGAGTTTGGTGCCTTCGAAGAACACGTCGCCGCCACCGCAAATAAAATCCACTGTACCGTTGATTTCGCCACCTTCCCAATAGGTGCGGCCTTTCTTGGTGTAATAGGTATCTTGGCCGCTTAAAAGGCGCACGTTCTTGTAGATATATTTATCGCCTTCGTTCTGCTGCAGCGCCACCTGGCGCGCCGCATTGCCAGAATTATAGGTGCCCTTGTTCTGCAGGGTAATATCCTGCATGTACATCTCGTTGTTCTTCGGGAAGTATATTGTCGCCGTAAGGCTGATGCCCTCGGTATCGGTCTTGTTCGCGATGATCGTCTTTTCAAGGCTCTGCCCGATAATCGAGAGGTACGATGCGCTCACGGTCGATTTTCCGTGGCTGTCGCCCGTAAGCTTGGTGATGTCGTATTCGCCATCGGGAACAAAAATGACGAAGCGGTTGCTGGCAGATGCTCCCGACTTGCCCGCTGCCGCAACAGCCGCCTTAAAGTCGCCATCGACACCAAGCACAAAATCGATTTTCTTTTTCTCGACCGCGGACGCAGAAACTGCGAAGCCTAAAGCCGCACAAACAAAAATCTTATTCAACATATCACCTCGCTCCGTTCACGCGGAAAATCTTGCCGTTTGCTTTTTTCAGGTAAACGCCTGCGGCGTTGTCGCGGCTACCAAAGTTTACATAGTAGCGGGCGGCAGCATTTGCCGGAACAGCTTGCACGGCGCGGTCCCCGATCACGGTCGTTCCACCGATATCTTTTTCGCCGGCGTACAAGTCAGCGCTCATCCAGCCAACGTAATCTATGTTTGCCATGCCGTCTTTCGAGGTGCTCACAAACTTGAGTTCGCTGTAGCCCTTTTCGAGCGGCACCTTAATGGTTTGAGCCTCCCAAGTGGTCCAGCCACCAGTAGAGCCCATGCTCACGCCTTGAACAACAAGCACATCGCCCACGTATATGTCGTAGCCGCGAGCGCCCGAGCCACCATTTGCAAAGCGGATTGTCAAATCGTATTCGCCCGCCTTCGCAGCGGTCACGCCGTAAGTTACGTAGCTACCCGTTTCGTTGTCTACATTCGCGTAGCCCTCGCCCACAAAGCCCGTGTTGGTCGCTTCTTTAGCGCCCTTGATGTCTACAAAGTTCACGCCATCGATGTATGTCTTGCAGGTATCGCTCCCGCAAAGTGCAGCCGGCGGTGGAGGCGGAACGTAGGTGCCAGACATCTTTTCAAGCGCTTCTAAATAAGCGGCTTCCGTCGAGAGAAGCGCACTGCCGTAGTCGCCCGCCCACTGGTAACCCGTGCGACGTTCTTCGCTAATTTTGGTAAAGTCCTGCGTCTTGGTGCTAGCCCCGTCGCGGTCGCAGAAGAAATAGTTGTCGTTGTTCACTTCGTAAAAGCGATACCACAAAACATTACCGTCGCGCTTGTCAAATGTACCCGCTTTCTTGTTAAAGTAAAGCCCCGTAACCTTAGTCTTCTTATACCAGGCAATAGCCCCCTTGACCGCCTTCTGGATTGCTTCGGTCTGTTCGGGCCAATTCATCAGGAACCACACAACGCCGGCAGATTCGCTCCCCGACTTAGATTCCAGTTCATAGGCGCGGGCCGGGCGCGGTGCATAATTTGCAGTATCATGCTGGGCACACCAAACCGTCAAATTTCCATTGTTCACAATCTGCGCCTTGAGCAAGTATTGAATTGCCTTGTCGAGTGCAGACTTCATCTTGCTTCGTGTCGCATCGTCAATGATATCGGAATCAAAAGGCGAAGTCTTGTTAGCGATATCCATCATAGTGACCATAGCGCGCACCATGGCATTGTCGTTGAGCGTCACGTGGTCGCTGTAGTTACCGCGCTTGGGCCACACCTGCGGAAGCCCGCCCGTGGAGCGTTGCATGGTGAGAATAAAGTTCAGAGCCTTGTTAAAGCTTGTCTTAAAAGCAGCCTTGTAACTGTTGTTGGTCGTCTCCTTGTAACGCACAGCCAGCAAGCGCATTTCTTGAATAGTCGCATTGTTGTCGATAGTGCCGAGGTCGCCGCCATCTTTAGCTCGCCATTCCGATTTTTGCCCGCCGGAATAGGCACTCTTGTACTTGTCGGCCATGGCCTTGTAAAAACCGCCGTTGCCAATTTGCCACGTGGTCATGTTGTAGGTGTACTGGTCAATGTCCATGCCAGACGCGGCCGAAGTCAACTCCGAATAGCCGCGGTAGCTGTTAACCTTCGAAACCGCCGTCGAAGGGGGAACATAATCCGCCGCATACGACGACACCGCAAACATCAAACCGAACGCGCCCATGACCGGCGCAGGCAACTTCCAAACACTCATAGCATCCTCATTTTGCGGGCACACCCGCACATTCGTTTTAAATCTACCTTATTTATAGAAATTGCGGTCAAATAAAAGCAATTTTTCGTAGTCTGCGGGCAACTTTTTCGCGTATTTTAGTCCACATTTGTACAAAAATGAAGGTTTTCGCAAGAAATTAAAGAAAAATTTTACAGAAATTGTAGTCCACAATTAAGCAAACAACAAAATTTTTCATTAGCGAGTACAGCCCGCCCCCGCGAGCCGGGGATTGCCCTGAAATTTCTATCTTTACCCCCGTATGAATACCAAAATTTACTATACCCTCACAGACGAATCGCCGTTCCTGGCGACTCAATCCCTGCTCCCCATCGTGCGCGGTTTTGCAAAGGCCGCCGATATCGATGTCGAAACCAAGAACATCTCGCTGCCGGGCCGCATTCTGGCCGCCTTCGGCAAGGCGAGCGACGACCTGGATTTCCTCGGCAAGCTTACGCTTGAACCGGATGCAAACATCATCAAGCTCCCGAACATTTCGGCTTCTGTGCCGCAGCTCAAGGCCGCGATTGCCGAACTCCAGAAGAACGGTTTCGACGTGCCCGACTATCCGGACGCTCCGGCAAATGACGAAGAAAAGGCTATCCGTGCGAAGTACGACAAGGTGAAGGGTTCCGCCGTGAACCCGGTGCTTCGCCAGGGCAACTCCGACCGTCGCGCTCCCAAGGCAGTCAAAAACTTTGCCCGCAACAACCCGCACAGCAACGGCAACTGGAACACCTCCGTGAAGACCCACGTGGCAAGCATGCAGGCAGACGACTTTTACGGCAACGAAAAGTCTATCACCATGGCCGATGCCGATACGTTCAAGATTGAATTTGTCAATGAAGCGGGCGAAGTCACGGAACTCCGTGCCGCAAAGCCGCTCCTGAAGGGCGAAATCATCGATGCCACCGTGATGCGCATGGCATCGCTCGAAAAGTTTATCGCCAATGCCATGGCCGAAGCGAAGGTGAAGGGCCTGCTGTTCTCGGTGCACCTGAAGGCCACCATGATGAAGGTCTCTGACCCGGTGCTGTTCGGTGCGTTCGTGCGCGTGTTCTTCAAGGATGTATTCACGAAGTATGCCGACTTGTTCAAGGAACTCGGCATCGATGCCAACAACGGTCTGGGCGATTTGTACAAGCGCCTCGAAGGCAATGCGAAGGAAGCTGAAGTTAAGGCCGCCATTGACGCCGCTCTCGCTGCGGGTCCGGATCTCGCCATGGTCGATTCTGCCAAGGGCGTCACCAATTTGCATGTGCCGAGCGACGTGATTATCGACGCCTCGATGCCTGCGATGATCCGCAATTCCGGCTGCATGTGGAACAAGGAAGGCAAGCTGCAAGAGACGATCGCCTGCATTCCGGACCGCTGCTATGCCGGTATTTACGACGAGACGATTGAATTCTGCAAACAGAACGGCGCATTCGACCCGAAGACGATGGGTACCGTGCCGAACGTGGGCCTCATGGCCCAGGGTGCCGAAGAATACGGCAGCCACGACAAAACCTTTGTCGCAAAGGGCAAGGGCGTCATCCGCGCCGTCAACAGCAAGGGCGAAGTGCTTTTGCAGCAGAATGTAGAAGCGGGAGACATTTTCCGCATGTGCCAGGCGAAAGACGCTCCGGTGCGTGACTGGGTGAAACTCGCCGTCACGCGCGCCCGCCTCAGCAACACTCCCGCGATTTTCTGGCTCGACCCGGAACGCGCTCACGACCGCGAAATCCAGAAGAAGGTGGAAGACTACTTGCCGGAACACGACTTGAACGGCCTCGATATCAAGATTATGAGCCCGCGCAAGGCGATTGTGGAAACCATGAAGCGCGCGAAGGCCGGCCTCGATACCATCGGCGTCACGGGCAACGTGATGCGCGACTACCTCACTGACCTTTTCCCGATTCTCGAAGTCGGAACATCCGCCAAGATGCTCAGCATCGTGCCGCTCATGGCGGGCGGTGGCCTCTACGAAACAGGTGCAGGTGGATCCGCTCCCAAGCAGGTGCAGCAGTTCCTCGCCGAAAACTACCTCCGCTGGGATTCCCTCGGCGAATACTTCGCGCTGGTGCCCGCCTTCGAACAGGTCGCCCTGAAGGACGGTAACAAGAAGGCGAAGGTCCTCGCCGACACGCTGGACGAAGCGAACGGCAAGATTCTCGAATTCAACCGTACGCCCGCCCGCAAGATTGGCGAGCTCGACAACCGCGGCTCACACTTCTACTTGGCCCTCTACTGGTCGGAGGCTCTTGCCGCCCAGAAGGACGACGCCGAACTTGCCGCCAAGTTCGCCCCGGTCGCCGACGCATTGAAGGCCCGCGAAGTCGAAATCGTCGCCGCGTTTGCCGCCGAGCAGGGCAAACCCGCCGACATCGGTGGCTACTACCTGCCGAAGGCCGATCTCCTGAAAAAGTGGATGCGCCCGGTAGCGGAATTCAACGCCGTGATTGACGCGCTGTAATCGGCATGCTGCAAACGAGATTCGGTCTTATTTCCTCGCGAAATAAGGCCGTTTTCTTATGTACACGCGAAATCACGAGTTCTTTTTCACCCAAAGACCTTTTGAATGTAAATTTACCTTGGAAGGTATTATTATGAATTTCTCTAAAATCGCTCTTTTCGCCGTTGCCGCCTACGGTTTCTCGCAGGCAGCCATTACGGGCAATGTCGTCGATGAATCGGGGTCACCCGTCAAGAACGCCGCCGTTACCGTCAGGACTCTCCCGAACTTGCTCGCAAACGCCCGAACGCTCACGAACGACAAGGGAGCCTTCAAGCTTGGCAACGCCAGGAAAGACCAAAGCATTATCGTGCGCAAGGCAGGGTTCCTCCCCGAAACGCTCAGCGTAGTCGCAGGCCAAAAGAAATACGATAACATCACCTTAAAGCGCGACCCCATCGAAAATAAAATCGACGAAATCATGGCGGGCATGACCATTGACGACATGATTGCCCAGATGACGCAAGCGAAAGTTCCCAAGCTCAACTGTGGCGAAGGCGTTTGCGGTTCCGCCCTCGAAGGCGGCGGTGCCTACACCGCCGATTTCTACAAGAGCGCCTGGAGTCAAAAAATCCCTGCCACCTACGGCAAAGACAACGTGCATGGCGTCGCCGACGTAAAAGGGGCAACCATATTCCCGCACAACATTGGCCTCGGCGCCACCCGCGACTCTGCGCTTGTACGCAAAATCGGGCAAGCCGTCGCCGAAGAAATGTGGGCCGCCCACATCGACTTGAATTTCGCGCCCGCCATTACCGTACCGCAAGACGAACGCTGGGGCCGCGTCTACGAAGGCTTTGGCGAAGACCCCGAACTCGCCGTGAGCCTGGGGGCCGCATTCGTGCGCGGGCAACAAGGCAACCATAACGACGCCGAATGGCGCGTGATTACCACCATCAAGCACTTTATCGGCGATGGTGCCACCAAAAAAGGATACGACCGCGGCAACGCCATTATCTCTAAAAAGGATCTCTACAAAAAATACCTGCCACCCTACGAAGCCGCCATCGAGCAAGGCGCTTTGAGCGTCATGGCAAGCTTTAACCAAGTGAACGGCGTTCATCAGCATATCGATTCTACCCTGCTCACAGGCGTTCTCAAGACGGAGCTTGCCTTTGACGGCTACGTGATTGCTGACTGGGAAGGCATCGAACATTCCACGACGCCAGGCGCTGCAGGCAACTATTTTGCCGGCGAAGTCACCGACATGTCTTCGAAAGACGCCATCCGCGCATCCATTAACGCAGGCCTCGACATGGCCATGGTCCCGCAATCGGTACATAACTTTGTCAAAACCATGAAGGTACTGCTTGCCGAAGGGAACATTAGCGAAGACCGCATCAAGGACGCCTGCCGCAGAATATTGCGCGCCAAAATCCGCGCCGGCCGAATCGACAACCCCAACGGTCCCGCCGCCTATGTAGGCGTCACCAAGAACATCGGCAGCAACGAACACCGGCAAATCGCCCGCGAAGCCGTTCAGAAAAGCCTCGTCATCCTCAAGAACAACAAGGTCCTTCCGCTTGACACCAACGGCAAAGTCTTCGTGACCGGCAGCCACGCCAACAATACCGGCCTGCAATGCGGCGCATGGACTCTAGGCTGGCAAGGCACCCTCGACGAAGTCCCCGGAGCCACCTCGATTCAAGCCGGATTCGACGAAGTCGCAAAAGGCACACGCGTCGAAACCGCCGAAGAAGCAAGCACCATCGTGTACGTTGTCGGCGAAGTCCCCTACGCCGAATGGTTCGGCGACTACCGCGGCGATGACTTCAACAACAAAATCATCTTCAAAGAAGACCGCACCGACATGTCTTTCAACAGCACCGACGAATACATCGCGCAAATCAAGGCCTGGCAAAAAGCCGGCCACAAAGTCGCCGTCGTGCTCATCACCGGCCGCCCGCTCCCCATCACCTCGTTCATCAAGGCTGCCGATGCATTTGTCGTGGCATGGCTCCCCGGCAGCGAAGGCACAGGTGTCGCAGACGTTCTCTACGGCAAGGTAAAGCCCACCGGCAAACTCCCCCACACCTGGCCCAAAGACGCCAAGCAAATCCCGATTAACGTCGGTGACGGCAAAAAAGGATTATACCCGTACGGCTACGGGCTGACGTACTAACTACATTTTAAAACCAGCATCCACCATGCACTTTTGGGCGAAGCAGTTCGCCTCATCCTCTTTTTCGGGGTGATTGTGCGTGATTTCGATGTTCTGCAGGCAAATTCCCTTCTTGCCATGATAAAGCACATGCGCAAGCTCATGGAAGAACGTGAACCACATCGTCGCACGCTTCTCGAAGCGGTCGTGCAGCTGAATCAGCGGCACATCCTTGTACCAGCGGTACATGCCGTGAATCGGCGCGCACTTGAAGTTCTGCACGAACAGTACGCGAATTCCGATTTTGCGGCAGATTTCCTGTAAACCCGTCATGCAATCATCCACCACCTCGGCTTCCGGCGTCCAGTAGGTAATGCGTTTTTTGCTTTTGGGGCGGACCTTGTTGGCCGCCGCAAAAGCGATGATTTCGGGGAGAGCAACTTTTAGGCGCTTGCGCACAGGAATCTGTTCCTGCTTTTCCATCGGGTCCAGGTCCGCAAGAATTTCGCCACGACGAATCCACGCCGAAGTCGCATACGGGTCCTTGACATCGGCCAGCGAGATCCGGAAAGCCACCTTAAGCTTAGCATCCTTATAGTAACCGTCCCACGCCTGCGGAGACGCCACCGCGAAAAACTTGAGGAGCGAAAGTCCCGATTTGTCGTCACCCTCGATTTTACCGCGCCGCACCCAACCGCGCACGTCTAGTTCTTCGGGGAAAGACTTTCTCCAGAGAGGCTGGTTGTCAAGGGAGGCTTTGACATATTCGCGGGCAAGGTACTCATCGTACGCAATTTGACGGCGCAGCCAGAAGCTCGCAGGAATTTCGGTTATTACCTCAAGCGAAAACGCCACTTCCGGCGTTATACGGCAATTGCCCTGCAAAATATCGTTCACTGCCTTGGGGGTGTAGCCCATACGCGCAGCCAAATCGTTGGCGTCAAGGCCCATTTCTTCAAGCTTTTCCGACAGAGTTCTGCCTGGCGGAGTCACATAAGCCAATTCATCACATCTATATACCTGCATAAACGCTCCTACTTGTGATAATCTACAATTTCCAGAATAGAAATTGTAGTTTCGACAATCAATCCAACAATATTTCCAGCACTATTCATAACCGGCTTAAAGATAAGCCGATACGGATGGTCCAAATCGCACGCCCATTGTCCAGCGCGATTGCCTACCAACTCGTGGTATCGTCCAGGAACATTCTTTAAAGACTCCAGATCAGCAGCGCCCTGAAGATCGTTTATCCTATCCAAATAAACCTCCGCACGGCGCTGCCCCATTTTCCTCACTGCATAGGCCTTGTCACCTGCGCAGCGAGCCAATTCTTTATCTGCATATACTACTTGCACCTATCACCTCATTATTTTACTACACCTATAATATATATTAAAATTTTAAATAAATCAATAGGTATATCATTTTTATAAAATATTTTATATATTTTGGAGAAAGGAAATTAATCATCATTGGCCCCGGAAAAGGAGGCCAACCAGAGGCAAAATGAGCCAAACATCCAAAATTATTCCATTAAATATTGTATACACCTATCCCGTTCATTGGGACTCATTCCACATTTTACGGGATTATGTTCAGAATTTTTACGATTCAGTTCCTATCGATCAATGGTCACAACGCTTTCAGTACGAATTCTGCGACGGGACATTGGCGATGCGCATCGAGAACACTACTTTCAGTTACGAATGGCTTTTACATATCGGAGCATCAACAAAAACCAGCTCTACAGAAAAACATGCAGGCTATTTCGGTGAAGGTTTCAAAATAGCCTCCCTATGTGCTTTGCGCGACAAGAATTGGACAATACAAATGCGTTCCGGCAACTGGAGTCTCAACGTGATTTGTACAAACCAAACAATAGATGGTCAAACGGTAAAAATGCTCGCATACGACGTATCTGAAACAATCGCCCCTAACCAAAAGAGCGAACTCATTTTACAGGGCGTTTCCGAAGATGATTTTACACTTTTTAAGACCGTCCTAAAATGCTTTTACTATCCCGAAAACGAACTCCTAGGAGAAAAGATTTGGGAAGATTCAGAAGGCGCCGTCTATACACGCAGTAAAGGAGAATACGAGATAAAACTTCCATATAATTACGACTATGGACGAAAGGGAATTGTATTTTGCGGCTACCAATTAAGAGGATCAAACCCATTTGACTTGGTAATCTGTTTACATGATTTTGAGCAGAATGACCGAGAACGCGATAACTTACTGAATATGGAAGTTGTCACAATATTCAAAAGAATCAGCGTCCATTTAACAGCCGCTGCGTCTATTCGTATGTTAGAAAAAATGCGTCGCGTTTGGCTCTCCAATAGAACAAAAAGATTTGATTTTGAAAATTGGAGCCCCGTATTACAACGGCTATTGCTTAACATATTGTACTCATCCAATTGCTGCTCAGAATTCAAGCAGAAATATCCGAATCTCCTGTTTTTTGAACCCAAACTAAATCGTTTGCAAATGAATTTACGGCAAGAAGCAAGAAGTTGGTACAATAATTACCGCGACAAATACACCCTAGTCGGGGAACCTTTTTCTGTATTGGGCTACCCGTCTCTTGAAGACGAGTGTAGGCGCAATGGAGGACTTGTCATAGACAAAAATGTTGCTCCTGGAATAGAAAGTAACTGTTTCACGATTCTTGAAGATGTCTGCAAACAAATGTTTAATGGTTTTTTTATCGCGGATCCTTGGCCACAGCACAAGGTTATAACAAATCCAAAAGCCACCTATCACGGAATGGCAACCCTAAGGAAAAACAAGCGAAAACAGAGTAATGCACATCACCTTTGTGTCAGGAATAAAATTGAATGCGTCTATCTAAAGCGAACAATTTTTGAATCGGATAAATTCTATGACGGTTTGTCCACCTATGTCCATGAGATGTGTCATATGTTCGGAGGCGATTCCTCTGAAAATTTCAGTCTCGGACTTACCTTAGCCATGGAAATCCTCTTGCAGAACACACCCATGGTTGAATCCGCACACGAAAAATGGAAACAACAATTCGTTAACTTGCAAAGGTTCTAAATGAAGCGAAAAAGAAAAATAGATCCAACACTAAGCTATGAAGAGGCTCACGCATTGGGCAAAGCCCAGGGGTCATTACAATATCGTTATGAATTAGCAGTAAAATGCAGAGATGCAAAAATAATTGACTTGCCTACGCTTGCCAAATGGACTGAACTTTCCATAAAAACAATTCTTGTACTTTAAATCACACGCCGAAGAATTCGTTCACTTTTTCGCAGACAAAGTCGATTTCTTCGGTTTTCAAGCCAAAGAACATCGGCAGGCGCAATAAGCGATTGCTTTCGTTGGTGGTGTACTTATCTTCGCCGCTAAAGCGGCCATAGCGCAGGCCCGCGGGTGACGAATGCAACGGCACGTAGTGGAACACCGCTAGAATTCCGTTGTACACTAGATGTTTGAGAAGCGCCGTACGCGTCTGCAAGTCTTCGACCTTCAGGTAGAACATGTGCGCGTTGTGCTTGCAATGTTCCGGAATGAACGGCAACTCGATCAAGCCCTTGTCGGCCAGCGGTTGCAAGCGTTCGCGGTATGCATTCCAGCTAGCCATGCGGTTATCGTTAATCTCGTCGGCGCATTCCAGTTCCGCATAAAGGTAAGCGGCGTTGAGTTCGCTCGGCAAGTAGCTGGAGCCGAGTTCTACCCAAGTGTACTTGTCGACTTCGCCACGGTGGAACTGACAGCGGTTCGTACCTTTTTCGCGAATAATTTCAGCGCGGTCGCAATACTTTTTGTCGTTGATGAGGAGCGCACCGCCCTCGCCCATGCTGTAATTCTTGGTTTCGTGATAACTGTAGCAGCCAAAGTCACCGAGCGTTCCAAGCGCTTTGCCCTTGTAAGTCGCCATCATGCCTTGAGCGGCATCTTCGACTACGAACAGATTGTGGCGTTTTGCTATCTCGTTGATTTTATCCATCTCGCAAGCGACGCCCGCGTAGTGCACCGGCACAATCGCTTTCGTTTTTTCGGTAATGGCCGCTTCAATTAAATTTTCGTCCAGGTTCATGGTGTCGGGGCGAATGTCTACAAACACGCACTTAGCCCCTTGCGACACAAACGCATCGGCCGTGCTCACGAAGGTGAACGACGGCATAATCACCTCGTCGCCGGGCTGAATGTCGCAAAGGCGGGCCGACATTTCAAGCGCATGCGTGCAACTGGTGGTCAACAGCGCCTTTGCCGTGCCGGTGTGCTTTTCGAGCCAATCATGGCACATCAAGTTGTAGGTACCGTCACCACAAATGCGACCGCTTTCGACGGCCTGCTTCACATAATCAAGTTCAAGTCCTACAAAAGGCGGTTTGTTAAAAGGAATTTTCATAACGCAGAAAATATATATTTTTTAGGCATAAAAAAGATATATTGTTTACATCATGAGTTTTAAAAAGAAAATGTTGCTTCTCGGCGGCAGCCATGCCGAAATTCCGCTGATTCAGGCCGCACAAAGTTTGGGCTGGTACGTGATTACCACGGGAAATGCCCGCGAGGGACTCGGTCACCCTTACGCCGACAAGAACGTTTTTGCAGATTTTAGCGACAAAGATGCCATGTTGGAACTCGCGAGGAGCGAGGGTGTACAAGCGGTCTGCTCCGGATGCAACGACTTTGCCCTGCTCAGCACCGTGTACGTTTGCGAAAAATTGGGACTGCCCGGCCACGACAGCTACGCGACCAGCCTCGAGATTCACCACAAAGACAAATACCGCGCGCTGGCAACAAGACTCGGCATTCCGACACCGCGTGCGCTCGTTGTCCGAAGTGTCACGGAATTTGAAGCTGCCATTACAGAACTCGCATTCCCAATTATTGTAAAGCCGGTCGACTTGACCGGCGGCAAGGGCATTCACCGTGCCGCGACCCCAGAAGAAGCACGCACCGCTTACAAAGACGCCTGCAGCCGCACTCGCCAAGACCACATCGTGGTCGAAGAATTCGTGCAAGGTTCAAACCACGGATTCTCCGCCATGCTCGTAAAAGGCAAAGTCGCATTCGCCTTCTCCGACAACGAGCAGTACTACATCAACAAGTACATGGTCTCGGGCGCCAATTCGCCAAGCACCTCCAGCGACAAGACTCTCGCCATGCTCCGCGAATACAGCGAACGCATCGCACAAGAATTACACCTGGTCGACGGCATTCTGCACATTCAGTACATCGAGCGGGCCGACGGCACGCCTGTCATCATTGAAATCTGTCGCCGCCCGCCGGGAGATTTGTACATCAAGTTCGTGAAGTACGCGACAGGCATCGACTACCCGAAATTCATCGTTCTGGCAGAAACAGGCGAAGACATTTCCGGCATCGCCGACGTTCCCACCCAAGGATTCTGGCTGCGCCACTGCATTATGTCCGACACCCAAGCCGGCGAGCAGACTGCATCGGGCGACATCAGCAAAGGCATTGTCCGCGACGTCACCTTCGCCCCTGAAATTCAAGGCAACATCGTCGAAAAATTCCTGTGGTACAAACCCAGCGAAGTCATTACAGATAAACTCACCTACAAAGCCGGAATCGTATTCTTCAAGTTCGACACCCTCGCTGAGATGCAAGATAAAACCACCCGTATGACGGAACTTGCGAAAATCACTATATTCAAGGCATGAAGAAGGAACCTTATCAGATTGCGTTTATCGGGGGCGGAATCAATTCGGCCATCGGCGAAGTCCACAAGGCCGCAAGCCAGATGGACGGCCACTTTGAACTTGTAGCGGGAGCATTCAGCACCCACGCCGAAACAAACCGCAAAACCGCCGAAACTTGGGGCGTTACCACCGAACGCACCTACGCCGACTACCACGAACTTTTGAAAGCCGAAAAAGGCAAACTGGACGCCGTCGTAGTGCTCGCGCCGACGGACTACCACAAAGACATCGTGATTGACGCGCTGAACGCCGGGTTTCCCGTGGTGTGTGAAAAGTCGCTCGCCACCAGCTTTGAAGAAGGCGAAGAAATCGCGAAAGTCGTCGCTGAGACCAAAGGATTCTTCTGCACTACGTACAACTACACCGGCTACCCGATGATTCGCGAACTCAAGCAGTTCATCGCCGACGGCAAGCTCGGTAAAATCCAGCAGGTGCAAGTCGAAATGCCGCAAGAAGGCTTTATGCGCCTGGGTGCACACAACGAACCACCCAAGCCGCAAAGCTGGCGACTCAAGGACACCGTGATTCCAAAAATCTCGCTGGACCTTGGCAGCCACCTGCACAACATGATTTACTTTTTGACCGGCGAACGCCCTGAACGCATTGTCGCCGACCAGGCCACCTTCGGGCTCTTCCCGCAGATCGTCGATAACGTAGGCGCTCTTGTGCAATACACGAACAACGTTCGCGCCCAAATCTGGTTCAGCAAAACAGCACTCGGCAACCGCAACGGGCTCCGCATTCGCGTGTTCGGTAGCGAAGGCAGCGCCGAATGGTTCCAGCTGGAACCCGAAACTTTAAAGACCTGCGACCTGCGCGGCAACGTGAGCTTGCGCGATCGCACCGGCGACGTGAAAATTGCAAATCAGCAGCGCTACAACCGCTTTAAGGCAGGCCACCCCGCGGGCTTTATTGAAGCTTTCGCAAACTACTATAAAGACATCGCCGACTGCCTCAAGCAATACTTTGAAACCGGAAACTTTACGAGCCAGTATGTTTGCGGCATCAAGACTTCGCTCGAAGGCCTCGCCATGATGCAGGCCGCCGCGCGCTCCGCACAAAGTAACAAGTGGGAAGATTTATAATGAAACTTTCGTTTGTAATTCCCTGTTACCGCAGCGAAAACACCATCGAAACCGTGGTGCAAGAAATCCGCGAAACCGTAGCAACACGCCCCGGCACCGACTACGAAATCGTACTGGTGAACGACTGCAGCCCCGATAACGTGTGGCAAGTCATCAAAAAACTCGCTAGCGAAAACAACCACATCAAGGGAATTTGCCTCGCTAAAAACTTCGGCCAGCACAGCGCCCTGATGGCAGGCTACGGCCAGGCCACCGGCGACTACATCATCAGCCTCGATGACGACGGACAGACCCCCGCCAGCGAAAGTTTCAAGCTTGTAGACAAACTAGAAGAAGGCTACGACGTCGTTTACGGCTACTACGAGCATTCTGCGCAGCACCTGTTCCGCCGCTTTGGCACCTGGGTCAACAAGAAAATGGCCGAAGCGATTATTGGCCAGCCCAAGACGCTCCGCACAACGAGTTTCTTTATTATGCGCAAGTTCATTGTCGATGAAATCGTGCGCTACCCCAACCCGTTCGCCTACATTAGCGGACTTGTTTTCCGCGCTACTAAGAACCTCGGCAATGTCGAAGTGCAACACCGCCGCCGCCTCGAAGGCCGCTCCGGCTACACCATCGCAGGCCTTATCGGGCTCTGGATCAACGGCTTTACCGCATTCTCCGTCAAGCCGCTCCGCGCTGCGACTTTTATTGGCGTTATCTGCGCCCTCGTCGGCTTTGTCGCAGGCCTCTACGTCGTTTACCAGAAATTCCTCAATCCCGAAATTCCCGTAGGCTACACCAGCATGCTCGCCACGCTCCTGTTTGTGGGCGGCATGATTATGCTCCTGCTCGGGCTCATCGGCGAATACGTAGGCCGCATCTATATCAGCATCAACCAGTCGCCGCAATACGTGGTGCGGGAAAGAACGTTCTAATTTACAGTCTTTCTAACCAGCGGCTCATAAAAACATTGTAAACGGAATAGCTTTTGCCTTCGAGTGAAAGTTCTTCTAGCAAAAGTTCCTTATCGACAAGGGACTCAACTATTCTCTTTACTGCTGCAGAGGTTCCTAGCTTGTATTTAGATATAAATGCTCCGGAAGTCGGTTGTGACACATAACCTTCTTTCGCAACAGCTTTCAAAAAAAGCCACTGTTTATCCGTAATCAAATTACGCCGTTCCAAGAATCCAGGAATTCCTTCATCCAAAAGCTGTGCACAAGCTTTTTTTACCGTCTCTAAACCAATGGCTCCTGTTGAAATTTTGAAAATTCGATGGCACAGACTCTGCGTATAAAAAGTATGTCCCCGAGTCCATTCCATAATAAAATCCAAACTTTCGTCATCTATTGTGAATTTGCCCATTGCAAATAATTTTTTGATAAAACGAACATACTTATCGTGCTCAATTTTGCCTAAATAAATACAATGGGTGCTTTCATAAAAAGGACTTTTGGCGTTAGTAAACATGTCTGTCATCACATGTTTTTTAATTGCCCTTGTTTAACAAAATGTAATATACAAAATGTTAACTCCAAAGTCAATAGTAACGAAAAACAAATACCCTTTAATTCAGCACCACGAACGGGACCCAGCGTTTGTAGAATTTCTCTTGGAATTTTAAGGGAGAAAGTATGGGGTTATGGTCACCCTGCACAATAAAGCGTACATCTGGATGCCTTTTCGCAAGGTCTGCAACGAGTTGCAATGTGCCGGCCAAACGTTCGGTATAGACAGAATCCACTGCGGCAACATCTATCCTATAGGGATCCTTGAAGCACGGCAACGGGAACTTGGTATCTAGCGTGGTCCAGGCGATAAAGCGCAAGGCGGAATCACCGAAGCTCACGGCAGCCGCAGAACCGAGCAGGCTATCGAGTAAGGCTGCAGACTCGCGGTCTGTGCGCGACTCCACCCCAGAATTAGCCGAAATACCGAAGAACGTTTCTTCAAAGCCCACGTTGCGAATGTACTTGTTACGCATTTGCACTAGGCTATCGCCACCATAAATAAACTGCGTCTTTACGCCTTGCGCCCGCAGCACCTGCGGTAAGAACACAGTATCGCGGCGGCCCGTTGAATCACGCGTGACGCTATAAATCAAGTCTTCACGTTCGGCGGTCCTTGTGCGGCTATACATGCGGTGGTGCGCCCCATGCGCCGGCATCGGGATTCCATCGAAAATCTGCAACTGTCCTGCGAAGCGGTTGCTGTCTAAGGGGATTCCCCAGCTTTCTACGAGTACCAACACATTCGTGCGGGTCGAATCGATAAAGCCGCGCGTAATCGTCGCCGAATCGGTCGTAAAATACTTTGCTTTAAACGATTCAGGCAAACTATCGCGAGCGACCGGCTTAGGAGCGGTGCGGCTCATATAGTCCACCACCGGGAACTGCGCCAAAGGCTGCGCCGCATAATGGTTATAGGCAAACAGGTGCGCAATCAACGCCACGAAAAGAATAAACGAAATGGCGCTTATGCTAAAAGGCTTTACCTTCCACATCATGGCAACGGCGAGGCCACATGTGACAAAAGGCAACACGCCGTACCAGCCCGTAGCCCAGCCCTTAATGGCAAGCAAGTTTTGCAAATCTAGCCAAGCGACAGCAAATAGCGCTGCGACGACAATGCCCAATACTATTGTCATGCCCGCGAAGGCGGGCACCTCCTTTTTATTTGCAAAAGAAATTTTTGTTAGTTTATTCTTAACGTATACAAACAGCAACAGCAGCGCAAATTCTTCAAAGCCAAAGAGACCACGAACAATATCTTGCCCCTTTTCGAAAGTCAACAGGAACGGCACAATCGTAATCAGGGCACTCGCAATTAACGGGTATAGGAGTCTATTCATTATTCAGCCTCCTTTGCCGCAGAGTCGGTCTCTACCAAGCGGTACTTGAAGAATTCCATTTCTCCGATAACCCTGAGAGTATCCACCGCTACGCTATCGTAGTAATGGCGCTGCAAAAAGTCCTTCAATCTACCCTCATTAATCACAATCACGTTGTCATGAACAACATCTTTCATGGGGTTCGTGACGCCGAACTCCGCAAGTGCCCGAGTAATCTCCGGCAAGTACGGGGTCCAGTAACCCAATGACACCGTGCGGCGGTAACTACCGATGGGTTCCGCCAGGTAAGGCGGATTCTTATGATGGCTAAAACGCATGTAGGCGTTCATGCTCAGCAAGAACATCTTGTCAGGTTGGCTATCAATGTAAGCGAACACCTGTTCGTAGTCCGTAGAATCTTCAATGGCCAAGGTGCGCAATTCGCCAGAACCCGGACCGCGCACCAAATCACCGCTAGTAGCATAAACAAATACGTTCGCAAGAGCAATCACAGCTATCGCTGCAACCATCAACTTGCGTGGCAACTCATAACGGAACCGCCCCCACAAAGGCACTGCAAGCACCGCCGCATAAAGCCAAAAGCCGCTTTCTACGCGGTACACCAGGCGGTTCATGGCGAGCAGCATGGACATCAGGTACAAAATCACGCCAAGACTTGCCCACAGATACAAGAACTTTTTGCGGTCGGTCGCCCCTATCAGCAAGCAGAAAATGAACCAAGTCCAAAACAACGGCGAACGCAACGAATGCCCCAACGCACTCAACAAAAGCCGCGGAATATCGCCCCGTTCGATTTTGTCGCGATATTGTCCGATAACATCGACTATAGCCTGCATACTGTCGACAGCAAACGTCTCTGTATCATAAAACGTCCATTCAGTGAGCATCTGGTAATCTATACCGGACTTCCCCATTTCTTCTAGATCTTCATAAACCGCATTCTGGTTATAATTAGACACATCACCGAGTACCACACGGGGACCTTGAATATCTATATAAGGCGCATATTCCGCATTTCTATATAGCGAAACATCAAAGTTGTGCATGGCGTACGCCCCTGCAAACATCACAGCAAAGCCAACCACCATCGCCCATTTAAACTTCCAACACTGTTTCAGGTTGAACAACAACCCCACCCCAAAGAAAGGCATTCCCATCAAGAACGCCTCCCAACGCATCACCGAGCCCCAAAGCAACAGAACAACTCCGATTGACAACACTAGAGCCTGCCCCGGACTTGATCCGGGGGCATTGCGAGCCCCTTTAGGGGCGCGGCAATCCACCACTCCATACCCAAAGAGCAGCATTCCCGCAGCGCTCAAAATCGAGGCGCACTGCGTAAACTGCAAAACCAAATAAAAATCGCTAGCGAACATGGCTGTAAAAAGCATCGCCAGCAGAAGCCCCCAACGTTCGCCACACCGCCGCAACAGTACATAACCGACAGCTGTAAAAGACACGAACACCGCAGTCATTTCGCCAATGTAATACCACCCAATCTTCGGGAACAAGTGGTACAGCGGCAACAACGCGTAGCCGTAAATTGCGTTCACAAAAAGTAAGTGCGGGTTATAATCCGTGCCGTGGGCACCGGTCAGCACCGCCGCCATAAAGTAGTCGTCTATCGCCCCGAACTTGATGTCGCCAAAAACAAGGCAAAGTACCAAAAAGAACAGGTTGATTGCGACCGAATACAAAAACGCACGTTTAAAAGGCATGTGAGAAATATATATTTTGTAACGTATGGATACACAATGGACCACCGTCATCAAGCCCAAAGCAAGCCTTCTCTCGGTAGACTTTGGCGAACTTTGGCAATACCGCGATTTGTACCGCATGTTCGTCAAGCGCGACATTGTCACTTGGTACAAGCAGACCATTCTCGGGCCGCTGTGGTTCTTTATCCAACCCATCATGACGACTATTATGTTCATGGTCGTGTTCGGCGGTATCGCGAAAATCTCGACCGACGGATTACCGCAGCCGCTGTTCTACCTCGCAGGCATTTGCCTGTGGACCTATTTTTCGGAATGCCTGAACCAGACCAGCAAAACGTTTATCGAGAACGCGAACATGTTCGGCAAGGTGTATTTTCCGCGACTCGTGGTGCCGCTCGCCACCGTCACGAGCAACCTCGTGCGACTCAGCATCCAGATGGGCCTATTTTTCCTGGTGTTCGCGTACTACCTGATTTTTACCGACGCTCCGGTGCACCCTAATTTGTACGCACTGCTCACGCCTGTACTTATCGTGCTCATCGCCGCGCTTGCCCTCGGTTTTGGCGTGCTGTTCAGCAGCCTCACCACCAAGTACCGCGACCTCACATTCTTGCTCACCTTCATTGTGCAGCTTTGGATGTACGCAACGCCCGTGATTTACCCGCTCAGCACCATCGAAGACCCGCGCCTCAAAACGCTCATGCAGGCAAACCCGCTCACCAGCATCATGGAAACGTTCAAGTTCGGCATGCTCGGCGTGGGCGAATTCAGCTGGGCCGCCCTCGGCTACACCGCCGGCTTCGCCGCCTTCATCCTCGCGCTCGGCGTTGTCGTATTCAACAAAATCCAGCGCACGTTTATGGATACGGTGTAATATTACACTGCATAAAGCGGAATATTGGTAAGGGAATCTTGTTCCTTATAGGGGCGCAGCGAATAACGGATAGCCCTAAGCCCAGGTGTTTTTTGCAATAACATCGAAAGTGAGTTTGAACGCACAGATTCACCCGATTTTACTTCAATGGGTAAAAGGTGACCATCCGACTGTATTAGGAAATCCAATTCTAACCTTGAATCATCCGTTGAGTGATAGTAAATCGGATCAATTCGTTCACTTTTCATTTGTTGCAAAATAAATTGTTCCGCAAGTCCGCCATTGAATTCTGCAATTAAGTCGCTCTTAATTAGAATTTGAGAAGAGTCCGTATTCGCCATCGCACCCAACAGTCCCACATCCAGCGTATACAGTTTGAAAATGTTCATTTCTTCGTATATGCTTAATGGCAGAGCTGGCTTAGACACGCGAGACACCTTGTATAACAGGCCTGAATCAACCAACCACTCGATAGCCTCTTCGTATTGCGTTGCACGAGCCCCTTTACGGAGTGCCCCATAAAAAAACTTCTTATTTTCCTTGAATAGTTGCGAAGGGACACTTTTCCACACGAGCTTTATTTTTGCAACTTGATCTTTGGGAGCGTGTTTAGAAAAATCCTGCTCGTACCCGCGCAAAATACTTTTCTGTATTTCACGCACGCCTTGCAAGGCTTTCGATTCGGCATACAACTTAACCGCTTCGGGCATTCCACCCACATAATAGTATTGCCTAAGCAGGTCCACAAATTTCTCGTGCAACGGGGCAATTCCGTCAAAGTCACTATTTTCCAACAACTTTAGCGACTCTTGTTCGCCAATAGCATCAAGGAACTCCATAAAATTCATCGGAAAAACGTTCAGTTCGTCAACCTTGCCAACCGGAAACGAAACACCCTGGTGGAGCGATATTCCAAGCAGTGATCCCGCTACGGCAATATGGTATTCGGGAGCCTGTTCGTAAAAGTATTTCAAAGCCTCAATCGCCTCGGGAATATCCTGCACCTCGTCTAATATAATCAGCGTATCGCCAGGGGTAATATCAACCTTGCTCAAGGCACTCAAATCACGTAAGATTCGACCAATATCGAAATCCCGGGCAAAAACCTGTTTGGCAAGATCATTCTTTCGGCAAACAATATAGGCTTCCTTTTCATATGCAGTCTTGGCAAATTCACGCAAAAGCCAGGTTTTTCCAACCTGACGAGCCCCGTTTAATATTAGGGGCTTGCGGTTTGCGCTACTTTTCCATTCAAGCAGATTTTTTAAAGCAATTCGCCGCATATTACATTTTTCCACACGTACTTTCAATTCAAATATACATTTTTCCACACATAAAAGCAACAAAAACCATCATTTTTAGACAGATAATGATGTCCAAACCCCTCTATTTCGAGGGGTTTAAACCCAAAGAGGGGTCGAATTCGATCCCTTAAAATGTACCGAATTCGGTATAAATAGACCTACACAGCAACCTAAGGATTCCTTACTTTTGTCAAATCCAGCATCTCCTTAGCGCAATCAACAGCCTGCGATAAAGTTATCCCTTTGGCAAACGGGTTCTTGGTAACAAATCTTCTCCAAAAGTCATTTTGAACCAAATCCACTTTAATCGATTCTAGGATTTGCGGATATCCTTCCAAAGTTTTGAACGTATTCCGCCGGCGAGAAGTCGCTTCAAGAGCAATCCTTAGCGTTTTGAAGTTTATTTCATCTTTCTTCAATACATAAAGCATATACACATCATAAAAGTCTCTGGTTCGTGTATTAGCCGCACCTCTCGAAACAATTGTATCAAGTTTTTCCGCAAAAACATTCTCTAGTGGATAAGCCAAAACCGGAATTGCCTTATCGTCAAACACGCACTTATACATGTATTCTACTTCCCGGGGAATGATGGTATCTCCAGTTGTAAGGTCGACAGTCAAAGGAACTTTCATCTTTCCATAATGGCATTCAATAAAAACCCTGAGTCCTAGATAATCATCTTTTTCCCGAATTTCCTCGATACGACCGAACAAAAAAATCAAATGGTCAACAATATCTATGCTGCAAATTTCCTTAAAAACTTTATCGACATTTTCAGAGCTGACGCTAAAGTCTTTCACAGTCGCATCGATGTCCATCGTAGAGCGGCTCCCGATTCCAAGAATAGAAGCAATCAAGAAGCCACCCTTAATAACAAAATGTTTGCGAAACCTAGAAGCAGCAATTCTGTCCAGTAAACGTTCAAGGCAATACATTTGCAAAGTTGCCTGAGGCGTGATTCCATACTTTGATGACAAATTCTTCAATAGCGCCTTTAGCTGCATTTCGTTATTCGCAATCACAGCAGCACCTCTAAATACGCTCTGAGTTTTTTTTCTACATGAAAAGTCTTTGCAAGTTGCATCAGTTTCGGAATATTCTTTTCTTTACGGCCGACGTACGTTTTAATTGCATAGGTTATTGTCTGGATATCGGCCGCAACTTTGGCCGTCATGATTTCGCACAAGGTTCTTTCGGCAGAATAGGTGCGCACAACGTTACCTAAGGGTGTTTTGACCTCTACGATCTCAAGCGGATAAAGATTCTTCGATGAATGCTTTACCACAATTCCATTTTTTGCTAGAGAGGGCGAATGGTAGAACCCCTTAAACGTCATGGTCCACATAAACGGCGCACGTTCTGTCAGAGAATGCAAGAACAAAGCCGTTTCGCACGAGAATACGCCCGTCGGGCAACGATGCTGCAAATTCAGGAGTTCGTCCTCTTGCGCCGTTTCCAACTGATACACTCCTCGCGCAACCCTTACGATTTTCCCGGCATCGGAAAGCTGTTTCAGGAACATCCTGTGGATACCCGCAAGAGAAGCCTGCTTCGCGGTAATCCGCCCACCCTTTTCCAAGAGAAGATTCATTAGTATCTTTTCTTTGTTATTGACAATCATACTAACAAATATACAAGATATTAGTACAAACGTCAATATATCCGTTTCCTTCATCTTTCACTCCTCCCCGCAAACAGGCTTGAAATTGCGGGTCTTCAGTCGGTTTTTGCGAGTAAAACTACTCACTTGTGCACTAAATATAATTTCTCAGGGTATCTTTGTCAATAGGTCCGATACATTTTTTTTGAACAGCCCTCCCGGCAGCCCCTTTTAATCTATATTACTCAACAAGATGACCGCCATCGAGTTGCAGAAACCCTTATCGCTCGACCGTGTCCAAGCAAGCTTGGCCGTGACACTCGCTCATAGGGTTTTCGAGAACATCAGCAAGCAGTACCGCCTGGGGCTAGTGGGCTCCGGGTTCCACCCGGCGAAGCCGTACGCGAAGCGATTGTCAACGCAATATGCCACCGAGACTACACAAGCAACGCCAGTGTACAAGTGATGCTGTTCAAAAACCGTCTCGAGATTTGGAATCCAGGACAGTTGCCATATGAATTGACCACGCAACAGCTTTACAAGCCTCACAAATCGCACCCCAACAACCCATTGATTGCAGAACCCCTGCAGCGTTCGGGGTTCATAGAAAAGGCTGGAACAGGCACCGGCGAAATCGTAAAACTTTGCCTACAGCATGGCCTGAAAAAGCCCCTATTTGAGCAAGATGGCGACTTCAAGGTGATTATTTGGCGACCTGTCCCCCAAGATGGCACCCAAGATGGCACCCAAGATGGCACCCAAGATGGCACCCAAAAGCAACTAGAAGAGAAAATCATCAGCCTTATAAAAGTAAACCCTAAAATTTCTAGAAAAGACATCGCCACAGCAACTCAAACATCGCCACGCACAATAGCAAGAAGAATAAAAGAAATGAACGATAAAATTCGTTTTGTAGGAAGCGGCTATAGCGGTCACTGGGAAGTGATTGGTTCAAAGGATTAGGTGTTTCATATGCTAAAAAACAGAAAAGCCATACCCTTCCCTCGAAAATGAAAACATACGAGAAATATTTTCCATATCTGATTCTTCTCGCTGCGGGATTTATCATTTTTTCGTTTTTTGCTCCTGCCATCTTTGGCAACAGTAATGGCATTGATCACATGATTCCCTTTATTGCTATTGCTGCAGCAATATTGACTTTTCTAGCGTTCTTAATACAACATCAAGCAAACGTTCAGCTTTCAAACGATAACAAAAAACAGCAACTTGAACGTCAATTTTACGAAATGCTCAAAATACACTGCGATAACGTTAAAAATTTGCATGCGGAATCACTTTATACAGATCCAACTACTGGAAATCATTCTCAAAAGACCGCCACTGGTCATGATTTCTTTAAATGCTTACTTGAAGAATTCGATTTAATCTACGCCAAGATCTACGAATCAGAAAAAAAAGAAGATATTTTTAACAAAGCATACCGCACATTTTTCTTTGGAATAGACTCTGCGGCAAGGGAACTAAAAAAGGAAACCGTTGAAACCTTTCGCAGTTTCGTCTTTCAAAACACCAATACACTTTTTTGGCAGAATCACCCTAAACTAATTCCTATAAGAGATTCTCTTTTCACGGGACGCATGGACCAATTGGTTCCATATTATAGGCATCTCTTTTTGATGGTGAAAACCGTTGCCCAATTCAATGACGAATTATTCTCTTACGCAGACAAACGCCAATTCTTGAGAATTCTTCGCGCCCAATTATCCAGCGCGGAACAGACCTTGCTATACTACAACTGGAAATCCGGTTGTGGCGAGAAATGGGAAGAAGATTCTTCCATAACAAACGGCAATCACTTTTTCACTGATTACCGAATAATCCACAACATCATTCCTAAAGACTGCCGGGTGTTCAGTTCTGATGAAATCCTGCAATCTCTATTAGAGAAAAATCCCAACTATATGAAAATTAATGACAATGACACTCTATTCGAACTGATTTCTTAATTTTATCAAAATTTTCGACAACATCATTCCTACAGTTCAACCCCCAACTTGTCCTTGCTGCCGAAGGCTATGTGGCTTTCGGCGTTCTTTAGCAATAGGATGTTCAAGAACTCGACATCCTTGCCGCATAATGGTTTAATGTCGAATCCGTAATCTATGGGCTTTTTGTCTTGATTAAACGAGACTTTTGCCGGCTTCAGCATATAGCCGTTTCCAAAACCAAGTACATCTTGAATAGAATTCTTGGCAATCGTGAATCTAGGATTGTCGGCCGTCAATTTAAAAAAAGGACTCATGCACAAAACAGCCATGTCTTTTGAGAGCGGGAAGACGGTATAATCATGAGGCGTTAGCAAAGAAAGAATTTGATAAAAAGAACTTTCACGATACTTCTTCACCATTTCACACATCATATTAAGTTTTTCCCACGCAAGGCGACCTTCAAACCAAGCATTTCCTTTATCCGGAATTAGAAACTCCTTGCCGCAATCTGTAGATTTAACAAATATTAAGTAGGAACCGAGAATATCTTTGACATAGGCTGTTAATGATAGATTTGTGTCACCATATTCATAATTGTAGAACTTGGTAATTTCTGTTATCGTTTTGCATGTAAGAATTTTACTTATATTCTCAAAAAAATCACCAAATAACTTAAGTCTATTGGCATCACCTATTTCTGAATAAAACTTTTTATCATTTTCATCAACCAGATTGTAACGAAGAACGGAAATAAGCAGGAACTTTTTTAACAAGAACATTTCTGCCGCAGATAAAGTCAACTTCCCCGCAGACGAGACAATCTTTTTGTGGACAACGGCAAAATCCCGTTCAATCTTATCGCAAAGGTCATGTTCCAACTGTTCCGGATAATAGCCATACTCACAGAAAACAGACCGCGTATTTCGGGACTCCATCTTTTTTGATGAAATATCCATGTATTGAATCCGGTCGTCTTCGCAAAAGGCTCGGAGAATAAATTGTGGGATATAATGGGAACGAAGCATAGATGAATGAGTTTTGGGTTCAGCCTACATAAAATATACACCCTATTCCTGCTTTTTTCTTTTTTTTCAAAAAAAAACGGACATTTTCTTGCCGGTGGTACCCCTCTTTGGTGGCATAAATCTATATTACTCAATAGAATGACAACCGCGATCGAATTCGAGAATATCAGCAAGCAGTACCGCCTGGGGCTAGTGAGCACCGGGACGCTCAGCCACGACCTGAACAGGTTCTGGCAGACCAAGGTACTGCGCCGCGAGGACCCCTATCTCAAAGTAGGCGAAGTCAACGACCGCGCGCACAAAGGCGAAAGCGAATACGTCTGGGCTCTCAAGGACATCAATTTCAAAGTGGAACAAGGCGATGTCGTAGGCATCATCGGCAGGAACGGAGCTGGCAAAAGTACGCTCCTCAAACTCCTCAGCCGAGTGACCGCCCCCACCACCGGCACCATCCGCGCACGGGGCCGCATCGCAAGCCTCCTCGAAGTGGGCACCGGATTCCACCCCGAGATGACCGGCCGCGAGAACATCTACATGAACGGCGCCATCATGGGCATGAGCCGCGCCGAGATTACCCGCAAGCTCGACGAAATCGTAGACTTCAGCGGCTGCGAACGCTACCTGGACACTCCCGTGAAGCGCTACAGCAGCGGCATGACCGTACGCCTCGGGTTCGCCATCGCGGCACACCTGGAACCCGAAATATTGGTGGTGGACGAAGTGCTCGCCGTGGGCGACGCCGAATTCCAGAAAAAAGCCATCGGCAAGATGCAGGACGTAAGCCGCGGCGAAGGCAGAACAGTGCTGTTCGTGAGCCATAACATGGCGGCAGTCAGAACATTGTGCAAAAGAGGAATTGTTCTGAAAAAAGGCACTTTTGCTTTTGACGGAGACGTTGAAAACGCTATATCTCTTTACTTGGAAGGTGTGAGAACCGGAACTTTTGCACACACCTTAGTCAGTGACGATGTCCGCGTAGGCGGTCACAACAATAAGCACCGATTTGACTACCTTGAAGTATCCATGCTCAACGATCCCGAGAACATGGCAACAGAAGAACCTCTAAAATTGCGATTAAAAATTAAGCACAATGATTGGAACCAAAAGTCTTTCCAAGTTGGAATTTTTATTGCCAATCAAAGCGGTCAAAGAGTCGCATGCTGCTATACGGATCCAGTTACGGCCCCACCAAACAAGGAAATTTTCGAAGCGCTAGTTAGTGTTCCCCATCACAATTTGGCCAAAGGTTTTTATACGGTCGATCTTAAACTATCCGAATTCAACTATATTAATTACGGAACTGAATACGACCAAATAGCAAAAGTTTTGGCCTTTGAAGTTAATTATGTTGACGAAGCCCATACAAAACCGTTTGGCAACTGGATTCCAAATTATGGTAGCAGTTGCATGCGTGATGTATCGGTAGAATTATTGGAGAATTGAAATGCTTCCTATAAAGTTAGATTTACCAAAAAATTTTCTTGATGAGGAAGTTCGATGCGGATTCACTGTATCACACAAAATGAAAAAAGTGTGGGCGGTAGAGCTAGACTTACTCAACGAATTTACCCGAGTTTGCAAAAAAAACAGCCTTCAATTTTTTACTGATTCTGGAACAACCATTGGCGCTCTTCGTCATCAAGGGTTTGTGCCATGGGACGACGACATAGATGTAGTTATGATGCGAGATGATTATGAAAAATTGAGGCGCATTGCAAAAACTGAATTCAAACACCCTTATTTTTTTCAAATTGAAGATACTGATCCAGGTTCAGCTAGAGGTCATATACAACTTCGCAATAGCGAAACAACTGGTATTTTAAAACACGAACTTGAGCACAAATATCAATTCAATCAAGGAATATTTATAGACATTTTCCCACTAGATGCCGTTCCTGACGATGACCAACTATTCAAAAAGCAAATAGAATTATGCGAAGATTTAAAACAAAAAATGATGCAAAAGAGATTTTTGGTAGAAGAGTATTTTCTGTTTAAACGATGGAATTTTATAGCTAAATTTATCAATAAAATTAGATACAATCGCTTCCACAACCCTCAAAAATTCCCTGTAGGATATAACTTTTTTTTCCAAAAATATGATCGAGCAATTTCTCAATACAATGGCGAACGCACAAATCGTGTTGCAAATTTGAGTCTTATGCCATACCAAGAACATAGATTAAGATGGAGAGAAGATTACAAGTCTTTTTTAATAAAGCCTTTTGAGTTTATGAGTGTGCCCGTTCCTGTAGGCTATGACAGAATTTTATCAAAAGTCTATGGTAATTGGAGAGAACCGAAGCATTCTCCATCAGGACATGGTAACATAATATTGGATGCAGATCAATCATATCTATATTTAATAGGGGGAAAACATCAGGTATGACAAAAGTACTTACGGTTGGTGTATTTGATTTGTTACATCTTGGCCATGTTCTATTATTCAAAAGAGCAAGGGAACTTGGAGATTTCCTCATTGTCGCAGCGCAAAGAGACGAATTTATAACAAAATTTAAGCCAAATGCAAAAGTAGTTTACGACATTAACGAACGTTTATTTATGATAAATTCAATAAAGTATGTTGACAAAAGCGTCGCGTACACAGATATAAGCAAGTTGATGTACGAAGTCGATTTTGATATTTGGGCGAAAGGTCCTGACCAAAACAACTTTGCTTGCCAAGCTTTTGAGCAGTGGTGCATAAAAAATGGTAAAACAATCATTGTTTTACCAAGAACAGAAGGCGTATCTTCTTCTTCGTTACGAGAATACCTCAAAGACAAATAGGCTATTTATATGCGAATAAAGAAAAATATAGAAAATATAAACTACGACGAGACGCAGTTTTTTTTCCAGAATAGAGCTAAAAAGTATAATTCAAGCTATCCATATTCAGTCACAATGTATCAGGATTCACACCCTGAACTGACAGAAAAACGAAATATCCAAGAAGTAAAAAAATTAAGGGACTTATTAAGATTAGATAGTTCATCAAGAATTCTTGATTTAGCCTGCGGTATTGGACGATGGGCAGAGCAAATTGATTCAAACATCGATTACTACTATGGAGTTGATTTCGCAAGCAATCTCATTGAAATTGCCAAAAAAAGAATCACAAGTGAAAAAAAACATTTTTTAACCGGGGCAATTACAAATATTCAGAAAGTTATTCCAAACAAAACGTTCAATAGAGTTCTTATAATTGGAGCTCTTGTATATTTAAATGACAACGACATTATCCAGATGTTTACACAAATAGAACATCTATGTGAAAGCAAATGCATCATCTGCATTAGAGAACCTATTGCACTAGAAGAACGGTTAACTCTAAAAGACTTTTTTTCTGAAGAATTAGCGTCTAATTACAACGCAATTTACAGGACAAGGCCAGAACTAATAAATCTTCTAACGCCTTCTCTATTAGAAAACGGCTTTTCAATTTCGCATGAAGGGTTTCTTTTCGAGAATGAGACGCAGTTAAATAACCGAAAAGAGACTTCGCAATATTTTTTCATTTTGCAAAGATGATTTTTACCCCAAATTACCTGTTTTGATGATATGATACTACAAAATATACTTTTCCCTAAAGAAGATATCTGTAAAGAAACAGAGTTGTATTACAGGCATCCATCAAAACAATTTGGCAAAAAAATCATTCTGCCTCCCAACCAAACAATTTCTTTTGATACATATTTTAACAGTTTCTCTATTCAAAAATGGAAAGAATATACAGTCATTCAAAATCTGAACTTAAACTTAAAAGTTTCAGGACAATGTAGAATATCTTTATATGAAGCAACTTTAATCAAGGACGAAGTACATACACGATTGCTTTTAAGCAAAGATAAAAATTCTAAAGAAAACGAAATTACGCTTTCTTTTCCAGATGTTCGAAATCTTCATGGAATCTGTTATTTTACAATAACCTCTGATGATGGTCATTGCGAAATAATAGATGGATTTTATGGAACAGAAATTGATTCAAAATCGATTAACAGAGTAAAAATTGGAATAGGAATTTGTACCTATAAAAGAGAGCAATTCATTTTAAAAAACCTAAAAGCCATTCAAGATGCAATATTTGACAATCCAGAATCAGAATTACACGACAACTTGGAGATAATAGTTTCTGACAATGGTGAAACGCTACAAAATTACAATTACACCCATCCAAAGGTCAAAATATTCCCCAACATAAACGCCGGAGGTTCCGGTGGATTCACGAGATGTATGATTGAGGCGATTAAAGCGCAAGAAAACCTCAATTTAACGCACTTTCTTTTGATGGATGACGATATAGTCCTTGATCCAGCCGTTTTGACTAGAACATACAAACTTCTTCAATTGTTAAAGAGTGAACACCAAGATAAATTACTTGGTGGTGCTATGCTAAAAATTGAAAAACCAAACGAACAACTTGAATATGGGGCGAGAAGATCGTCAAATCTTAACAAAAAATGGATTAATCAAAATAATTATAACTTCAACCTGTCTGATTTTTTTTATGTATTAAAAAACGATTTAACACACACCTTCCCACCAGAATATAATGCCTGGTGGTTCTGCTGCATTCCTTTTAAATTGGTCAAACCAAATAATTTACCATTACCTTTGTTCATTCATGGAGATGACATAGAATATGGCTGCAGAATAGGAAAAAAAATAATCCTTATAAACGGAATCGTTGTGTGGCATTCATTTCAAAACAAATACACTCCATCTATTGTCTATTACGACTCAAGAAATAGACTCATTACTTCTATAATTAGAGACCCATCAACAAGTACTACGACCTATCAATTATTAAAATTTATTTTAGCAAACTATATTTCCTTTGTATGTCGTTACATGTATAACGATTGGGATTTTTTTTCCTTCGCCATAAAGGATTTATGCAAAGGAGCAAAATTTTTTCAGGAAGCTGATCCTATTCAGTTGCATTTTTCTCTTATGAAATCTGCTGAAACAAAAAGGAAAACTTGTGAAGGATTGCCAAGGAGATTCCTTTCTGAGGAGAGGATCGAAAAGACGTACCCAAAAATGCAGGATTTTACAATTTCTCAAAAAATTTTACTAATGTGTTCAATTCTAAACGCATTTTCTCCTTTAGGAAAATGGGCGCCTATTTGCACAAACAATCTCTGTTTTCAATCGCTTCTAGGACATAATTTTATCGTTTGGAAAAATACCGAAAACGCAACCGAAGGAATTCGCCTAAAGAAATCCCCGATAAAGGCAATAAAGGCATTTGTTAATATGCTTGCACTGCAAATATTAATCATGCGAAAATGGAATAAAATAAAAAAGGAATATATTGCAGTAGCCCCCGAGCTCACTTCTATCGATTTTTGGGAACATTACTTGAAATTAAAGAAGGAATAACTTTACACGTCTTTTATTTGGAACACATGTTCTTTTAAGGGATTTATTTTCAATACAATTAATGTAAATCCCGCCGCTATAATTATTCTCATGAAAATTTGGAAGAACGGAAGATGTTCCAAAGGAATATGATGTAGTATGGCAAACCCTCTCCAATTACTAAGGTTCACCTCAATGCAATGGATGCAATAAATCACTAAGCTGTAGCGTCCACCCCAGTGGATTATTTTCCAAAAAAGCGATTCCTTACGATATAAATTTTTCACAACAACATATAGTGTAAAGAAAGCACCAAGAGCACCAAACAGACTAAACACATAGCCAGTTGGAAAACGACAATGCACCATGGAAATGGTTTCTTTTTGAACCCAACAATACAACCAAAGGAGGAGGAGGAATGGAACGATTATTTTGACTCTGTCCATTTCAAGTAATCTAAATTTTTTTACAAGAAATCCGGCGTAGATAAATCCTGTAGCAGATATGCCCTGCGGTATGCAATAAGGGACGAAAAAGAATCTCTCAAGATACATCCCTAAAATTCCCAAAAGAAAGAATATAAAGAAAAGTAGTCTATTAGACTTTATTTTACTGACAAGGGGGACTGTAATACATCTTGCAAAAAACATGGCAAGAATGAACCTGCACGCGCCAATATTACCGTTTAGCCACTTTGGAGTGACTTCTCCGTTATATCCAAGTAAGAGTTTAATGATAAAACCCTGTGAAAAAGAACCGTCTGCCCATGTGTAATTAGATAAGTCTATGCAAATTGCTATCACGCTTATGCAAACGGCCGAAAAAATATATGGTACAATAAGTCTTCGTATATTTAGACGTAGTTCATCTCGGAATGGGCGGATTTTCAAAAAATATCCAGCAACGAAGAAAAAAAGTGGCATGTGAAAGGAGTAAATGAACGGATATAAGGGATAAACCTCGCAATGGCCTAATATCATTAAAAAAATGGCGATTCCCTTTAAAACATCAAAAGTTTCGTCTCTTCCTCCGTTTGAATGCTGTGCCGCCCCCACTTCGTTCATTGAAGAGCAAATGGGCTCATGTCCTTGATTCAGAAGGAGTGGTTGATTGAGTCCATTAAACCAGTTCTTGAGAATTTTTTTCATTTTCGTAAAATTCATTCTATAATAAACACAGCGAGGCTAATTCATTCAATATATAACAATATCTAGTGAAAAATATGATCTAATCGTCTTTAAATACATGCCTTTGCGGCATGTCCTCATATAATTCAAATCCAAAACACATCCCAACTAGCTTGTTGGCTGTATTTTATATATTTAATCTAGCAAGACCTCTCAATTTATCGTCTTATCTAGGTGGACTATGTACTGCTATCTCATCATCGGCGCAGGTCTTTTCGGAGCAACTTTTGCTAATCTGGCCAAGAAGGCGGGCAAAAGCGTTCTCGTCATTGACAAACGCCCGCACATTGCAGGCAACTGCTACACTGAAAATGTTGAAGGAATCAATGTTCATAAGTATGGTGCGCACATTTTTCATACCTCCAATAAGGAAGTCTGGGATTTCGTCAATTCCTTCGTTGAATTCAACCGCTATACAAATTCGCCTATAGCCAAGTCAAAGGGGCGGTATTACAACTTGCCCTTCAATATGAATACGTTCAACCAAATGTGGGGTACGGCAACGCCTGAAGCGGCAAAGGCAATAATTGAAGAACAAAAAGCGGAAATTCTTAAGCGACTCAACGGACGAGAACCGGCAAACCTTGAAGAACAAGCACTAAGCCTTGTGGGTCGAGATATTTTTGAGACGCTAATCAAGGAGTACACTGAGAAACAGTGGGGGCGCAAATGCCGCGATCTTCCGTCGTCCATCATCAAACGCCTTCCCGTTCGCTATACATTTGACAACAACTACTTCAACGATTTATACCAAGGCATCCCTTGTGGTGGTTACACACAACTAGTGGCAAGGATGTTGGACGGAATCAAAATCCATTTGAATACAGATTTCTTTGAGCATCGCTCCGAACTGGAGGGTGTTGCAGAAAAAATCATCTACACGGGCCCCATTGATGAATTCTTTGATTACCAATTTGGGACTTTAGACTACCGCTCGCTAAATTTTGAAACAGAAGTTCTTGACAAAGACAATTTCCAGGGAAACGCAGTAGTGAACTATATTGACGAAGATGTTCCCTACACTAGAATTATTGAACACAAACACTTTGAGTTTGGTCAGCAAGTAAAGACTGTTATCACACGCGAATACCCCCAGGCCTGGACTCTAGGTAAGGAACGCTACTACACTATTAATGATGAAAAAAATTCCGCCCTATATGCTAAATACAAAGCATTGGCGGAACAGCAATCTAAGGTCATTTTTGGCGGAAGACTTGCCGAATACAAATACTACGACATGGATGACGTCATTGAACGGGCGATGGTCGTCGCAAAACGGGAATTGGGGATTTAAGATGTCAGAAAAACTTCTATCCGTAGTCATCCCCACTTACAATATGGAAGCTTACTTGCGTAGGTGCTTGGATTCCGTTACTCGCGACGACGTACCACCTAGCTTGGAGTTGATTGTTGTCAATGATGGAAGTACTGATAATTCCCTTGCCATTATGCAAGAATATGCGAAAAAACGCCCCGATATTGTAAACATCATTGACAAGCCTAATGGTCACTATGGATCATGCGTGAACGTTGCACTCAAGGTTGCGACGGGGAAATATTTCCGCATTTTGGATGCCGACGACTGGTTTGATACGGATGGATTGATAAAGCTATTAAACGAAATTGAAAATATTTCAACAGATATTATTGTCACACCATATAAAAAAATTCGTAAGACAAAGACTATAGAGTATAAACCCAAACAAGTATTATACAACCACGTGTATAGTCTTTTGCAAGAATCTATTTGGACGAATCAGGATTTTGAATTGTTTGTTATGCATTCTATGACCTTCAGGACATCTGTATTGCGAGATGTCGATCTTCATCTTTCTGAAGGAATCTGCTACACAGACAACGAATTTCTAATTTATCCCACCCAAATGGCTGGGTCTATCATTTTCTTAAAATCCTTACTCTACAACTACGACATGACAAGAGAAGGCCAGTCAATGGATCCTGCTGTTCAAGCGAAGAATAGCGGGCACCTCGCTATAATAATAAGACGTTTTACAGAAAAGATTGACAAACTTGGAGCATTTTCAAGGCGATTCTGTTCGCGAGTCCTGATTTCTTATTATTACAGACGCCTGTTTGCATGCGTTGATGATAAAGAATTAAAAGAAATGGACCGCTTGGTAAAAATAAGTGCTCCCTATTTGTTCAAAGATGTTGATGCCGCGTTATTGCATGCGCCTAGTCTTTGGCGAAGATTCGGTTTGCACTTCGTATTTTATGAGAAACTAAAAAGACTCTTCAATATAGATCGATAAAGATTACGAAGTGTAAATTGCTTTTAAAATAGGCAATTGCTTCATGATATCGTAATCAGAACTGAGTTTTTGTAAAAAACGCCTTTCGCTTTTTTGTGGACTGATTCTTGAAACCCACAAAGACAAATCAAGTGGGAGACATTCTGTTTTTGGGGATATTCCAGCTTCCTTTGTGATATATTCGCTCACAAAACATGGCAATCCAGCGTATTGCGCTTCAACAAGCGTTAAAGGCAGCCCTTCCCACAGCGAAGGAAAAGCAAACACATCCATAACGCTATAGAACGGAGCAGGCTCTTTCTGAAGTCCAGCAAATATAACAGCCTCAGCAAGCCCCAAAGATTCTACTTTCTGTTTAATCTTTTCTTGCAGAGGTCCGTCACCGAGTAAAAGCAACTTGGCATTCGGTTTCTGTTTGTGGACCTCACTAAATACATCTATCAAAAAATCGTGATTCTTTTGCGGATAAAAGCGTCCCACATGCCCCACAACAAAATCATCTTCGGCAATTCCATATTTTGCGCGGATTTCGCGGCGGGCAGATTCACTAAACTTGAACCGTTCTGGATCGATTGCGTTAGGGAGCATCGTCACCTTGCCTTTTTTCACGGCACTTTTTCCCCAACCATTGATGGCAGCAGCTTCGCCGCAGGCTAACCAATGGGTGGCAAAGAGTTTGCAGGGGATGCGGAATAAAAAACAAAGAAAATTCTTTACAAGGTGGTTCGGCAGGCTCACCAACCTTGTTTTCGGCCCTTCGACGGGTTCTTGAGCAGTATAAGCTTGGTGATGGTGGGCTATTCTTTTTTTGATTCCGGCGAGCATCGCCAGAAAGCACACGTAGCTGTTCATGAACCAATCCAGGTGACTATGGACTACATCGTATTTGCCTTTTCTAAAGATTCTGAACATCGTCCATAAGTGCTTTAGCGGATGATGCACCTTGTCGGGAATCTGGATGCAGTTGATTCCGGCCTCATTGAACCGTTCCAAAATTTGCGGATTCGGTTCGTACTGGTACAGCAAATCAAAATGTATGTCCCGCATGCGCGAACAGTAGTTCAGAACCACCTGTTCCGAACCACCGCCCACAATCCCGTGCAGCACCTGACAAACGAGAATACTCATAACAGAAATAAATATATATTTTCTATATGTCCTTCAAAAGAGCCATAACCTATTCCGTAGCCATCAACCTATTCTTCTTGGCGTTGTGCCTGATTTTTGGTGACCTCAAGTTCGGGGCGATTGACGACTACTTCATGGCAGCAAGACTCACCGGCGCCCTGGGCACGGACTACAACCCACACCTAATTTTCGTGAACGCCATCTACGGCTATGCGCTGTTGCCGCTGTACCACCTTTTCCCGAAAATTGGATGGTACTATATAGGCGAGATGTTTTCGGTTTTCCTGTCGTTCACTGTCATCGGCTATGTGTTGCTACAGCGTTGTGGCGAGCGGTGGGGAGCGATTTTGGCGGCGCTATTTACGGCTCTATTCGCGAGCGACTTTTATTTGGTGGTGCAGTTTACTCAGTGTGCCTCGATACTGAGCGCGGCAGGGATGCTGCTGTTTGCGTACGGGGTGGTTGAAAAACGCGCTACCGCACCTTTCGTTCTCGGCATAATCCTAATGCTGTGGGGTTCGGTGATGCGATGGCAGGCATTCTTGATGGGGATGCCGTTTTTCTGCCTCGGGATGCTGTTTATAATTAAAGATTGTTGGAAAGCCAAGTGGCATGTGACCGCAGGCCTCGCCGTTATGTTCGCAGGCGCTTTTGCCATGCACTGCTGGGACCAGAACATCTACAAGGCTCCTGAATATCAGGATTTCGTAGAATTTCAGGGGCCGCGAGCCACATTGGGCGACAAAGGCAATTATAATGAGAATGCTGTATACGAAGATGCTGAAGAAATGGGATTAAGCGGACAAGACTATCACATGCTCACACAGTGGATATGGTACGATACAGAAGTTTTCTCGGTCGACAGTTTAAAACATTATACAAACATGATTCATCCCTATACGAGGGAATATCATATCCGGGAATTCCCCCACAAGATACTTGACGCCATTACGCACGCATCCCAAGCCCCCCTATTCTGGACATGGGCATTCTTCTGTCTCGCGCTCTTTCACACGCGTCGGTCAAAATCACTTTATATTTGGGCGAGTCTTGCACTAATAATCGCATTCATGCTCTATCTGTTATCCATGGGGAGACTAGTCTATCGAGTTGAAAATGGTTTCTGGCTCTATTCAGCAATTCTTGCAATTCCCCTATTCGGCAGATTCACATTCAACATTTCCCCAAAAATTGTCGCTTTAATTATAACCATTATTTTCCTTTCCAATATTGCAACCTACGCAAACTCAGGCAATATCGTTCGTGATCCATCCTCAGGCGAAAAACGAACATTAGTAACGAAAGATTCTACAGACTACAGCCAAGTCTTTGAATACATTGACCAAAATCCAGACAAGTTATTCCTCTTGAGCATGGACGCCTTTATGAAGTTCAGCCACCACAAAAATCCTCCATATTTGGCTGAACCAATCGGGAGTTATCGCAGAACCATATCTTTAGGCTACTGGACTCCCTATCTTCCAGAAATAGAAGCAACTCTGCGCGATTTTAATGTTGCAAATCCGATAAAAGATGTAATCAACGATAACGTAATAGCCCTTGACGCATCTCATCTAACAGGTTTCTTGCAAAGGCACCACTACGACAGTGTTGCAGTAAACACCTTGAAAACTTTCGGTGAAATGAGTTTCTGCAAATACAGGCTCGTCAACAAGGAGGAACAATGAAGAAAATATTGTACTTCTTGGTTGCAACCGCTCTTATAACGATAGTCCCCTTTCTGTTCACCTTCGAAAAGGGACAAGACCTCGTTCGCGGACTTTTCGGGTATGAATATTTCGCCTTATTGCTGTTTATTGTTTTTGTTAAAGGGAAATTATACAGAGCAAAAACGTCATTGCGATTGGACAAAGCCACATGGCTATTCCTTTGTTTACTAGTCTTAATCATCGGCCTTGTCTCCGTCGCTTGGATCGATTTGCAGAACCTTCTAGCAATAAAAGGATGGTGTACCAGCTGGTATGCGATTCTTCCATTTGTCACTTGCGGATTAGCAATCGTGATAGTCTGGAAAATTCCTACCTTCCATTTAACAGATATCAGCCTCATTCTTTTCGTAACGCTGATAACATATTTTGCCGCATACAATCTCTTTCCGTCGCAACCTCTAGTACAATTTCCCATAATAGACTATTTTGTCCGCACATCACCGCAACCGCCCCAACGCAAAGAAATAGACGATATTTTTAAAGACAAGTACATAGTGACCGATTCTGCCAGCATTACACGAAATTTTGTAGACACAACAAGAAGCAACGTCATAATCCTTATAGAAAGTTGGGGCGTTCCACTCGATATAAATCGTTTTGATAAGCAACTAAAAATATTCGATGGGAAAATTGCCGCTGCCGGTAGCCATCATCGCATGTACAGCAGGACAAGGACTGCAGAACGCGAGGACCTCATACACGAAATACATCGAGACTCAAGCGGCCATCGAGACACAACATTTTTACCCCAAATTTTCACTGAAAAAAATTGCAAGACAACATTCTTTTTCGGGGGAGACAGTTTAAAACATCAACGTTTCAAATACATTCATAATTTGGGATTCGAGGATATTCACTTTATAGAAAAATCTTCCGATGCCGAAATCGCCAACCAAATTGACGACCTATTGAACGACTCTTTAAAACATTTCATCGCATGGACTACAAGAGATACTAAATTCCCAATCATCGAAACAAAGTCCATCTATTATGCGAATACAAATGTGGTCGATTCAATATACTCAAATCGTCTAGAGATGTCATTGCGATTGATTGCAAATCTAGCGCAAAAGCACCCTAACGTCCGTTTCATTATTCAGGGCGACCACAACCCAATTCTTTCACCCGTTCCGTTCCAGGAAAAATTTTACAAAAGATGGGTTCCATACATTGCATTAAATTAAGATAATCTAGTTCAAAATCACCAATGGGACCCATCTAAAATAAAAGGACTGTACAAAATCCGATTGCTCAAGCGACCCCATCGGACGATGATCTCCACGAATTACAAAACGATAATTCGGATACTTCTGAGCCAGTCGAACCAGATATCGAGCCGTATTCTGTTGTAATGTAAAGTAAGTACAGTCAATGTCAGAAAGGGCAAGAGATTCACAAGCAATCGATTTTTCTCGAATCTTCGCAAATTCATACGGTGGATGGGCATCAAGAGTCGTCCAATAAATAAATTTAGGCAATGAATCCGCAAGCAACGAATCTATAAAGACTGCTACAGACGAATCACAAATACCTTTAAATCCATATTGACAACTCGAAAAATTTCGTTCCTCAAAATCTTTTTTAAAAAGAAGGTGATCGAAACCGAATTTATCATAATTCTCATCGCGTTCGTAGAAATCTCCATCATATCCATGAAGGAACCATGTTTCTAATCCATTTGCTTTAAATTGTTGAGGAACTATTTTTTCATTTAAACTTCCTTGCGGAGCGCCAAAATCCTCCCATTCAGCCCCCTGTGTATGAGCCGCATCGCGCGGGAAAAGTCCAATAAAGGAAACTTTTGAATTTTTATACAGAGCAAGCAAAGAATCCGTATAAGCCATAGATTTGTTAACACCAAAACTTTCAATGAGCACAACAACCGTTGGCTTTGAAAAATCAGTAATCACCGCTTTTTCTTTTTCCCAGACAGGAAATGCCGCCTTAATATCTTCTTGCAGATACAAATTATGCCCAATAATCCCAGGAGTACAAAGTTGCCACATCCATTTTTTTACTGAAAAATCTAGAATGGGCTGTTTAAGCTGTAACGCACTTATGCTAAAATTAAGTCCAATTACCAAAGTCGCAATGACATATGCCGTCAAATGCGAAATTTCCAATCGTTCTCCCCACAAAATTTTGCGAGCAAAAAAAACTTCCAATAAAATTTGCAATAACGGTATCAGCAAAAAAAGACACGGACCCCACCAAAAGAACTTTGCCAACCCCCAAACATCTGACAAAGTAAGGACAAATGTTGCATAAAAGAAATTTGCCCAATCAGCAATCGAAGAAAACAAGGCAAGCACAATGAATGCTGGCAACAAAAATTGGCGATTACGCGGAATCGCAGCCGACAAAACAACTAGGATGAAGACAATTCCTGCTGTAGCATAAGCGTCAATAGAGTTCGACGCAATGGCGTAAATCCATACGATGATGACAAACGGCATTTTCCATAAAAACTTTCCCCGTGGCAATAAAAAGAACAGCAGCAAAAAGAGCACATCAACGGAAAAGAATCCATGCCCTTGCGGCGTAACAAACAAGAAAGAAGCTACGCCAGTAAGAAAAGACGCACAAACAGGGATAATAAAGAAATAAATTTTTCTCATTGACGGAAGAACACTCAGCATTTATACGAAAAAAAAGAACCCCCCTCTTTTACAGAAGGGAGCTCTTTCATTTTTTTTCGAACTTAGTTCAACGTAGCTCTGTCAGAAGAGAACGCAGCAAAGTTCGGCGTGAGAGACAGGCACTTGGACTTGTTGGTCAGGCCAGCATTATAGACAACGGAGCCGCCAGTAGAGCTATTAGCAGCGATGTCGAGATGCCACTTGCTCTGGGCCGGACAGTCATTCAAAGTAGACTTTGCAGTAGCCTTCCATGCATCAGTCTTAGCTGTCGTAATGGAGGTCTTGTCGTTAGCGCCCTTATAGCCATCATAGTCGAAGTTGGAAGACTTCGGCATCGTGAAGCCAATCAGTTCCCAAGAACCATAGAACACGCCAGTTTCAGCAACGTAAGCGTCCTGGAGCTTGATGTATTCGCCAGCAGACGGGCCGACTTCGGAAGCCTTGGACTTAGCGATCATGCCGAACAGTTTCGGTACTGCGACGGCGGCCAAGATGCCCATGATCACGATCACGACCATCAATTCGATAAGGGTAAAACCTTGCTTTTTCATAGTGTACTCCTTGTTGTTTGTTACACACTTGTTTGGTCTTAGGCCCGTCAGTGGGCGTTCAACCGGTTTATGTCTGTAATATAAACAATTTTTTTCAGAAAAGCAATAGTTTTGCAAAATTTTTTGCATTTTTGTGTAAAAATTGTCAGACTTTTGTCACTAATTTTTACTTTGTTCGCAAAATTCTATCGTTTTCACATCAAAATCGCCATATTCCAGCCAGAACTTTGATGATGTATATATACAAATTTTTTTGAAAAAAAACATTTTTTTAAGAAAAAAACTGAAAATTTTTTATTCCAACTTAAATTGAAAAAGAGAAAAACCCGGCTTTCGCCGGGTTGTCAAGGTAATTTCAAGTGAACATGGAAGCTATTTCAAGGCAAAGCCTTCAGCGATAATCTCTTCCGGAATACCTTTAGAACGAAAGAATTCTGCCATTTTCAACTTTTCAGCATCATTCTTTTCACGTTCCTGCCGTGCGCCATTTGCTTGGCCCTTCAAGAAGGCTTCGGCTTCGAGAGCTTCGTATTCATGACGGTCGAACATGTTTGCCTCCAGTGCTTTCAAAAGTTCAGGGTTCATGCGGCTTACGCGCAGGCGGTCAAGTGCATTCGCAAAGATCGGGTCTTCCGTTTCGGGAACCTGGAGCGGTCCTCTTGAAATGAGCCGGAGCCAGAAATCTTCGCGGGTTTTTACGCCTTTGCGCAACTGCAAAAAGTTGGGCAGATCAACGATAATATACCTATTTTTCCGAGAAATGGGAAGGGCGTTCCCTAACTTGACTTCGTATTCGCTATAGGTGGTCCACACATCCTTGTAGATTTCCTTCGACCTGAGTACCGGATTGTTGCAGAGCTAAATGGATACCGTTTCCGGAAGTTCGTAGTACCGGTACCGGCGTTCTTCTTCCGGCAGGCCCAGGAAATAGTCAGAACGGTTAAACTCGTACTTGCCGCGCAGCGTGAGGTACGAATTGTAGAGCTGCATGCGGTCGAAAAAGAACGAGTGCACTTTATTCTGCATCTCAATGTTGAGATACCGATTGTCCCGGGTGTGTACCCAGACGTCGAGGCGCGCGGGGTCGTTTTCGGGCATAAAGATGTCGATGGGTTTCTCGAATTCATATTCGAGGTCAACAATTTCATGGTCATGGTCCAGCTGAAGCAGGCTGTTGAGTACGTCGCGGATTGTGTCCTTGTCGTCCATCAGGATGCGGAAAGTCGCCGCGTATTTGGGCAACAGAAATTCTTCGCCCTGTTCGTTCGTGACGATGTAGTTTTTTGTAGAATGATTGGTATTGTCAGACATGTGTTTCCTTTCGTGTTAAGTTACGGGCACCCCCTATTACTTAACACGCTTTTTTAGGGCGTTTGAATACCAATTCTTTGTAAAACTTTTGTAAAAACGGAAAGATGCACATTTTTCCCAACGTCCCTATGTTCCAAGTTGGAATAAGAAAAAAATCATATTTTTGTTACAGATCACAGACTCGTGTAAAAAATTGTTTTATATTTACGCTGTTAGGCCTCAGTTAAGAAGGAGGTTTTTATGCTGATTGGAATTTTAAAGAAAATTGGCGAGTTCTGCTCGCTCAAGGTCACTAAAGACGCTGACCGGAACAAAAGGAAGGCCGGTTTTACCCTCGTTGAATTAATGGTGGTAATCATTATTGTAAACCTGCTTTCAGGCGTTGCAGTGCCCCAGCTCACCGACTACATTGAAAAGACAAGGCAAAAAATTGACCTAATGAAGCTTTATTACCTTCGCGACGCCCTTAACAGAGCCTTGTACGAAGATGACGTATTTCGTATGGACGAATCGAACTCCTGTGGTAGCGGAAAGAACAACAAGGATAATTTACGCAATTGGTTAGCCAGCGATAACGGTGTAACACTGTTTATTATCGAACTGCACGACATTCTCCCAGCCAATTTCCAAGCAAACAACACGCGTAGAATCAACGACAACCAAAATATGTGTGGGCTCCTTACAAGTGACGGATTTTGGAGAGACGCTCTTAAAGACGCCGGATTCGGCGCTGTCGCCGACATTCTCTACGCCAGACAGCACAGCGGCAACAACATCAAATCTACCAGTACTTTCACCGCCTATCAAACTAAAATCAATAACGAAACATGGTGGAGAACGTTCCCCACTAAGCCTCTTTTTGTCAGTAGAGCAATGAACGGAGACTCAAACGCCGCAAAAACCGGAGTCGGCGGACAGAATAGATATAATTTTAAAATTAGATGGTTGAACAAAAACGAAAAGACCCATTCTCTTGAAGTTTTCGTACAGAGCGCCCAGGGCTCAGATAAAGGAAAGCCGTTCACGACGCGTCAAGGAGTCTGTTTTTCGACTGAAACAGGCCTCTGCAATTAGAATTTCTACCAACAGCCCATTCCCCTTTCCAGCCGCCCTAAAAACGGGCGGTCTCTCTTTTTACTACTTTATAGTCACTATGAGTGAAAACTGTCTTTTCTGCAAAATCATCAAGGGTGAAATCCCTTCCAAGAAAATCTACGAAGACGACGACGTGTTCGCCTTCTACGACATTGTCCCGCAGGCCCCGGTGCACTTTCTGGTAGTGCCCAAGCGCCACATTTCGACCATCATGGACATGCAGCCGACTGACTGCGAACTGGTGGGCAAAATGCTTTACCGCGCACAAATTATCGCGAAAGAACTGGGTATCGAAGAATCGGGCGCTCGTTTTGTGTTCAACTGCAAGGCCGACGCAGGCCAGACGGTGTTCCACATTCACCTGCACGTGCTTGGCGGCCAGGTCATGGGTTGGCCTCCGTTCCCTGCTAAGTAAAACAAATCAATTTCCCAATATCCACTCACCGAAGAACGGGTCTTCAAGTTCATAGCCGACTGTTTTGATTACGTACCCCTGCTTCAACAGGCGTTTGATAGAACTGAACGAGGTGCTAGTGGGTACAGACCTGTCTGTTATGGGGTTTTTCTTGTTGGCAAGCGAGAGCATCACCTTGCGATCGGTACGGTTCATGTTCGCCCAAAGACGTTCGTAGTCCAGGGAATGTTCCTCCACCTGCCTCTTTACGGCATAGACGACGACATTTTCCGTTATCTTGCCATACACCAAAGCGTTATAAACTGCAGCAGCCAGCTGTTGCGTGTAGTAGGGGTGAACATCCGTAAACTTGAGAATTTCTTCGGTGATGGAAGCCTTCTGCGAAGCGGGCATCTTTGGCAGGCGACTTTCGACATAGCGATAAAAATCGTCGTACGGAATTTTCTTCAAATTCATGCGTTCACCAAAATGGAAGAACGGGGACTTTTTCTTCTCGAAAATTTCCTCCATCATGGACTCTTGACTCCCCATGAATATATAGTTCAGCCCCTTCTGCCGTTGCATAATGGCACGCAGCTGCTTCGCCAGCGTCTTGTCAATGGAGTTCACCTCTTGGAATTCATCGAACACCACAATGAGGCGATTCTCAGCAGAAGACACCTTCTCCAACAATTCCAAGGAGTCTTCCAACATCGCAGAAGATTTGCCCACTGAGGGGACAAAACTCACGTCCATGCCATCTGTCATCGGATTATAAGAGAGTGTGGGCACGACGCGGAAATGTTTCATGAAATGTTTTACCTTCTCAAACTTATGAAGACGGAACACCTGACGCAAAACTTGTGCTGCCAAATCCTCTACATTCAAGACCTTCATGAAATCAATAGTAATGGACGGGCGACCGATTTGTTGCAAGGCCTTTGCCACCAGGCTACTCTTGCCAAATCGACGGGGAGATATCAAGACCAGGTGGTTCTCGCTATCCAACATCTGCTTGATTTGTTCCAGTTCGTTCACGCGGTCTGTGAAGAACTCATCTTCTACGATTGTGCCGAATTTAAAAGGATTCATAGTCGCTCCAGCGCCAAAAGTTTCATTGCGAAAAAATTCGTTGCGAAAATTTTCGCATCATACACAATATAATATATTCACCCCTTTTTCGCAATACAGTCTAGCGTTTTTTTGGATCAACTGCCTTTCTTTTTTCTACCTTATACTCATTATGAGTGAAAACAGTCTTTTCTGCAAAGTAGAAGGCCGTAAATGATCAAAACTCAGGCGATAGTGCTGCACCGGTTTGCGTACAGCGACTCGAGCTTTATAGTGAAAGCGCTCACGGAAGAGTGTGGCGTGGTGAGTTTTATTATCAAGGGCGCTAAGCGCAAGGAGTCTCCCTTTAAAGGGGCGCTCGACCCGCTCGCCCTTTCAGAGGTGGTGTTCCGGCAAAACCCGGCCAAGGAGTTGCAGTTCATTAAAGAGGCGTCTATCGTGAACTGGCATGCGCACTTGCGGGCGTCGCTGATGGACTTGGCGATTGCGCAGGTGATGGCTGAGATTGTGCTGCGTTACGCGCCACCGGCCACTCCGATTCCCGAGGAGTTCGCCTTGCTAAAGCAGGCGCTTGCGGAGTTCGACTCGCCCGCTGCAAGTGAGAAGGATCAATCATCCGCCGACTCGGTATTCAGCCGCTGGTTGCTGGACATTTGCGACTTGTGGGGCTACCACCTGGAACTTGGCGTGTGCAACCGCTGTGAAAAGGTGCTTACGGAACCCGCAGCGGACTTTTTCCCGGAATCGGGCGCGCTCATTTGCAAGCAGTGCCAGGGTGTACAGAGCGCACGTGCCCGCGCAGAGACATTGCAGGGACTCTGGGAACTGAATTTAACGCAAAACAACCCCGAGCAGGCGCTACAAAAACTCACGGGGCGCGTCTTTGTGGAGAATGCTTTGCTATCTTATCTGCGCAATCACATCGGATTCCTGAAAGAAATCCATTCCCTTTCATGGCTACAGGAGGTTCGTAAATTATGCTCAGCCCAATCGACATAAAGAACAAGAAAGCTAAAGGCGAAAAAGTTTCAATGATTACTGCCTACGACTACGCTTTTGCCCAGATGGCAGAGGCGGCAGGCGTGGACCAGATTTTGGTAGGCGACAGCCTTGCAAACACGATGCTCGGCTACAAGAGCACTCGCGAAATCGGCATGAACGAGATGCTGATTTTTGTGGCGGCGGTTTGCCGCGGGGCACCGAACACCCACGTGGTGGCCGACATGCCCTACTTGAGCGACAAGGATCCGCAAACGGCCTACGATAACGCTCGCCGCTTTATGGACGTGGGAGCTTCTTGTGTAAAAATCGAGGGCACCCCCACGGGCGTGCACGAATATTTGCTGAACCACGACATTCCTATTTGTGCGCACCTCGGACTTTTGCCGCAGACGGCCGAAAACTTTAAGCAGAAGGGCCGCACCGAAGAAGAAGCGGCCGCAATCATCAAGGCGGCCAAGTACGTAGACGACCTGGGCTGTTTCGAGATTGTGCTGGAACACATTCCCGAAGAGCTCGGCACCAAGATTACCGGCATGGTGAACGCGGTGACGATCGGTATTGGCGGCGGAAAGTTCACCGACGGTCAAGTGCTCGTGATGCACGACGCCTTGGGCATGCACCCGCGCAAGCTGCCACCGTTCGCAACGAAGTTCGTCGACATGTATAGTCTTGGTGTCGAAGGATTCAGGAAGTATATAGATAGCGTGCAAAGCTCAGGAAAGTAATTTCGCAAGAAAAACTTAGGAGCAAAATTGATGGTTCGAAGTTCGTATCTGATTGATATTCTTTAAGTTACGAACTCAACCAGCGTTTTGCAGCCCCTTTACGAGCCCTTTATTTACGCGGTTCCCGGCGATGTCGGGAACTTTTTTGTTTGAGTGTATTTTGGTTGACAAAAACTATTTTGACGCGTTACAAACAAACTAACAAAACGTTTTAAAAGTGAATTGCATCACTTGCATAATCTTTTTTTTGTAAAAAAACAACTTTTTTTTAATTTTTTTTGAAAAAGGTGTTGATTATTTGTGAAAATAAGTTATTTTATACACAGCTAATTCACAACATAACCATAAGGAAGAAAAAAATGGCTACTACAAAGACTGCAAAGAAGCCGGCTGCTAAGAAGCCCGCTGCTAAGAAACCCGCTGCCGCTAAGAAGCCGGCCGCTGCTAAGAAGCCCGCTGCTGCTAAGAAGCCGGCTGCTAAGAAGCCCGCCGCCAAGAAGCCGGCCGCCGCTAAGAAGCCTGCTGCTGCAAAGAAGCCCGCCGCCAAGAAGCCGGCCGCCGCTAAGAAGCCCGCTGCTGCAAAGAAGCCGGCCGCTGCTAAGAAGCCGGCCGCTGCTAAGAAGCCCGCTGCTGCAAAGAAGCCGGCCGCTAAGAAGCCCGCTGCTAAGAAGGCTGCAAAGAAGTAATCAACATAATTCTCCTTTGTTGGCGAGCCTCGGATTACTCCGAGGCTCGTTTTCTATTTTTGGGTTATGATTTCTGAAAAAGACCTTGCCGAATTGGAAAAAATCCCCTATGAACAGCGCATCGAGCGCGTGGAAAAACTTTTAGAAGGCAAAACGGAACCCCGCGCCTTTGAGCTGGGATTGCTGTTGGCCTTGAAAATGGGGCAAGAACTCCGCGAAGGTAAAGAACTGGGTAGCGAATCCGGCGATTTGGTCGCCAGCTGGAACGGCAAGCACCCGAATTCTATTATAGAAGAAGCGATTGCATTTGCAAAGGAGTTCTTGATGAACCCGGCGAAAATCGCAGAGAAAATTAAGAGCGGTATGCTGAAAGCCAAAGACGAAGCGGTCTCTGGCTCCGATGAGGCATCACCCACGTGTCATCCTGAGCGAAGCGATAGCGAAGTCGAAGGATCTAGCGAGGCTTCCAATGGATAACAAACTGGTTGCCACAGTCGACATCGGGAGCCACAGCTGCATTCTCTTGATTGCGGCGTTTGAGGAGGGGATGCTAGTTCCCAAGCTCCAGAAAGTCGAAGTCTGCCGACTGGGCGAAGACATTTACGAACACGGCGCCATTACCGAAAAACGAATCAAGGAACTGGAAGCCATCATGACGAAGTTCCGCATGGATTTGCACGCCTTGGGTGCAAACCTCAAAGCCGCCGTGATGACCGAAGCCATGCGCAACGCTGAGAACCCGGACGAAGTCATTGCCGCAGTCGAAAAAGCCTTATGGATCAAGCCGCGAATTATCAGTGGCGAAGAAGAAGGCAAGCTCACCTACCGCTCGGTCAAGGAATGGCACGGCGAAGGCCTCGTCACGATTGACATCGGTGGCGGTTCGACCGAACTCAGCAATGGGGACAATACGTTCTCGATTCCGGTGGGCGCCCTCAAGATGTTCAAGGCCATGGGCCCGATTCCTGGCCCGGAATACAAGAAGTTCGTGAAGGAAACCTTCAAGGAAGTCAGCTTCAAGGGCATGACCAAGAAGCCGGTTTACCTGATTGGCGGCACGGGCACTGCCCTCGCCATGGTCTACCTGAACAAGCAACAGTTCGACTATAAGGCCATCGAAGGTTTGGAACTTTCGATCAGCGACTTGGACGCTATCACTACGCGTATTTCCAACTTGTCCAAGGAACTCCGCGCCATGCTCCCGGGCCTGGAAAACGGCCGACACGAAGTCATTATTTGCGGGCTTTTCTGGCTCAAGTCGCTCTTGGAGAAGCTCCGCGTCGAAACATTTAAAATCAGCACTGCGGGTCTTAGGTTCGGACTGCTTTATGAGGATAAAAAAGCTGATGCCGGAAAAAGCTGATTCCGGGTCAAGCCCAGAATGACAATCAGCCTGGATGACCTAATCACTAACCACTGCCTACTGTCTACTTCCTACTGCCTACTTTCCTATGCGTATCAACAAATACATCTCTCTCTGTGGAATTGCGAGCCGTCGCGCCGCCGACACCTTGATTGAAGAAGGCCGCGTGCAGGTGAATGGCGAAGTCATTAAGGACCTCGGCCACCAGGTTGACGAAAACGCCGACGAAATCCTAGTCGACGGCAAGCCCGCCAAGCTCCCCCGCAAGACGACGACCATCATGTTCCACAAGCCGGCCGGCTGCGTTTGCACCAAGACCGACCCGCAGGGCCGCCGCACCGTGTACGACTACTTGCCGCCCGCCTACCAGAGCCTTAAGTATGTGGGCCGCCTGGACTTGCAGAGCCGCGGACTGTTGCTATTTACCGACGATGGCGAACTCTTGCACCGACTCACGCACCCGAGCTACGAAATTCCGCGCAGCTACTACGTGTGGACAGACCGCCCGCTCAGCGAGCACGCCGCGCAAAAGCTGGTGGACGGCGTAGACATCCGCGAAGAAGGCGCCGAGCAAGAAGAAATCGCATTCGCCACCGACATTTATTTGGAAAAAGGATTCGCCGAACTCGTGCTGATCGAAGGCAAGAACCGCGAAATCCGTCGCATGATGCGCGCCGTAGGCTACGAAATTCGCGACCTCAAACGCGTGAGTTACTGCAAACTCACCTTGGGCGACTTGCCCGCCGGTGAATTCCGCGAACTCACCGCCGACGAACTCAACAAAATCCGCCAGGCAGTTCACGTTTAGATCCTTCGACTTCGCCTAACGGCTTCGCTCAGGATGACACTTTAGTTATGAATAGTAGGACTCTTTATATCGGTGATGTGCATGGTTGCGCGGATGAACTCGAGCACATTGTAGACGCATTCGGTTTTGTGCGCGGCAAAGACACCTTGTACCAGACGGGCGATATCATCAACAAGGGCCCCGACATGTTGCGGGCACTGCAGTTCGTGAAAGACAACGGTATTCTCACCGTGCGCGGCAACCACGAAGAGCATTTGATTCGCGCACTGGAACTGCCCGAAAGCGGCTGGACCGAAAAGCAACGCGCCCGCTTCGCGAAGCTCCCGATGGAAACCTGGCACGCCATTGCCGCCGAGGTAAGCACCTGGCCCCTGTGGCGCGACACTCCACACGCGCTGCTGGTTCACGCCGGTTTGGAACCGGGCAAGGTCAGACTAGAGGACATGGACCGGGAAGTTATTTTGTCCGTAAGATACTGGAACGACCGTCCGTGGTTTGAACAAATTAATTGGAACAAAACGGTCGTTTTCGGACATTGGGCCAAGATGGGATTCGTGAACCGCCCCGGATTCATTGGGCTTGACGCGGGTTGCGTTTACGGCAAAAAGCTGATGGCCTGGTGCCCCGAAGAAGACAAATTCTACGAAGTGCCCGCCGCCCGCGAATATTCGCCGGTCAAAGACAAGGCGAAAACCGCCATCGATGCACCTTGCATTGTGCCGGGCGATCAACTGCCCGAAGCCAAGCAGCCCAAAACATTCGAAGATATCAAGGCAAAAATTGCAAGCGGCGACATCACACTCGCCGACGACAGCGAACACGCCAAAGAAATCCGCAAAGCCTCGCCCAGCGTTGCCGCCGAGTGGGCCGGGTACATTTAAAAGTCGCAGTTTTTAACGCAGCGGTTCTGTTCGAATACAGCTTCAAGAACTTTCAAGCCTTTGCTATAGCGGCGGTACGTTCCGTGCCGAAGCCCATGCTCCAAAGTCATTTCTTCTTTGAGGCTACCTAGTTCGTCGAAAACTTTTGCAACGCCGTGCAGATGCCCACGCACATACGGCAGTTTACGTCGAAGAGTTCCCTTGTCGTCCCACTCTTCGGTGAGGCCATCCAAGATTCCGTTCTTGTAGGATTCACGGGATTTTTTCATTCCGTTTTCGAAGTAGACTGTCGTGAACCCTTCTTCGATGCCATCTTTGTAACCAACGGTTTGCCAAAGTTTTCCGTTGTCGTAATAACTCCTGAACACGCCGTCGAGTTTGCCGTTTTTGTACGGAGCCTCGATTGCGATTTTGCCGTTCGGGTGATAACTATAAGCTATACCCTCGCGGACATCTGTTCCCTTCTGCACCGTATAGATGCGGGACAGCGAATTGTCTGCGTAAAATTCTTTTATCGTATCAAGCGCCACCGCCGGCGAATTTTGCGCCAGCGCAATCGAGCAAAGCCCGCATAGAGAAATACACAACGAAATCAACGCTTTCATCGAAACCAAATGTAGCTTTATCATCGATAATTATGTATTTTGCCATTGCTTATGCGCATTACTTTTTTAAATCCCCCATTTCATCCGATGTTCAGTCGCGAGTCGCGCAGTCCGTGCGTGACCAAGTCTTCTACCCTTTACTGGCCCATGTTTTTGAGCTACGCCGCTGGCACTGTCGAAGCCGACGGTAACGAGATTCAGCTCATCGATAGCCCGGCCATGGAACTTGACCTCGCGCAGACTCTGGATGGTATCAAGAAGTTTGACCCCGAGCTCGTGGTTTGCAGCACGAGTACTCCGAGTATTTTGAACGACCTCAAGGTGGTGCACGCCATTAAAGAAGCGCTTCCGAAAACGAAGATCGCTATTATGGGTACGCACGCTACTGCCGAGCCACTCGAATCTATGGAAATGGAACCGAGCCTCGACTTCGTGATTATCGGCGAGGCGGACTACACCGCCAGGAATCTCGCCCGCTACCTGCGCGGCGACATCAAGGACATTTCTAGCATCGCGGGCCTCGCCTTCCGCAAGGCCGACGGTACAGTAGATTTTCAGCCCGAAGGTCCGAAGATTGAAAACCTCGACGAAATCCCGTGGGTGTCCAAAGTTTACCGCAAGTACCTGTACAGTTGCTACAAGAAGTATTTCTACGGCGCGAACCTGAACCCGCTGATTGTGATTCTGTCGGGACGCGGTTGTCCGAACCGCTGCAGTTACTGCGTGATTCCGCAGACGCTGAACGGCCACAAGTTCCGCCGCCGCTCTCCGAAAGATGTGGTGGACGAACTGCAGTATATCAAGGAAAACTTTGACGACCTCGGCGAAGTCTTCTTCGAAGACGATACGTTTACCGCAAGCCACGAACACGTTCGCGAAATCTGCAACCTGATTCTGGAACGCGGCCTCAAGATTACTTGGAGCTGCAACGCTCGCGCCGATGTGCCGCTCGACTTGCTCAAGCTCATGAAAAAGGCCGGCGGCCGCGAAATGTGCGTGGGATTTGAAAGCGCTTCGCCTGTGGTTCTCGAAAACATCCACAAGGGTGTCAAGAACACCGACAAGGCAATCGAATTCACGAAGAACGCCCGCAAGGCGGGACTCCTGGTGCACGGCTGCTTTATGGTGGGTAACCCGGGCGACACGCCGGAAACGCTCCGCATGACGCTCGACTACGCCAAGAAGTTGAACCCGAATACGGCTCAGTTCTACCCCATTATGGCATACCCCGGCACCGAGGCTTACAAGGAAGCCTTGGAAAGCGGCGCATTACAGACAAAGGATTACAACCAGTGGCTCGACAAAGACGGTTTCCACCGCACCACCATCCAGCGCGGCGAACTCACCAGCCAGGCACTTGTGGACTTCTGCGACAAGGCCCGCCGTGAATTCTACCTGCGTCCGAGCTATATTCTGCGTCAGGGCATCATGGCGATCAAGAATCCGCGCGAACGCTACCGCGTGATGCGTGGATTCGGCACGCTCGTGAAGCACCTGTTCCGTAAGCATGGGCAGCTCGCCCCTGTGGCTCGCCAGGCCCCGACGGTGAAAGAATAAAGCGCACGGCTTTGCTGCGTATCGCTTTTGGCGGTGGAAACAGACGAAAGTTTGATTTTCCACCGCCAATTTTTTATTGATGGCTCCGTTTTGCATTCGCCACAGAAGTTATCAGCGGTGAAAACAGCCCTTTCCAACAAAACACACCGCTAAAAAGCGGCAATAAAAGGCAAACAAACTCAAGTTGGTACTTTTTGGGCGGTGGAAACGGGTATTATCAAAAAGATTCCACCGCCTTTCGAGGCATTTTCACCGCACTAAAGAAGAAATTTCCTCACCACGCGTTCCACATACACCGTGTTCAGCGGATGCTCATACGATTCCTGAGATGTCAGCAAATTCACGCCTGCAAAAAAATCGTTCGCCGCATACAATTCCAACTTGGCAATCATATTCTTGGCGTAGCCACTATCTTCAATCAAGCCAAAATGCTCCCAAATAAACTCTTGGCGCGTTCGAACATTCAGGCATGTAAAATCAGGGTAAACTGTTATACGACGATTTCCATCGCGCATCTTGTACGGAAATTCATAGCGATAAGGAACTCCAAGTCGAAACAAGGTGTCAGCGATAATGATTTCTGACTTTGAACGGACTCGCTCGCCCTTTGCAGACATTAGCTGCGGCGCGGCGTCATCAAATCCGCGACCCTTGTACTCAATGCTCATCCACAAGCGGGAATATTCATCGTCAGGCAACACGTAAGGCTTGACTAAGGCGCGCCGCGCCGGATGCAGTTTTTGCCAAAGCAAGCCAAATTGCTCCGGTTTGCACGCAGGAATACATTTGTCAATCGCTTTAAGTTGTTTTTGCAATTCGACAAGCAGCGCCTTGTCATAATCACGCTGCGAGAGTTTTTGGGCGAGCGAGCGTTGCTCTTTTGAAATATAGCGCCCCTTCTTCCCGGTACTAGGCAACACCCGATAGTACTGAAATGTTCCTTGGTGAGGTGAGACATTGAGCGTTCCCGCTGGCGCCGCCTTCAAAGATTTCTTCAGGGTTTCAATCAACGAAAGCATTTCTTCTGCATGTGACTGGAGAAGATTGCGCAAGGAACTTGTGACAAAACGATAATTCAAACTTTCCATAAATTTTAATGAGGTATTGAAGATTTCAAATTACATTACGACAGTTATAGCAGGTATGTTTTTGAACATGTTTTTACAAAACGAATCATTTTGTCGCATATAGTTGACATCTAGAAAATGTACGCGCAAAGTACATGAACAAAAAAAGACCGCGGCATATTCGTCGCGGTCCCTATAGTCTTTATGTTATGAATGTTACTTCACTGCCTTGGAAGCTGCTTCAAAAGCCTTGCCGAGTTTCGCAAGCGCCTCTTCGCATTCCGCGGCGCTCACGTTCAGCGGCGGAAGCATACGCAGCACGTTACCCTTGGCAGAAAGCACCATGAGCTTTTCTGCGCGAGCGGCGGCGATGATGTTACCGACCGGCATGGATTCGTCGAGAGCCACGCCGAGAATCAGGCCTTCACCGCGGATTTCCTTGGCGAAGCTGTACTTTTCCACAAGGGCCGCCAAACCCGCCTTCAGCTGGGCGGAACGTTCGGCGACATTCTTCAACAGGCCCGGAATCTGCTTCACGACAGCGAGACCTGCGGCGCATGCAATCGGGTTACCGCCGAATGTAGTTCCGTGGTCGCCGGCCTTGAGCTGGTCGGCAATTTTCTGGCGCAGCAGCACCGCACCGAGCGGGAGACCGCCGCCGATTCCCTTAGCCAAAGAAACGAGGTCCGGATTCAGGCCGTACTTTTCGAAACCGAGGAAGGTTCCGAGACGGCCCACACCCGCCTGCACTTCGTCAACGATGACGAGGCAGCCGAATTCCTTCTGCAGGCTATTGATAGTCTGCACCATTTCGGCAGAGAGAGTCATCACGCCACCTTCGGCAGCCAGCGATTCCAGCATGATGGCACAGGTATTGCCATCCACTTCAGCCTTCAAGGCAGCGCAGTCGTTCCACGTGACGTGCACAAAATCACCCGGCATGGAGCCGAAGCCTTCGCGGATAGCCGGCTGACCCGTCGCAGAAAGTGCGGCATACGTCCTTCCGTGGAAACTGTTCACGAACGTGATTATCTTCTGCCGATTCTTTTCGCCCTTCCGGTCGAAGTACTTACGTGCAAACTTAATTGCACCTTCATTAGCTTCGGTACCGGAGTTGCAGAAGAAGGCCTTATCGAACTTGGTGATTTCAAGGAGGGCCTTGCCGAGATTAATCTGCGGGTAGTTCGGGTAAAGGTTGCTGATGTGGTTGAAGTGGTTCATCTGTTCCACCACCGCATCCTTAATCGCCTGGTTCTGGTGACCGAGCGCGTTCACGGCGATGCCTGCCACGAAGTCCAGGTACTTGTTGCCCTGGTCGTCGTAGAGGTAAGAGCCCTCGCCCTTCACGAAGTTGATGTCTGCCTTGCCGTAGAGCGGCGCGATAATTTGTTTATCCTGTTCGAGCAGGTTAGCGCAAGATTGTGCCATAATTTAAATCTCCATTAATTTGTTTGCCAAAGTGTTCCGCGTCCTTCCAACCCACGATGTGGATGCTCTTGAGTCCTCGTCGGATCGACTTGAAACTCTCGCGGACTTTGGGAATCATACCGCCGGAGATGACGCCAGCCTCGATCAGCTTTTCGGCGTCCGCTTCGCTCAGTTCGGGAATTACATTCTTGTTTTCGTCCATCACGCCCGGCACGTCGCTCACCAGCACAAACTGGTCGGCTTCGAGCGCCACAGCCAGTTCAGATGCAGCCGTGTCGGCGTTCACGTTCCAACTCACGCCGTTGCCGTTAGCATCTGGACCGATTGAAATCGGGCTCACCACGGGAACAAACCCCGCACCCCAGAGCGCGGTCACAATGCCCGGGTTCACCTTCTTGATTTCGCCCACCAGGCCAAGGTCCACCTTGCCCTGCTTCTTGACCACCTGGAACAGGTTCGCATCTACGCCCGAAATACCGACGGCACCGCAACCGTTGTTCAGGAGCATGCGCACCAGCTTCTTGTTCACGTGGCCAGAGAGGGTCATCTCCACCATCTTCATGATACCGGGGGTCGTGACTCGGAGGCCGTCGATGAATGTCGGTTGTTCCTTGAGCAAGGCGATATTCTCGTTGATGTCCTTGCCACCGCCGTGAACCACGGCAACCTGACAGCCACTACCGGGGAGGGTAGAGACTGCCGACACAAAATCAGCCAGCTTGGCTTCGTCGATTGCCAGGCTGCCACCAATTTTTACAACCACTTTTTTCATCGTGTGCGAGTTCCTCTCGTTTTATTTTTACGGAGACAAATTTAGAAAAGTAGACAGTAGGCAGTAGGAAGTAGACAGGAAAAAGCCCTCATTATCCCTTTTTGAATGTTTTTTGTAATTTTTCAACTTTTCCTTTTTTAACAGAACAAGATTTTGTTATATTGCATATATAAATTCAACCTAAGACACAAAGAGGTATATTATGGCAATCACGAAAGTTTGGCTGGACGAATCCAGTGACGAATGCGTCTCCTGCGGCGCTTGCGAAGCTACTTGCGACGCAGTGTTCAGCGTTCCCGAAAAAATGCAGGTGAAGGAAGGCGTTGACTATTCCGCTTACGAAAGCGAAATCAAGGACGCTGCTGACAGCTGCCCGGCCGGCGTTATCAAGTACGAGTAGTAAGTTGCGACGAGAGTCGCCGTCTACCGAAAACTTTTAAAGCTCTGTCTTTTAGACAGAGCTCTTTTTTTATTTGTGAATTAGATCCTTCGACTTCGCGCCACAGCGCTCCGCTCAGGATGACACTTTCTTACTTTGCGTATTTTTCGTATTCGGCTTTGACCCATTCAGCGGAGCGGGCGACCGATTCAATCTTAACTTCGTCGATGGCGCCATTCCAAGTATCGTTCGGCACTTCGGAGCCGCCAATACGGAACGGCAGCGAGGCAGCAACTTTCTTGGGCGTAAACGGAACACCGGCCTTGTTGCTCACGAGTTCGCCGTTAATGTAGAAGTACAGTTTGCCACCTTCGTTAACGAGCACCAGCAGCGACCATTCATTCATAGGCAGCGTGCCACCACGTTCGACATTGCCCTTGGCAAGCCATGCATAGCCATAGCCCGACAAGTCCATGCCATCGCCCACAGCAACAAAGGAACTCGTCATAAATTCATACTGCAGCTGGAACCTGGACAATCCGGCAACCCAGTCTTCACGTTCTGCAAAGAGAAGCTGGTAAATGCCATCGCCACGGTAACCGCTCCACTTGGTCCATGCGCTCATGGTAAAGTCACCTGCACAGGGGTCAATATCGCCCACTTCGACGAACTGACCAACCTTGAGCAGAATGCCCTTGCCCGACACACCTTCCACGTAGTTCACGGAATCGGCGACCGAGCCGTCATTGTTATAGACCTTAGCAACACTATCAGAGCCATCCATGTGGAGGTTCAAGGAAATCGCAAGTTCTTCCGTAGTATCGACAGCGGAAGTATCTTTTGCAGTAGTGTCAGGCGCCACCGGTTCCGGCGTAGCGGTATCTTGCGGAACAGAGATACCATCGGGCACGTTCACCATAATGCCACCGTAAGCGGCGCCACTATAGTAATGGTAATCCGAAATCGTGAGCCAGCCTTCGTTCTTGTTTTCAAGAGACGGAATCTTGAGAGTGTCGCCCACGACAGCCGTCATGAAGTTGAAACGGGCCTGTGACTGATCGCTTTCCACATACACCAGCGAGATTTCGCCCACGGGCATGGATTCAAATGCAAACGAACCATCGGAATTGACGGGAGCGACTTCGCTACGGCCCACAATGCGCATGTAACCGGACTTGGCCTCGGCAACACTGCTTTCGAGTCTGCGCGGGTGACCGACCATCACGAGGGCTGCACCACTATGCTGAATACGGGAAAGGCCTGATTCGGAACCGTTCTCGGCGAACAGCACCACAGAGCGCGTACTGTCAAACTTCAAACTGAAAATACCGTTGTCGTCGGCTTCCACCACCACAGAATCTTCGATGGAGGTTTTATTCCAGTTGTCGTAATAGGCTACCACGCGGGCACGGGCCACGGGTTGATTCGCCTCGGTCACCACGATTCCGCTTGCAATGGAGTTACCGATATCGGTCACGCCACCGGCAGTTTCGTCACTCTTGGAACAAGATGTCAAACCAGCCGCAAAAAGAGCTAAAGCCACACCAGAGGCATATTTGAACAAAGTATCCATTATTTTGCCTCCTTTTCAATCTTCTTACTCATCGGGAACGCCACAAGCATCATCTCGTAAACCCGCTCCACATTAGGATCGTTCGCCGCCTTCGCAATAATCTTCTTGCGGGCGTCTTCAAGAACTTCGACAGCGTAATTATAAGAACTTTCACTCATGGCCAAGGTGGTGAACGCCGCAAAACGTTCGTTCTTGGGCATGGATTCTACAGCACCGATAGCATGCTGAATGTATTCGCGGCGAATCTGGCGCAAAGAAATCGGCGGAATTTCGGCGGCATCGAGCATTTGCGAAGTTTCTTCGTAATGGTCGCCCACCTTCTTGATCAAATTCCATTCCAGAAGTTTCTTGACAGCGTCGCGGGCCTCTTCGGTCGTGATTTGCGGCGTAAGCATGCGGGCAAGCACCATATAGTCGTCGTGCCAGTCGGCATTCACCGCCATTTCGCGAACCACCGGATAGTACCACTTGCTAAAGTAGGCCTGTTCACGAGTAGTCACGTGTGTAAATTCGATTTGTTTGCGGATTTGGACAATCTGTTCCCAGGCGTTTTCGCGCTCGTTCACCTGTTGCGCCTGGTTGTACTGCACCAGGGCCTCGAAATACGCCTTCTGCAACGGCTCGAAATCCATCGCCTTCGCAATTTTATCGATAGACTTTGGCGTGAGGTTAAAGCGCCCGCGGATGACGTTCAGGCAGTAAGACGAACTGCTGAATCCCGCCTTCGCCGCGAAGAATCGGTGCGAAAAGACGGCGCGCATCTTTTTCTGTTCCTCGAAGTAGTCTTGCAGGAACTTGCGGAAGTCGTCGTAATCAAACAGATGTTCTAGCGCAATACACATAATCCTAAAATAAATAATTTTTACACACCAGGCAATAGCCCGAGAAAATTTTTACACACCCCAACGACCCTTAATGGGCATATTTTGATGTTCGTCACACAACCGAGACGAATCATGCCACAGAGGAAATTGTAAGAAAAGTTTACACAGCCGCTTTTGCCAACGTTTCGATTACATATTCACTGTACTTGACATCGCCCTTCGCGGCATTGCGCTTGAGGCCTTCAATTATCCAAACAGGCAAACGGAAAGACGCCATTTTGGTCTCGTTGCGTTTATGGCGCTCCTTGATCGCCTTGACGGTTTCTTCCCAGGGGCCGTCCGACACGATAGTTGAACCATTAGCAAGCCCTTCACGGAACTCGTCGGCCATATTACCGGCATATTCAAGAACTTCATCCTCAGTCATTATAGGATTTTGAGCTATTTTAAATTTTTCCATAGAATTTCCTCATCTTTATGAGCTCTACGAGCCGTAACGAATCTTTCAAAAGCGTGGTCTATGATTTTCATATTAAATTTACAATTTGTAATACATTTTGTCAATATTTTTGTAAAGGGGCTCAAAATAGTCACTCCATATACTATACACGCTTTTTTCGGGCCTCCGAGCACCTTCTTAAACAAAATTTTACAACCATACAGAAAAAGCCCGCATCTAAAATGCGGGCTCAGTCTTTTTGGAGTAGGTATTAGTTAGGTATTACCTACATTCCCTTCTTCATGTTTTTCAACAAGGCGCTCATCTTGCCGGGCATGGCAGCGGCTTTTTTCGGAGCTGCACCGGGGCGGTCCTTACCAGCGATTTTCGCCTTAAGGTCTGCGAGGGTTGCATGGCCCTGAATGCCGCCCTGCGGGCGGGCATTGCCGCGACCATCGCGGCCGTGGCCACCGAATCCGCCGCGGTTACCGCCTGCGCGCTGGCCACGCGGGCCATTTGCACCGGCACCGGCGACGCCGTCGGCAGTTTCCTGCTTCATCGAAAGGCTAATGCGCTTCTGGCCCACATCGACTGCGACCACGCGCACCTTCACGATATCGCCCACGGTAAGCACCGTCTTGGCGTCTTCCACGAACTTGTCGCTGATTTCAGAAACGTGCACGAGGCCGTCCTGGTGAACGCCGATATCCACGAAGGCACCGAAGTTTGCCACGTTGGTGACAACACCTTCCATCCAGCTGCCCGTAATCAGGTCCTGAATGGTGCGAATCTTGTCGTCGAATTTGGCGTAACGGAATTCCTTACGCGGGTCGCGGCTCGGCTTCTGGAGTTCCTTGATAATGTCGTCCAAAGTAGCCTTACCCACTTCGTCGCTCAAGAATTCTTCGAGGTTGATCGCCTTCACGGCTTCGGCGTTACCCACCATGTCCTTCACCGACACGCCGGCCTTTTCGGCCATCTTTTCGACAAGGGCGTAGTTTTCGGGGTGAACGGCAGAATCGTCGAGCGGGTTTTCAGCACCCGGAATGCGCATGAAGCCGGCGGCCTGTTCAAAGGCCTTCGGGCCGAAGCCCTTCACGTTCTTCAAGGCTTCGCGGCTAGCGTAGGCACCGTTTTCTTCGCGGTATTTCACGATGGCTTCGGACAAAGTATTGCTCAGGCCTGCCACGTGGGAAAGCAGCGGAGCAGAGGCGCTGTTCACGTCGACACCCACCATGTTCACGCAGCTTTCCACCACTTCGTCCAAGCGCTTCTTGAGTTCGCGCTGGTTCACGTCGTGCTGGTACTGGCCAACACCGATAGACTGCGGGTCCACCTTCACCAATTCGGCCAGCGGGTCCTGCAAACGGCGGCCAATGGAAATCGCACCGCGAGTGGTCACGTCTTCCTTCGGGAATTCCTGGATAGCAATCATGCTTGCGCTGTACACAGATGCACCTGCTTCAGAAACGATCACGCGCGGCGGAACCTTGCCCTTGAACTTGGCAGACATTTCGGCGCAGAAGGCATCGGTCTCGCGGCTAGCGGTACCGTTACCAATAGCAATCAAGTCAATCTTGTACTTGTCGATAAGGCCCATCAGGTACACGGCGGCACCGGCCTTGTCGTTCCACGGTTCATGCGGCTTAATGATGCCATGGTCCATGAACTTGCCGTTTTCGTCGAGCACGGCCACCTTGCAACCCGTACGGAAACCCGGGTCGAGAGCGAGCACAGCCTTGTGGCCGGCAGGTGCGGCGAGCAACACATCCTGAAGGTTCTTGCTGAACACCTTGAAGGCTTCTTCTTCGGCGGCGTCCTTGAGCATCAAGCGCACTTCGCTTTCCATGCTCGGCTGGAGCAAGCGTTCCCAGGCGTCCTGGCACATGGCTTCCAGGTAAGGAGTCCAAGTGGTGTTGCCCTTGATAATCTGCTGCTTGAGGTAGCCGACCATTTCTTCGTTCGGCACTTCGATAGAGAGGCGGAGCACCTTTTCCTTTTCGCCGCGACGCAACGCTAGCATACGGTGGCTCGGAATCTTGGACACCTGTTCGCTGTAGTCGTAGTAATCCTTGAACTTGGTTTCCTGGCCTTCGAAATCTTTCTTGACTTTGGAAATCATGACACCGGTCTTTTCCATCTTGTTGCGCAGGTACTGACGGAATTCGGTATTGTCGGCCACTTCTTCGGCCAGAATGTCGGCGGCACCCTTGAGGGCGGCCTTCGGGTCGGCAAGGCCCTTTTCTTCGGACAAATAAATTAACGCAATCTGTTCTGCCGTGTTGCCGGTTTCTTCTTGCGCCCACATGAGGCGGGCCAAGGGTTCCAGACCCAGTTCCTTGGCGGCCGTGGCGCGGGTGCGCTTCTTGGGCTTGTACGGGGCATAAATATCTTCGAGGAGGGTTTTGTCCTTACAGGCTTCGATCTGGGCCTTGAGTTCGGGCGTGAGCTTGCCCTGTTCTTCGATGCTCTTGAGAATCGTTTCTTTACGGTCTACCAGTTCTTGCAGGTAGTCGCGACGGTGACTGATGTCGCGCAGTTCAATTTCGTTCAGCGTACCCGTCTGGTCTTTACGGTAACGGGCGATAAAGGGGATGGTACCACCCTGGTCCATCAGTTCGAGCGCCTTGGCGACGCGCCATACTTCAAGGTTAAGCTCTTCGGCAATAATTGCAGAAAAATCCATAATATGTAGTTTCCGTTTTATATTTCGGTTTGAGGGTCTTAAAGCCCTAAGTTCAACCCAGCACCGCAGTGCGAGGTACCCCGGCAATTTTCCCGAGGTAAAGGGAATATAGATAATTTTCTATCTTTGGGTCGGTCAGTTCGAAACCCATCCTGACTTAAAACAAAACTAGGAGACATCATGCGTTCAGATGCTGAACTCGAAGGCGTCACGTTGCTTGGCAACAACAAGACCCAGTACAAGACCACCTACAGTCCCGAAGTCCTTGAAAAGTTCCCGAACAAGCATCCGGGCAACGACTACATGGTCACCTTCAACTGCCCGGAATTCACGAGCCTGTGCCCGAAAACCGGCCAGCCGGATTTTGCCGAAATCAAGATCAACTACATTCCGGACCAGTTCCTGGTAGAATCCAAGTCCCTCAAGCTTTACATGTTTAGCTTCCGTAACCACGGCGACTTCCATGAAGACTGCGTGAACATTATCATGAAGGACTTGGTAAAGCTTCTGGATCCGAAGTATATCGAAGTTGAAGGCCTCTTTATGCCGCGCGGCGGCATTTCGCTTTACCCGTTTGCCAACTACGGCAAACCGGGTACCGAATTCGAAGCACTCGCCAAGAGCCGCCTGTTCACCGCCATCGATAGGAGAAAGTAAGATGCCTTTCCAGAACGAACTCATCCTTATCGCTTCTATCTTTGTATTCTTTGGCGGACTCGTTGCCTTTTTCCGCTTCTTTGGCAAGCAGGGCATTTTCGCCTGGACGGTCATCTGCACCATCGCCGCAAATATCGAAGTGCTGATTCTGGTGCACGCCTTCGGACTCGACACCACGCTCGGCAACGTGATTTTTGCATCGTCGTTCTTGGCTACCGACATCATGAGTGAAATCTTCGGCAAAAAAGACGCCAGCCGCTGTGTCAAAATCGGCATCCTCGCAAACGTAACCTTCATCCTGATTTCGCAAAGCTGGTTCCTGTATATTCCGGCCGCGGGAGACACCATGGCAGAACCGATCCGCACCGTGTTCGCCAATACCCCGCGCGTGATGCTTGCGAGCCTATTCGCCTACGCCATTTGCGAAATGTACGATGTGTGGGCCTACCACGCCGTCTGGAAATGGTCCGAAAAGAAGTTCGGCGACAAGCGCAGCTTCTTGTGGTTGCGCAATAACGGTTCTACGCTGGTAAGCCAGCTGATTAACGTAGTCGTATTCAACCTGCTTGCCTTCGCCGGAGTTTTCCCGTGGAATACGATCGGCGAAATCCTGATTTTCGGTTACGGAATCTTTATCGTGACATCGCTGATGGATACCCCGTTCGTGTACCTTGCACGCCGCATCGCCGAAAAGCACCCGGAATTAATCGCGGAATAATTCTTTAGGCAGGGGCTTGCCAGCCTTACGCCAAGCGGCATATTCGGCGGTCGCCGTAAAGATGGCGTCGGTCGAAGAATTCAAGGCCGTTTCCATACTGTCCTGAATCACTCCGATGATAAAGCCAATCGCCACCACCTGCATGGCAACGTCGGTAGAAATGCCGAAGGGGGCGCATGCCAGAGGAATCAAGAGAAGCGAACCGCCCGCAACACCGCTGGTACCGCAGGCGCCAATCGTTGCAAGCACGCACACGATTAATGTCGAAGTAAGCGTCACCGGAATACCAAGCGTATGCACCGTCGCAAGAGTCATGACCGTAATGGTAATGGCGGCCCCACTCATATTGATAGTCGCGCCCAGCGGAATAGACACAGAATAAAATTCGCGGTCGAGCCCGAGTCTTTTACAAAGGGCCATGTTTACCGGAATGTTCGCCGCGGAGCTGCGGGTAAAGAAGGCCGTAACGGCACTACTCTTGAGGCACTTGAGCACCAGCGGATACGGGTCATGCCGCAACACAAGTCCTACAAGAGCCGGCACCACAACAAGCATCACGAAAAGCATGGTTCCCACAAGAACCAGAATGAGCGAACCGTAAGTCTTGAAAATTCCGATTCCGTTCGTAGAAACCGAGGTATACATAATACCCATGATACCGAGCGGGGCCAAATTGATAATCCAGCGAACCACCATCGAAACCGCATTCGACACATCCTGCAGCACGGTAAACGTCACCGGACTTGCAATTTTCTTGATAGCAAAGCCCATAAAGGCTGCCCAAACCAGAATACCGATATAGTTCGCATCGGAAATAGACGCAAACGGATTCGACACCGCATTCACCAACAAATTATGCAGGATTTCGTAAATATCGGTCGGCACGGTCGAAACGTCTGCCGACACATTCAACTCTAGATTCTGCGGGAACATGATGCTCGACCCCACGGCGGCAAAGGACGCTAGCAGCGTACCCACCAGGTATAGGACAACCACGCGGACAAAACGACGGTCCAAGCGGGACTTGCCATTGGCAAGGGAACAGATAATCAAAATGAACACCAGTACCGGCGCCACGGCCTTAAGCGCGCCTACAAAGAGCACGCCGAATTCGGAAATCCATTTTTGCGACGGCAGAAACACGCCCAAGAGCGCACCCACCACAATCGAAATTGCGATACGGAGCACCAAGTTTGCACTATTATATTTATTGATTACAGCGCTTACTTTCATAGCGTGCCTCCACTTTTCAGTGTGTAATATAAATATAATTTTGCCGATTTTGGGACAAAAACGAAAGGTGCGCAAAAAATCAAGGCCATTTTGGCGGGCGTCTTTTTCCAAAGTCGCCCCGATGAACTAAATTTTGCGCGGAAAATGTTTTTTACGGTGCTCACATACCTGGTCATCGGCCTTTTGGCTGTGTTCGGACTATTCTATATAGTCTTGGAGGCGCGGTTCTTCCGTGCGCTGGGTTCGGTGCGCGTAGGGAACTCCGACGTGGAGCCCGCCCCCAAGGTGAGCATCTTGATTGCCGCACGCAACGAATCGGAGGGAATACGCGCCACTTTGGACTCGGTTCTCTCCCAGGACTACCGTGGCGAATGGGACGTTTGGGTTGCCGACGACAGGAGCGACGACGATACGCCGAAAATTTTGGCCGATTATGCTGCCAAGAACCCCAGACTGCATGTTCTGACTATTAAACAGATTCCGGAAGGGGTCAGCCCCAAAAAACACGCCCTTTCACTGTTGATTGAGGCCTGCGAGGGCGAAATCCTGTGCCTGACCGACGCCGACTGCATCGTAAAGCCCACCTGGGTCACGGGCATTGTGGCCGAATTCGAACCGGGCATTGAGCTGGTAGCCGGACATTCCTACATCCCCACAATCCCCGGTAAGTCGAGCATTCTCATTTGCATGCAGGCGGTCGAGACCCTGATTTACCGAGTGGCAGGCACTGCGGGCCTCGCCATGCGACTCCCGCTCACAAGCACCGGCAACAACCTCGCCTACCGCAAAAGCTTCTTCAAGAGCGTGCACGGATTCGACAACGTCATCAAGATCCAGAGCGGCGACGACGACCTCTTGATGCAAAAACTCGCCGCCGACCGCCCCTGGGCCATGCGCTACTGCATTGCCGAAAGCACCTTCGTGACCACCAACGGCAAAGAAACCTTGAAGGAACTCTGGGAACAACGCAAGCGCTGGGCGTCGAAGACTATATATTATACACCGAAAATCGTATTTGTACTCAGCATGGTATTTCTGTTCCTTACCATGCAATGTATCGCAGCAGCATTTGCACCCTTCAGTTCTAGCGTTTTAATTGCGACAATCATCGCATTTATCGCCAAGTGCATTGGCGACCTGGTTCTGATACTCCGCGGGCTTAGGATATTCAGACAGGAACACCTCTTAAAATGGTGCATTCCTGTGGAATTTATCCACGCCCCCTTTACCGTGCTAGCCGTGCTTTTCGGCCTGTTCGGACGATTTAAATGGAAATAATGATGGCAACTACGACAAAAAAAGCAACGACAAAGAAAACGACAACGAAGGCAGCAACAAAGGCCCCGGTCGAAGGCAAGACTTTAATTATCGCCGAAAAACCGAGTGTGGCACTCGACCTGGTCCGCGTACTCGGCCAAAAGAACTTCAAGAACGAAAAGACCCACTACGAAAGCGACACCACCATCGTGAGCCATGCCATCGGCCACCTGGTTGAAATCGCCGACCCGAAAGAAATCGACGAAAAGTACAAGAAGTGGGAAATGAGCACGCTCCCCATGCTCCCCAAGGAATTCCCGCTGGTCGCAACGCCTGCGACCAAGGGTCAGCTTTCGGCACTCTCTAAGCTCATCAAGCGTAAGGACGTGACGACCATCGTGAACGCATGCGATGCGGGCCGCGAAGGTGAACTGATTTTCTTCTACATATTGCAGTACGTGCTCAAGGGCAAATTCACGGGCAAGACGATCAAGCGCCTGTGGATGCAGAGCATGACCCCGGCCGCCATCAAGGAAGCTTTCGAAAACATGCGCGACGGCGCCGAAATGGAAAACCTGAAGGCAGCCGCCCTTTGCCGTAGCGAAGCCGACTGGCTCATTGGCATGAACGGTAGCCGCGGCCTTACCGCCTACAACAGCAGCATGGGCGGATTCCAGGTGACCCCGTGTGGCCGCGTGCAGACGCCGACGCTTGCCATCATTGTGAACCGCGAAGAAGAACGCATGCAGTTCGTACCGCAAAAGTTCTGGACCGTAGAAGCCGAGTTCGACAACGACGGTAGCCACTACCAAGGCAAGTGGTTCACCGCCAACAAGGAAGACGGCAAGGACAAAATCAAGCAGATTTTTGACGAGAGTAAAGTCAAGGATATCTTGAAAAAATGCAAGGGCAAGGTAGGTACCGTCGAAGAAACGTCCGCGCCCTCGCTCCAAAAGTGCGGTCCGCTGTACGACTTGACCACGCTCCAGCGCGAAGCGAACAACCGCTTTGGCTTTAGCGCGAAGACAACCCTCTCGATTGCGCAGGCTTTGTACGAACGCCACAAGGCGACCACCTACCCGCGTACCGACAGTCGCTGCCTGCCCGAAGACTATGTGGCTCCGGTGAAGGCCACCCTCGGCAAAATCGAAGGCCCGCTCGCAAAATTCGCTGAGACCGCCCTCAAGAACAACTGGGTCGTGAAGACTCCCAAGGTGTTCGACAACTCGAAGATTTCGGACCACTTCGCCATCATCCCCACCGGCGTGATGCCCTCGGGACTCACCGAAGCCGAACAGAAGATTTTCACGATGATTTGCCAGCGATTCATCGCTGTGTTCTTCCCGCCCGCCAAGTACGAAAACACCACCCGCGTAACAACCGTGGAAGGCGAAACCTTCCTCACCGAAGGCAAGGTGCTAATTGATCCGGGCTTCAAGGCCGTGTACGGCAAGGACAGCGACGAAGAATCGAACATTCCGGCACTCAAGGGCAAGTCCGCCAAGACGGTCGCCCTCGAAGAAAAGGAAGACTTTACCAAGCCGCCCGCACACTATACCGAAAGCACGCTCCTTTCGATGATGGAAAGCGCCGGTAAGCTGGTGGAAGACGAAGAACTCCGCGATGCCATGAAGGAACGCGGCCTTGGAACGCCGGCAACGCGCGCCGCCATTATCGAAAAACTCGTCAGCGACAAGTACGTGGTTCGCGACGGCAAGGACATGATCCCGACCGCCAAGGCATTCGACCTCATCAAGGTGCTGAAGGCCATGGACATCGAAGCGCTCACCAGTCCGGAACTTACCGGCAACTGGGAATATAAAATGGAGCAAATCGAGAAGGGCAAGGAAACCCGCGAAAAGTTCATGGAAGGCATCGTCGACATGACGCGCACCATGGTGAAAAACATCAAGAGTTTCAAGGAAGAAAGCACCACCGGCGAAGCCCCGTTTAGCCCCGTGAACGGCAAGAAGGTTTTTGAAACCGTGAGCCGCTACACCACCGAAGACGGCATCGTGATCCGCAAGATGATTGGCGGCAAGCGCCTTACTCCGGAAGAAATCACCGAGCTTTTGACCAACCGTAAAATCGGCCCACTCACCGGCTTCCGCAGCAAGCGCGGTGCCGAATTCTCGGCCGTGGTGATTATCAACGACGAAAACAAGATTGAATTTGTATTCGACGAAAAGCCCGAAGAAGTCGAAGTCGGAGCCGAGGTCGGCAAGTCGCCGGTCGATGGCGCCGCCGTGTACGAAACCATGACCGGTTACGTGAGCGATTCTTACCTCAAAAAGGAACCCAGCGGCATCACGCTTCCGAAGATTTTGCTCGGTAAAGAAATCCCGCTCGAAGAAATCAAGAAGATGCTCGCCGGCGAAAAGACGACGCTCCTCAAGGGTTTCCGCAGCAACAAGACCCACCGCACCTTTGACGCTTACTTGTATCTAGATAAAGGCGGCAAGCTCAAGTTCGACTTCCCGCCGCGCGAATTCAAGCCCCGCCGCTTCGGAAAGAAGAAGGCAGAGTAGCCCGCGGCATGCACCTAAAAAGAGCAGTCACCATTTTTCTTGCGGCATTCGCCTTTTTGCAGGCAGAGGATTCTCTGCCTGAATACAGGTTTGTCCCGCTGAACTCGCTCACGGAATCGATAGAAGTCGAAACACCTTACGGGCTCCCCCGCGAGCTTATGCCGTTATGGGATTCGCTCTCTATCAAGCAGAAAGCGGCGCAGATGGTGATGGTCTACATGACGCCCGCATCGTTCATGCTGGAGCACGAATTCGGCGGATACCTGGTGATGAAAAATCACCTGAAGAACCTGGACAAGTTCACCGAAAACATCCGCACCGTGAACGATTCCATGCGAATCAAGCCGCTGGTGGCTGCTGACCAGGAAGGCGGCCTCGTAAACCGAATCTCGGTCGTGGCCCCGCGCTGGGAGCATACCCCCAGCGCCAAGCAAATGCGCAACATGAGCGAAGATTCCATCCGCACTCTGGCAAAAGAAATCGGCGCCGTCCTCGATAGCGTAGGAATCAACCTGAATTTGGCGCCCGTGCTCGACCCCGCCAAAGACAGCCGCGGCAAGCATTCCTTTATGGAAGAATCCAAGCGTTCTTGGGGCGAAGACACCACGAATGCGACCAAGGTCCGCGCCTTTGTGCAAGGCATGCGCGAAAGCAACGTGGCCTGTGTATCGAAGCATTTCCCCGGTTACGATTCCTGGACCAACAGCGACCACCAAATTGCCGTGAGTTCAACACCCAAGGCTAAAGTGGCGAAGAACGTGGAATTTTTCAAGACACTCGCCAGCGACATTCCCGTAACCATGATGAGCAGCGTGAGCTTCGTACGCATTTCAAGCCGCCCTGCCGTATTCGAACCGAAAATCGTGAAAATGGCCCGCGACATGTCACCTGAAACAGTCATCCTTACCGACGACCTGTGGGGCGTCAGCCTACGCGCCTGGATTAGCGGCAACGAACGCGTGCGCAGCAAGAACTATCCCGCCAAGGATTTTAGGAAACTCGTGCGTACCGCCTTGATGGCCGGCAACGACATGTTCATGATTACATATCCGCAAAAAGCGGTTGAAATGGTGAATTACCTCGCAGCACTTTCTAAACAAAGTAAATACTACCGCGAACGAATTGAGGAATCCTCCGCCCGCATACTTAAGATGAAATTTAAGGCGGGGATAATTAAGTAGGAAGTAGACAGTAGACGGTAGGAAGTAGGAAGGGGTTAACTAATGGCGATATTCCATCAAACTACCTTCGCCTTTTTCGGAGTTGAGAGGTTCTTCACTTCCTTAAGAATCTTTTCCGGCCCGACCTTGTTGTAGGCGAGCTTCAGAATCTCGGCCGCCGCAAGAGCGTCATCTAAAGCGCGGTGATGATTGAATTCAGGCAGTTCCAGCGCCTGCGTCAACTTATGCAAGCTGTAGCTCGGAAGCCCCGGGAAAAACCGGCGCGCTATCTTGACGGTACAAAGCCTCGGCGGATCGATCTTGATGCAGCAACGCTTGAGTTCAGTGCGCATGAACTTGCTGTCGAACTGCACATTATGCGCCACAAAGATTCGGTCCTTCAAAAGTTCGGCCACCTCTTCGGCAATAGACGCGAACTGCGGCTTGCCGCGAACCATTTCGTCCGTAATACCCGTCAGGTTCTGCACAAACGGCTGAATCGGCATGCCCGGGTCCACCAGCGCCGAATAAGTCTTGACCACTTCACAATCATCTAAAAGAACAATACCGATCTCGGTAATGCGGCCAACCTCAGCCGTCCCCCCCGTCGTTTCTAGATCTACAACTGCAAACTTCATGGGAGTTACTTTATCGGGATATCAAACTCCAGAGTCTGGCGGGCAGATTCGCTCACCACCTTCGCCTTGAGCACCTTGGACTTGGGCTTTGCATAAAGCGGCACGACCATCAAATTCGAGACCTTGCTGCTTTCGACTGTGGGTTTAGCCTCGCTATCGCGAGCCGTCTGCGAGAAAATCGGCTTTTTGCCCTTGTCGTAAATGTAATACGTCAGTTCACGAGTGTAGCCCGGCTTGATCTGGCTCGTGGGCACCTGAAAATACACCATGCCGCCCTTCGGCACCTTGCGCAAACTGTCACGGATTTCTTCTTCGGTGGCAAACTCGCCATCCATCATCATGCGAATATCTTTCTTGATTTTGTTTGCACTTTCATACTGGACCGTTATCTGGAACTTGGCGTCTTCGGGAATGGCACTCGGGCGCACATCGCGAATTTTTGAATTGTTCTGGTGGTATTCCCAACGGCCGTTGTCGTGCAGAATCACCGTTGAACCGTTCGAAGCCGTGGCAATCATGTCTTCAGCAAAGACCCCTGTCGCCGAAAGCAACAGAATCATCGCTACAACCCATAAAAATCCAACCGACCCACATACCCAAACGTTAAACTTCATGGGATCCTCTTACACTAAAACTCCATAGCGTAATATAAATGAATACCAGCAAAAAAGACCCCAAAGAATCAAAAAAAAGCGAAAAATAAGAAAAAATCTCCATTCCTATCTCAAAACATCACTTTTTTTGAATATTCCGAAATTGTTTTATTTATTTTAGTGGTATGAATTTCCCGATTTACGCTATTGCTATCGCCGCGCTATTCTTTTGCGCATGCAGCAACAGCGAAGGGGAAGTTTTCGTAACGCAAGAAGAGCCCGTCTCGACGAATGATTATCTCCCGCTAAATGATTCGGAATACCCTTACGCAGGCATCCCGAGAATCGTAATCGAAACCGAAAACAAAAGCCCTGTCAAAGACCGCAAAACCGAAATTCCCGCCAAGCTGCAAGTATGGGGCGAAAGCGCCCCCGTAAGCGAAGTGTTAGACATGACCATCAGAGGGCGCGGCAATTCCACCTGGGACATGCCCAAGAAAGGCTATAAAATTGAATTCGTCGACAAGCAAGAAATGCTTGGAATGCCCGCCGACCGTGATTGGGCACTCATCGCAAACCACGCCGACAAAACCTTAATGAAAAACCACATCGCCTTCCGGCTTTCGGCCGGGCTAGGCGCTTATTACTCGCCCCGGTGTGAATTTGTCGAACTGTACCTGAACAAAGAATACCTGGGCGTATACCAACTCACCGAAACAATCAAAATCGGGAAAAACAGAATCAGGGTCCCGTCGCCAAGCACGACCTTTCTTGTCGAAATCGATGCCAAATCCCACAAAGACGACCACGTTTACCTTACCAACCTGGGCAGAGCTCTCAACATTCATCACCCCAAGGAACTCAACACGCTTTCCCAGGATACGCTGATTTCGTTTGTCAACAATTTCGAATCTTACGTTCTGCTCATGAAGCAGTACAAGAATTTGTCTTTAGACAGATGGATCGACGTAAACGAATACATTTTGTATTACTGGGTTCAAGAATTCGCCAAGAACCTGGACGCCAATTTTTACACCAGCGTCTATTTTACATGGTCCACAGACAGCCGCATTTTTATGGGCCCCGTATGGGACTTTGACCAGGCTTTCGGAGGCCAAACTGATTCAAACGACAACAAGCCCACGGAATTCGGCATTCGAGACCGTTACTGGAACAAATACCTGTTTGAAGATGCCGATTTCTTGCAAAAAGTCCAGGAATTTTGGGAATCGCACAGGAAGGTCTTTCTGTCTGTCCTAGACACAATAGAACACGACCGCGCCATGCTGGAAAAAGCCGCGCAAAACAACTTTAAACGCTGGGACTTGCCCTATTCAAGCTATGACGAAGCAGTGCATGAGCTCAGGAACTGGACCGCCCTGCGTTTTATCTGGATTGACCAAGAAGAGTGAAAACATATCAATAGGTTCAGCGGTCTCTAGCCGCCCATATTCATTGACAACAGGACTCCATCAGATGTATATTTTAACATGAAGTTCTGAGTAAAACAACATTATATGAAAAATCAATAAAACAATTAGACATCTTCAGTTTTCAGAGAAATAAAATATTCGTAACACAAAGGATTTTTTATGGCAAAGACCGTTTACCTAGGAATGATTGGCGACATCATGCACCCGGGCCTTATCAACATTATCAATGAGGGCACAAAATACGGCGACGTAATGATTGGACTTTTCACGGATAAAGCGATTGCCACACACAGACGCTTGCCGTACCTGAACTACGAACAGCGCAAGAACGTCATCGAGAACATCAAGGGTGTTTCTCAAATTGTTCCCCAGGATGAATGGAGCTATGTTGAAAACTTGAAAAAGTACAAGCCCGACTACATTATCCACGGAGACGACTGGCTTTACGGGCCGGATAAATATATCCGCGACGAGGTGCTGAAGGTAATGGAAACTCAGGGCGGCAAAGTGATCGAAATTCCCTACACCAAGGGAATTACCTCTTCTGGACTCAAGAAGGAAATTGATTCTTTGGGAACCACGCCGCAAGCACGCCTTTCTTCACTGCGTCGCCTGATCGCAGCCAAGCCAATTGTTCGCATTCTAGAATCGCACAACGGCCTGACCGGCCTTATCGCAGAACACACGAGTGTTGAAATAGATGGTTGCGTTCGCGAGTTTGACGGCATGTGGTCTTCTTCCCTTACCGATTCTACCAGCAAGGGTAAGCCCGATATCGAGGCAGTGGACCTCACGACCCGCCTGCACGACCTGAACGATACTCTTGAAGTGACGACCAAACCGGTCATTTTCGACGGCGATACGGGCGGAAAGGTGGAACATTTCGGTTTCACTGTCCGCACACTCGAACGCTTGGGCATTTCGGCGGTCATCATCGAAGACAAGGTGGGCCTGAAACAGAATTCCCTGTTCGGCACCGACGCCATCCAGACGCAGGACACCATCGATGGTTTCTGCACCAAAATCCGTGCGGGCAAGGAAGCGCAAGTCACCGAAGACTTCATGGTAATTTCCCGCTGTGAATCGCTGATTGCGGGCAAGTCCGTGGACGACGCCCTGGAACGCTGCCACGCCTATGTTGCAGCCGGAACCGACGGCATCATGATCCACTCCAAGGACAAGAGCGGCGAAGACATCAAGGAATTCTGCAAGCGTTTCCGCGAAAAGGACGCACACACGCCGATCGTAGCCGTGCCCACCACCTACAACCAGTTCACCGAAGAGGAACTGGCCACCTGGGGCATCAACATCGTCATCTATGCAAACCACATGCTTAGGTCTGCATACCCGGCCATGGTCAAGTGCGCAGAATCCATTTTGACGCACAGCCGCAGCCTTGAAGCCTCGAACGACTACTGCATGCCCATCAAGGAAATTCTGAACCTCATCCCCGGCACGATGAAGAAGTAACGGTATTTTACCTATGATCAGTCCGAAGTTTTTTATTGACACGCTCGGCTCCTACGGCATTGACTTTTTTGCCGGAGTCCCCGATTCTTTGCTCAAGAACATCTGCGCCTACATCGCCGACAACAAGGATGCCAAGCATAACGTGATTGCCGCGAACGAAGGTGCCGCCGTGGGCCTTGCCGCAGGCTATCACCTCGCTACAGGAAAGATTGGCGTTGTCTATATGCAGAATTCCGGCGAAGGTAACATCATCAATCCGCTCGCCTCGCTGACGGACAAGGAAGTGTACAACATTCCCGCCCTGTTGCTCATTGGCTGGCGTGGACGCCCCGGCGTGCACGACGAGCCGCAGCACGTGAAGCAGGGCAAGGTGACTACCGGCATCCTGAACACCATGGGCGTGAACTACGACGTACTCTGCAAGGAAGAGGACAAGGCGGCAAAGCAGATTGCGAAGGCCGTCAAGACGATGAAGGAAACGGGCGAGGTCTATGCGCTTGTCATCGAGAAGGACACCTTCGAGGATTACAAGCTCCAGAGCGTCGAGAAGAACGACCTCACGATGAGCCGCGAAGAAGCCATCCAGACGGTGGCCGCCGTGCTCGAGCCAAAGGATGTCATTGTCTCTACGACGGGCATGATCAGCCGTGAACTTTTTGAATACCGCGCCCAGAAGGGCGAAGGCCACGAACGTGACTTCCTTACGGTGGGCTCCATGGGGCACGCCTCGCAGATTGCGCTCGGCATCGCAATGGAAAAGGACGATCGCAGGGTCTGGTGCTTCGATGGCGACGGCGCGACCATCATGCACATGGGTTCCATGGCGATTGTCGCGAACAAGTCTCCTGCAAACTACGTGCATGTGGTATTCAACAACGGCGCGCACGACTCCGTGGGTGGCCAGCCGACGGTGGGCCTCAAAATTGACCTGCCCGCTGTTGCGAAAGCCGTGGGTTACAAGGATGCCTTGACGGCCGACAGCAAGGAATCCCTTGCTGATGCGCTGGGCAAGGTGCGCAATATCGAAGGTCCCGTGCTCCTCGAAGTCAAGGTGAAGAAGGGCAACCGCAAGGATTTGGGCCGCCCGACCACGACTCCTATCGAGAACAAGAACGCCTTGATGGAGTTCCTGAGGAAATAAAAATGCGACTTGCCCTGCTGTCGGACATCCATGCGAACGTGACGGCATTGAAGGCCGTTCTCGAAGAACTCGCCCGCCGCCATGTCGATAAGTTCGTGCTGCTGGGTGACCTTGTCAATTACGGCATGCGCCCGAACGAGATTGTGGACATGGTCCGCGATATGGACGACCAATTTGTCGCAAAAATCTGGGGCAACCACGAGAAGGCGGTCATGGACAACGACACGACCCGTTTTGCGACAGACCGCGGACGCGCTATCCTCCATTACACACAAAAGCACCTTTCGCAGGAATCCATCGACTTTATCAGTAACAAGATGAATCGCGATGGCACTTGTTCCCTGGAAATCGACGGCAAGAAGTTCCTGCTGGTGCACGGAATCCTGGGCGACCCGTACTGGGGAAAATTTACGCCGGCAGAACTTTCCCGCGAGGAATATGCGGAATTCGATTTCGTGCTGACGGCGCATTCCCATGTGTGCCATTACTTCGAGGTGCTTTTCAAGGCGGATTCCCCGAGCACGAGGAACAAGAAGAAAACGGTTTTTATCAATCCGGGTTCCGTAGGGCAGCCGCGCAATATCAATCCCTGCGCACAGTTCGGAATTCTCGATACCGAGACGACGGAATACGAGCATGTTTGTGTCCCGTACGATATCGTGGCGGAACAGGAACTTTATACGGACGAGGTAGATGTGTTCTACAAGGATCGTCTGACTTTAGGAATTTAAACAGAGGCTTAACATGAAGAAAAATCTGTATGTCATAAGTGGTGCCACCGGCATGACCGGCAGTGAACTTTCGCACCAACTGTTGAAAGACGAAAACATCGTTGTCGGTTTTGACAACTTCTTTGCCAGCTCCATCGATACGGTGAAAGACCTGGTTGACCGTGACGATTTTATCTTTTACGAATACGACATCAACAATGCCGAAAACATGGCTTCTATCGCCGACAAGGTGAAGAGCCTCAAGGGATCGTATTCCGGCCGCCTGATTTTCATCAACTGTGCTGCGGTTGTCCACACCAAGCATTTCTACGAAGTGGAACATACGTTCCAGACGAACGTCATCTCGATGAAGACCTTCCTCGAAATGGCAATCGCCCTCGGTGCCGACACCTACGTCAACTGCTCGACCTCCGAAGTGTATTCCATGCAGTCGTGGAACGCGAACGGCGGTGTTTGCGAATCTGACTTCCTGGTCATGGCTACGGCGGAACACAGCCAGCGCACGAGCTATGCGGTGGGCAAGCTCCTCACGGAGTTTTTCATAAAAGATGCCGTGGACAAGGGCAAAATCAAGGGCTGCTCTATCCGCTTTGCAAACGTGTACAGCAAGCATGAACGTTTTGCCGACCACATTATCCCGCACATCATCAACAACCTTCTCGAAAAGCCCGAAGTCACGTTGCTCGAAAACTCGAAGGTCAACAAGCGCACGTTCCTCCACAACATCGACAGCTGCCGCGCCGTGATGGAACTCATGGAATCGCCCGAGGCTCTTGACGGTACCGTCTATAACGTCGCGACCAATGAGGAAATATCCATTGTGGATTTGACCAAGCTTATCGCGAAGAAGATGGGCATGGATGACGTGAAAATCAGGTTTGAAGGTTTCCGCAAGTCCGACCCGGAACGTCGCTTACTCAATACAGACAAGATTCGTACGCGTACGCGCTGGAAACCGATCGTTACGCTTGACGAAGGCCTCGAAATGTGTGTGAAGAGTATCGAAAGATGAAATACCTGATAATTACTGTTGCCGGTACGGCGACCCGCTTTAACAGGGACACGGAAAAGGAAACCCTGAAGTGCCTTTATTACAAGGATTCCCCGAAGTTTGCGCTGCTGAACCAGCTTATCAAAAACTGCGGCGAATACGACAAATACATCATCGTGGGCGGCTACCTCTATTCCGCACTCGAAGAATATGTGAAAGAAAACCTCCAAGCCTACGGCGACAAGATTGAACTTGTCTACAACGAGCACTTCAAGGACTACGGCTCGGGCTACAGCTTGTACAAGGGCATCGAGGCCGTGAAGGAACTGGGCGATGTCACCTTCGTCGAAGGCGACCTGTTTTTCTTGAAAGAAAATTTCAAGAAGGTCTACGATAGCGAGAAGAGCGTGCTCACGATAAACCGTGAACCCATCTATTCGAACAAGGCTGTGGCGCTTTACGTATCGACGGATGGCCGCCCGCATTACCTGTACGACACGAACCATTCTTCGCTCACGATTCCGGAACCGTTCCTCGCGGTATTCAATTCTGCGCAGATGTGGAAGTTCCAGTCGGCAGAAAAACTGCACGAGGCCGTCGCTTCCCTGACCGAGAAACAGCTTCAGGGCACGAACCTCGAGATTATCCAAGCGTACTTCAACAAGCTTTCCCGCGAAGAGTACGACGTAGTCACATTCGACGCTTGGTTCAACTGCAACACCGTTGCGGACTACAACATTGTCCACGAACTTATGGAGTAAGATATGGAAATCCTGAACAAGAAAATTGCCTTGCTCAAGTCCAAGGTCGAAAAGAACGAGACGATTACGATTATGATTATCGGGCTCGGAAGCGTCGGTACGTTCCTGCTCGACTTTTTGGTGAGCCTCCGTGACCCGCAACTGAAAATTGTGGTTGCGGGCCGCAATGCCGCCAAGATGCAGATGGACGTGAACATCGTCCGCACGGCAGCGACAATCCGTCGTGAACTGCGCAGCCAGATTGAAATTCTCGGTGACTGCGACCTGAACGATGTCGACAGCATCGTAGCGACCATCAAGAAGGCGAATCCCGACTTTATCGTGAACAGCAGCCGAGTGTATTCGGGCCTCAAGTACGGAAGCATCTCGTGGAGCAACCTGCGTGCCTACGGCATCTGGTCTCCGCTCTCTATCCGTTACGCGAAGAACATCATGGCCGCTTACGAGAAGACTGGCTCCAATGCGGTGACCATCAATACCTCGTATTCCGACGCGGTGATTCCCTGGCTCAAGTCCGCCGGCAAGACCTACTTCGATTTCGGTAGCGGCAACCTGAACCACCTCATTCCGCGCATGAAGTTCTTCATGGCCGAAAAGTACGGCATCGACAACCTGAACGATATCGATGTGACGCTTGCGGTAAGCCATTTCCACGACGTGGTGATTTCGAAGGAAGGTCACGCCGAAGGCCAGACGCTGCTCCTGAACTTCAAGAAGGACGGCAAGGACTTGCCGTTCGACCAGGCCGAAGTGCTAGCCGCCTGCTCTATCCCGATGCCGGTGGACCAGAAGCGCAACATGATGAACGCTTCGAGCAATTTCAACATCATCAATTCCATCTTGACGGCTCTCCGCGAAAAGAAGGTGACCAAGGTGCATGCGCCCGGTGTCGATGGCGAAATCGGTGGCTACCCGGTACTCATCGATGGTGCGAAGGCGGAAGTTTCGTTCGATACGTCGCTCTTCAGCATGGATGACATGCGTGCGGCGAACCGCAAGTCCATCTACTGCGACGGCATCGAGAACGTGGAAAACGGCACGCTCGTCTATACCGACGAACTCGTCGCGAAGGTGAAGAAGGCTTTCAACGTCGACTTGCCCAAACGTGTCGCATTCGAGGATATCGAGAAGACGGCCGACTTTATCATCAAGAACATCATCGAACCGTTTGCACCGAAGAAATAATAAGATATATGATTATTCGTAGCAAAGCACCTCTTCGACTTGGCCTTGCCGGTGGCGGCAGTGACGTGTCTCCTTACAGCGACATTTTTGGCGGCCTAATCCTAAACGCAACAATCAATTTGTATGCGTACACCACTATTGAAGAAACTGACGACGGGTTGATTACCATACAGAGCTACGACAGCGACTATTTTGAAAGTTTTCCGCTTACAAAAGTCATCCCAATTGACAACAAAGCCTCTTTGATCAAGGGAACCTACAACCGCGTGGTCAAAGATTTTAACATCCCACTAAAATCATTCAAAATTACCACCTACAACGATGCGCCTGCAGGCTCTGGACTTGGAACATCTTCGACAATGGTGGTCAGCATCCTCAAAGCTTTTGTTGAATGGCACGGGTTACCCTTGGGCGATTATGAAATTGCCCGACTCGCTTATGAAATCGAAAGAAAAGACCTTCGACTGAGCGGAGGAAAGCAAGACCAATATGCAGCAGCATTCGGCGGATTCAATTACATGGAATTTCTTCCGCAAGACGTGGTCATCGTGAATCCTCTCAAGGTAAAACGCTGGATTCTTGACGAACTAGAAGCCTCCATCGTTCTTTATTTTACAGGTCGTAGTCGTTCTTCTGCACAGATTATCGACGAGCAGAAAAAGAATACCGAAAAAGGCAATACCAAGTCCGTCGAAGCAATGCACCGAATCAAGCAGGGTGCCGTAGACATGAAACTCGCCGTATTGAAAGGCGACATGAACGCATTCTGTAAAGTCCTTGGGCAGAATTGGGAAGACAAGAAGCAGATGGCAAATGCCATTACAAACCCTGTAATCGAAGAAGCTTTTGAAATCGCAATAAAGGCAGGAGCCAAATCCGGCAAGGTCAGTGGCGCTGGTGGCGGCGGATTCATTATGTTTTTCGTGGAACCCACTCGCAAAAAAGAAGTTGTTGACGCACTCAAAAAATTAGACGGTTTCGTAATGCCATTCAACTTTACAGAAGGCGGTGCTCATGGCTGGAAAATTTACGACACAGACAATATTGAGTCCCTAAAGCATTGAGGTTCCCATGCTGAATAGTAACGTAATGAGCCATCTGGAAACACTTGTTTCCCGCTATCCAGAATTAGACGCCTGCAAGGAAAGTATTGTAAGCGCATACCATATTCTTGAAAGCTCTTACACAAATTGCAGGAAAATGCTTGTCGCAGGCAACGGCGGTTCTGCGGCAGACTCGGAGCACATCGTCGGTGAATTGATGAAAGGTTTTGTCAAACCACGAAAGCCTTCAGAAAAATTTATCAATGCCCTAACAGCTGTCGATGCTGAACTCGGTCCAATTCTCGGGAAAGCTCTTCAAGGAGCACTTCCCGCCATTGCATTGGATGGCCACCTCGCATTGACTACAGCCTACATGAACGACTGCGAACCATTACTCTGTTTTGCTCAACAGTTAAATGGATACGGCAATGCTGGCGATGTATTTTTAGGGATTTCAACTTCTGGTAATAGCAAGAACATTCTATTCGCAGCAACAGTCGCCAAAGCAAAAGGGTTAAAGGTAATAGGACTTACCGGAGAAAAAGAAAGCAAATTGTCCGCAATAGCCGACGTCTGTATCCGCGTTCCCCAAACGGAAACATTCAAAATACAAGAATTACATCTGCCGATCTATCATTGCCTTTGCCTAATGTTGGAAGAACATTTCTTTTAATCAAGGATTGATATGGAAGTCATCATTTTAGTAGGAGGGCTTGGAACCAGGCTCCGCAGCGTTGTAAGCGAAGTTCCCAAATGTATGGCACCTGTTGCAGGCAAACCATTCCTTTGGTATTTGCTGAAATACCTAACACGTTTCGACGTTTCTCGAGTTGTCCTGAGTGTAGGGTATCTCCGTGAAGTGATTTTCAAATGGATTGACCAAAATAAAAAAGAGTTCCCTTTTGAATTTGAATACGCAATAGAAGAAGAACCGCTTGGCACAGGAGGCGGAATTAAATTGGCACTAGGCAAGGTACACGAGGAGTCCGCCTTCATATTAAACGGTGATACATTCTTTGATGTAGACTTGAACGAACTTGCAAAACAGCACGCACAAAATCAAAAGGCCATTACCATTGCACTAAAGCCCATGCGAAATTTTGACCGTTATGGTTCAGTCAATTTCAATACGAATACATCTACAATTGAAGCATTCAACGAAAAGAAGCATTGCGAGCAAGGTCTTATAAACGGCGGAATTTACCTAGTCTCAGCCAAATCCAACATATTCGACGGACTACCCGCAAAATTCTCTTTTGAAACCGCAGTCCTCGAAAAGCAATGCCAACTAGGAAACGTAGGTGGAATCATCCAGGACAAGTATTTCATTGATATTGGCATCCCAGAAGATTACCACAAAGCCGATTCAGAATTCAATACGCTATTCTAACTTCCATGAAACTAATCGATATAGATATCGCCCCATATGACACATTATTATTGGACCGTGACGGGACAATCAATGTTCACATTATTGGCGATTACGTCCGTAAATGGTCCGATTTTGAATTCATTCCAGGCGCATTAGAGGCCCTGGCCAAATTCGCCAAACATTTCAAGCATATCTTTATCGTTACCAACCAACGAGGTATCGGCAAAGGGAAATACACGGAAGCCGACCTAGCGGACATCCACAATAAAATGTGCGCAGAAATAAGCAAAGCCGGCGGTCGCATTGATAAGATATACTATTGCACTGCGCTTACGGAAGAAGACATTCGACGCAAGCCAGGCCGAGGAATGTTCGACGACATTTTAAGGGATTTCCCAGACGTCAAAGCATCAAAATGCCTTATGTTGGGTGACGGCGATGTCGACATGGAATTTGCCAAAAACTGCGGCATCAAAGGAATAAAAATCGATTCCTTAAAGAAAGAAAGCGGACAATACAGATTTGTTGAACAGTAAAACCACGCCTAAATTACGATTCCGTTTTTTTCCAAGGATCGCGGTATAAACCAAGCATCTGTTTTAGCAACAGGAAAAAGAACGGCATGTCCTCAACAAAATATCGATGCCAAAGACGTTTAGGTTCTTGAACAAATCGATAAAGCCATTCTAGAGCCAACTTCTGGAAGAAAACTGGAGCACGTTTAACATTCCCAGCCTCAAAATCAATCGTCGCTCCAAGAGCCATAAACACATCGATATTGGGCAAACGGTCTTTGAATTTATAAATCCACTTGGTTTGTTTTGGATTTCCCAAACCGACAAGCACCACATTCGCCTCAGACGCATTTAAAATTTCAAGAATTTTTTCGCACTCTCCGTCGTTCTTTTCAAACCCAAATGGTGGTGAATACGCACCGACAATTATTTTGCGGCCGATACGGGTGTTAATCCGGTCCATCGCCTTAAGTCCGACCCCATCTTTTGCACCCAGCAAAAAAATCTTAATATTTTCATTCTTGGCATGATAATCGCAATACTGCGGGAAAAAACTGGAGCCCGGAATAGACTCTTTCAAAGACATTCCTCGTAATTTTGCCGCTAGCAAAACAATTTTGCTATCACAAACGGAAAATTCCGCCCGGTCCGCCATTCTATGAAATTCTTCATCACGTTGATGCTTCATAATGTCATCAACATTCGGAGTTACCAAAACCCCTTTATCGAGTTTTTCTAACAATTCCTGAACCGTATAATTATCTATACGAGTATTTAGAAGCATTACAGACGTTTTTTTCATATCAACCAACAATCTTCCTCAAACGACGCACTCCCTACACTATTGTTTTCCTCTTATTCTCTTATACATTTTATATAGTTTCCGGAGCAACCAAAATCTAACACAATAATTACAGGTTATTTCCCTTCTTAAAGTAATATCCTTGTGCTTAAGCCAATCTAGCAAACTTAGCCTAGTCGCCTTGCTCCTATTCAACGGCTTAAGCGGCGATTCCTGTCCAGCAATAGCCGCATCTAAGACATCTAACATTTTCGGGATACAAGTTCCAATATTCGAAAAATGAGAATTTGAATACTGCTGAGCCTCGCCTTGGTACTTATCGTAATCTGCAATTATTCCCGCGATACATTCAGTCAATTTTTCCTTCGTTGTCTTGATGACATAATCATAATCATTAGCAGGTTTTCTACTTGGCGTCGTATCAGGAATCAGCCAATTGTCAACAGAAACGGCAGGCTTTCCTAGCATGACCGATTCGCTCATGGTACTAGATTCCTCTGACACAAGAACATCGGAGAGCATTATTGCATCCAAAATACTGGTTTTCGGATTCATTTGTATAACACGAGGATTCCCCTTATGAAGCTCATACATCTCTTTAATGTTCGCCACTTGCTCTGGATAACAGTCCGGCCACGGAGCCTGTTTTATGAGAATATTGACATCCAATGGGAGCATCGACTGCACAAATTCATCTTGTTTGTGATCGTTCTCCCACGCAGGAGCATACAGAATCGTTCTTTTTTGAGGATCAAGGCCGACTTTTTCAGCCAACATTATTCTTTTCGCATCGTCTTTATACTCAGCAAGTCTATCTGCCTTAGGCCACCCAGTAAGATACACGCCCTTTCTCGGGTTTGCGTAATAAAGCTGAGAGCATCGGTTCCAATTGTCCACCCAAACCTTACTCGGAAGAAAACCAACATCATACTTGTCCCACGGTTCCCTTAACCAAATATCCGGCCAATTACCATACTGCTGCATGATATCATGGAGCATTATAACAGAGAATTTACTGAATTGGGGATGATTGATATGTTCGCAATACCATCCTATTTCACATTTTGCAAATTTATCATCTGTGATACGAGTCTTGTACCCTCTCTTCTTCGCTTCTTCCGCAATCATCTCATATACTTGTTTCTGAACAGTATCTAAGTATACAAAAGTTATTTCCTTTTTAACCATTATTTTCCTCACTTCACAGAGTTCGGTTCTCCAATTAGAACAAATTTAAGCTATTATAACATCCATGTCAAGTAGCCTTGAGACCTTTCAGCATATTCACAAACTTTCTACGCTTAAACAGGATCAACAATAAAACAAACACAGCTGCAATCCAACGAATATAATCGTAATCATACAAAATGGCAAATAATAATGACGAAGCAAAAACAACCGAACAAATTACAATCATCCCCTTGATGTCGAAAACCCTTTCTTTCGTCATCTTTTTCATAAAGAAATAATGAAGAACCATAAACGCCATATAACACACTTCTGTTGTATACGCAGCCGCAATAAATCCATATTTGGGAATAAACAAAAAGTTCAACGCCACATTAAGCACGGCGCCAGCAAAAGAGGCGACAGCCACATAGGAAGTTTTCCCGATGTAAAATTCCACCGTTGAAAACAGACCATAGCAAAAGGTAAAATACGTTCCCATGACAACAGGAGGAATACACCATTTTGCTGGCATATACTCCGAGCCACCCATAATGAGAACAACTTCTGGAGCAAGAAGCATGACTATAGCCGACATGAGACCCAACAGAACACACAACATATTTGAAGTAACTGCTATGGAATGGTATTCGCCCGATTTAAGTTTCTTGTACATCCAGGGCACAAGGGAGCCATTTATGGAAGCAATTACTATAAGGATAATCTGACCGATATTGTACGTCAAACTATAAATGCCCGCAAAAGACGTTCCACAAATATGGTCAATCATCAATCTGTCCGACTGAGCAAGAACAATCAATGATAAATAGTGGGGAATCAAAGGAATGTTAAATTTAAGACTTTCCCACCAAACTATTTTCGAGAAAAACGCACGGCCATCAACGAACTGTTTTACAAAAAAAATCATTCCTACAGCGATTTGCACATAAAGAAAGCCGTAAATAAGCGCATTAGCCCTAATATTCGTCAAGAAGAACATCAAAAGGCTTACCGCGGGAACAAGTATAGAGGCGAGTAACGTGATCGCGACCATACTCTTATACTTGTTTTCCACTCGCTGACGCACCGACCAAAATAAAAAGGACGGATTAAATATATAGTAAACAAACAGAGCTATTATAAGTTTTTCATCAAAGCCCGTGAGCCTGCGAAAAGGCTCAATGAACAGCATGACAATCAAAAAAGTCAATGCCGCTATCGCAGAACTTAACCCTTGCATTTGAGCGGTGTACTTGTCTTTCGGCTCATCGTTTTTTACTAGCCCCCGAGTAAACACACCTGCAGACAAATTAAGCGTAGCAAATATCAATATCAAATCACGCCACGACTGAAAAACAGTATATGCACCATATTCCGAAGTGGTCAACAGACGAGTATACAAAGGAATTACAATAAAAGAAATTCCCTTTTGCACCAGATTGCAAAATAAGTACCAAAGAGAAGCTTTCGCTTCAATTGACAAGGAATTGTATTTCCTTAGGGCGCCGATCATTCCTTCTTATCCAATTTTTGTAAAATGAAATCCATTATTATTTTACAACTATCATTCGATTCATAAGCAATGAATTTATTTCGATTTTTTTGGCGACGCGCCTGTTCTAAATTGGGGTCGCAAATATTGTCCTTAATGGCGGCAAGCACTTCATCATGATTTGTCGCAACGGTTCCACAAGCAACATCCTCTATATCGTAATATAGGCCCCGATCCTTATTCTTGTAGTACTCATAATCGTAGGCAAAATGGATAATAGGCCTATCGCAAATCAAGAAATCAAAAAAGCAACTAGAATAATCCGTTATCAAAACGTCTGTCCCTGCCAATAAAGTTTGCGCATCCAAATTAGGACATAAGAAAACTCGTTCATTAGAAAGTAACGACTCTTTTTCTCTGGAAATATCCTGATAATGCGATTTTTCAATAAGGACAAAATCAAGGGTTTTTGCCAATTGATTCACAGACTGGCATAACGACGGTTCAAAAAAGGATTCCGCCTTTGCTTTTTTATCCCTAAAAGTCGGCATGTACACTACAATCTTGTGATCGTCATTCATTCCACAGGCTTCCAGCAAGGCCTTTCTAGATTTTTCACGAAAGGCGGCATCAAAGAGCACTTGATTTCGAGGTTGCCCGACCTTAAGAATCGAGTCTGTCGACGCATTAAATGCGGATTGAGCTATTTTCGCATAACTATCAGAAGGCGTAATATAGAGGTCGTAATTGGCTAACTTTCGAACAAACCATTGCGTTAATTTCTCCATGAAATTCTTAGGCAAATCTACAGTATCATTACAGATTCTTTTCCAAGGAACTCCATGCCACAATTGCACTTTATACGCCCCGGCCAACAAATTAAAGGAGCATAAGTCAAAATATCCCTGATTAACAAAAGCCACTCTTGCAGTAGCTACATAAAACATGCCCTTGATAGAATTTCTCTTAACAATTTTGCAATCCAAACTGAATTGTTCCGGATTTCTTACCAGCCAAATCAATTCCAACTGAGGATTACTGTTCTTGATAAAGTTATACATCGCCAACGAATTATCCGAAATCTGGTTACCGAACCAGGAGCCAAATACCCAGCGGTTTTTCTTTCGAGGCGAAAATTTCGAAATACAATATAGTAGATAATTAAGCAAATTATAGAAAAGCCAAAGATACTTATTTGTAATTACCATAAAACTAATCTTTTCCTTTCAATTATTTTTTCTTTGAATAATCAAGACATGGCAAGCTTTGAAGCCCGTCTTTATACAAAATACAGAACAACAGGAACACCCAACACCAGTTGAACATAACATTATAGGTAACGCCTTCTACTAGCAGACCCAAGAAAAACAAGCCATACCTATAATTCATCTTCGCGCCCTTAATAAAATGATAAAACAACCAAGAATAAAGCAAAATAAAGCCCAAATAGCCTCGGCTCCACAAATTATTGATAAAATCACATTCCACGACCCACGCATACTTACTATCAGCATACTGTCCGTAATAAAGGACCTGAGAATAGCCACTAGATTTCAGTCCAAACCCCAAAAGATTTTTTTCTAAGGAATTGTTTTTCGTTATAAGCGGAATCGACGTCCAATACCTCGCATGTAGACGTGCACTTGATTCAGAATCCAAAACGTTACTAGTCAAACTATCACGGACACCAAGAACTTTGCCAACAACAATCTGATTATGTGCCCCCACAAAGATCACAGCAAGAATCGCAACAGCAAAAAGTACCATTTTACGACGAATCCTTACTCGAGAACGAAAAAAATCATTGTAAACGGTTCGAATAAATTCACAGGCCGCTACCGCAACAAATCCCAAAAAGAGCGTTCTACTACCGCTCATGCAGCACATTCCGGCAAAGAGCAACTTCATCCACATTTTTTCACTAAGACAATAGCCCAACAACATAAGAGGTGCAAAATTACCAGAATTCCAGCACATGCCACTAATTTTTAGATTTTCTTCCATTATCTGGCTGGCATTAGGCACCATATTCAAAATATTAACGAATATGATGTTGTTTATATCGATATGAGCTAAGTAATAAGAAACAAATTGGAAATACCCCCAAGCCATCTGAAATACAGCAGCAACAAAAACCCCCCTCATATAATTGATTATCAAAGAGCTATTCTGCTGACCTGTATAAGCAAGAAAAAGGAATAAATAGAAAAAATCCCACAACAGTTCTGTCCACTGAGCATTTTTCCACCATTCCGGAATATTACTCGTCAAGCAAGACACAACTGTACAAACGCTGCATATAACTATTAGCACATAAGGCACACATACACTGCGAACCCTAATCTTTCGAGTCACCAGCAGTTTAAACAGAACAACTGAAAACAGCAGAAACGTGAATATCGTAAAACCACCAATCTGAATGATTGGCATGGTTCCCAAAAAGCCGAATAAAAACAATAATTTTTTTTCTAAGCCACGAGAACGATCTTCATAGTTCATCGTCCCATCAAACAAAACTACTGATTCTTCTGTTCGCATGATTTCAATTCTTGTTTGATTTGAGTCGTGCTAATTTCCGGAGTTCTAGGCAAGTAAACTACGTCAACGCCTTCATCCTTCAAAAAATCAAATTTTCCATCCCAATCATCGCCCATAACAAAAGTATCTATATGATATTCATGTACATCGGTTCTTTTTTGATTCCAATTTTCCTCAGGTATAACCAAATCAACATAGCGAATAGCTTCTAACAAAGCCTTTCTTTTTTCATAACTGAAGTAGCATTTCTTTCGCTTTTCATTCCAGTTAAATTCATCCGTCGACAAAGCAACAACCAAATAATCACCTAAAGCTTTCGCCCGCTTCAGCAAATTGATATGGCCATAATGCAGCAAATCAAAGGTGCCGTACGTGATAACTCGTTTCATTCTATAACCTACCTGTAAAATTTTAAAAGAGATGAAATAATATTTTGCAACGAATAGATAGCGTTGTTCGATCCCAAGGCTTATCGTGAGAATCCGAATGTTTCAAAAGCTGGATAGTCTTTTTATAGTTTCTTTTATAATCCCGAATCAATTCGACATCTTTTTGATACAGAGATTGCTTTTCACAAGCATTCAAACGAATAAACTGCTCCGCCAATTCGCTAATATCGTACGGTTCTTTTTTTACCAAAAGCTTAATTTTTTCAGCAATCCACTTGTGCGGGACAATTTTTTTATGACCAGCACCCACAACATTATTTCCATGAATACGATGTAAAATACTAGGCTGACAATCGTACTTTACAGAGCCAATATATGAGGCCAAGGACAGCAACATACTATCATGCATCATGACATTGTCCACATCAACCTTTTTTAACAAATCCATCATGGATTTATTGAAGGCCATGCAACAACCGGGTATTTGATTATACAACAAGCTTTTTATTGGCGTAAACAACGGAGTTTCTTTTATAAAAGCTTCTTCCTTAACATTCAATGCTTCATCTGTAACAGTATAATTTGAGCAATACACAGCGGCACTTTCAACATTTCTTAGAGAAGAAGCTCCCCTTTCAATTTTGTCAGACAGCCAAACATCATCTTGATCAGCAAAAAAATAGTAGTCGGCACACCCAGCATCTTTAATCAACTTCAAGAAGCTTTTTTGTGGCCCGACATTTTCGGCCCGTTGAACGACAATTTTCCGTAAATCGGTCTTAGGATATTTTTCCAAAAAAGAAACCGTATTGTCTGCGGAACCATCATCACGAACAAGTATTTCAATTTCACCATCATAAATCTGGCTGAAAATACTGTCTATCTGTTCCTGAATATGGAGCATTCCATTGTATGTCGACATCAACACTATAACTTTTTCTTTCACTTTACGCCTCTAATGAAGACCATGCGAGCCTTTAGCCTTCCAACACTTTTATTTTCAACCCATTGAAGACACAACAAATCTTTACCAAAAAAGCATTAAAACGTCTGTATTTTCTCAAGTAATACGCAAAACTCTCATTGTTTATGGAAATAATTTCCTTTAGTTTAATATTAGACTTTACCACTTTTGAATGGTTATGAATTATGGACGAATTCAAACAGCAGGCACACTTATACCCCAATGAACTCATTTTTTCAGCCAAAATAAATTCTTCGCAATACAAAAAGGTTGTTTCATCCATATAGTCCACAGCATTCATAACATCTAATTTCAACATCATACAGCAGCCCTGCGGACGATACACATATCCATAGCCACCTAAATCAGCAACCCTGCGACCTTTTCTTTTATAATTCAACAACCCTAAGGTAAAATCCCAAAATGAAGGTTTGACGCTATCCCTATTAAAGAGATGCCCTTCTGGGGAATAAATATCAGGACTCACCGCACCGACTGTCTTATCTTTTTCAAAAACTGAAACAAGCTTGTCTAGTAAATATTCATCATCCACAATTATATCATTGTTTATAACCAATGCATAATCATATCCATTCTCATAAGCATATTTCAAGCCGATGTTATTTCCTGCTGCATACCCGCTATTCCTTGACGATTTAATAAAAACAAAATTGTCCTTTGACTCTTTCTCAAGATTTTCCGCAGATTCATTAGGAGAACAATTGTCAATTACAATGACATCCTGGGATTGAAGACCAAGTTTTTTTTTGCAAACTTCAACCTCTTCTAAAGTATCCATCCATGACACATAATTCAAAATAATAGCCGCAATTTTTCTTTTCATAAACAATCCCTAAAGCAACTCTAAACCTCGTCCGTAAACAAGGCCTTCAACGCAGACATCACTTGCCCCCACTTCCATGAAACGGGAGCTGCTTACAAGAGCTACATTGACAGATCTAGCAATCGCAATATTCATCAAAAAGTTTCAAGATACCTAATGGGAAAAATACATATTTACAAGAAACTCTCACGGGTAAAAACCAGACAAATCACCTTTTTTCATAAAAGACATGCGGCATAAACAGACCGCGCGCCGTGGTCAAAGAAAGTAAGGCGAGTCACTTTTTTTATCAACCCATAAAAAACACCCCGGCTCTTGCGAGTCGGGGTTGTTTTCAGCCGAAGTAATTGATTACTTCTTCAGGAATTCGTTGATGCCTGCAGCAGCGCGACGACCTTCGCCCATGGCGAGGATCACGGTTGCGGCACCCAGCACGATGTCACCACCGGCATAGACCTTTTCCATAAAGGTCTTGTTGGCGGTTGCATCTTCGAGAAGGATGTGACCCTTCTTGTCCACAGAGAGTTCCGGCGTGGTGTTGCTGATAAGCGGGTTGGAACCGTTACCGATAGCAACGAGCACGGTGTCGCATTCGATTTCGAAGCTTGCACCTTCGACCTTGACCGGACGCGGACGGCCCTTTTCATCGGGTTCGCCGAGTTCGTACTTGTCGACGAGCATGCCGCGCACGTGGCCGGCTTCGTCGCCAAGAATCTTGGCCGGGTTCTGCAGAACGCAGAATTCGACACCCTCTTCCTGGGCATGGAGAACTTCTTCCTTACGGGCCGGAAGTTCGTTCATGCTGCGGCGGTAAATGATGCGGACCTTTTCGGCACCCAAGCGGAGAGCCATACGAGCAGCGTCCATAGCGACGTTACCACCACCGAGAACGACCACGTTCTTACCGGGCCACATCGGAGTATCGGCATGTTCCTTGTCGTAGGCGCGCATGAGGTTGGCGCGGGTCAGGTATTCGTTAGCGGCGAACACACCGACCAGGTTTTCACCTTCGATGTTCATGAAGAGCGGGAGGCCTGCACCGGTACCGACGAACACGGCATCGAAGCCATCCTTTTCAATCAAGTCCTTGAGCTTGCGGGTACGACCGATGACAAAATTTGTCTCGAACTTCACGCCCATGGCTGCGAGAGATTCGATTTCGTTGTCCACGATCTTCTTGGGCAGACGGAATTCAGGAATACCATAGCGGACCACGCCACCGAGCTTGTGGAAAGCTTCGAAGATGGTCACGTCGTGGCCTTCGCGGCGAACGTCGGCAGCGACGACCAAGCCGGCAGGACCGGAACCGATCACGGCAACCTTCTTGCCGGTAGCAGGCTTCACGGCCGGCACAGAAGCACCACCGTTGTTGCGTTCATAGTCGGCAGCAAAGCGTTCCAGGCGGCCGATAGCCACAGCCTGGTTCACGTCCTTGTGCATCTTGCCCATGGTGCAGTTCATCTGGCACTGGCGTTCCTGCGGGCAAACACGGCCGCAGATTGCCGGCAAGAGGCTCGTTTCCTTAATCTTGGCGATAGCGGCCTTGAAGTCACCTTCGGCAATCTTTGCGATGAAGGCCGGAATGTCGATGTGCACCGGGCAGCTTTCGACGCAAGGCTGGTTCTTACAAGCGAGGCAGCGGTTAGCTTCCACGATAGCCTGAGCTTCGGTGTAACCCTGAGCCACTTCTTCCATCACGCGGGCACGGTAGGAGGGTTCCAGCTGCGGCATCGGCTGGGCCGGAATGGCATTCTTGTCCTTCGGCTTGAGCGGCTTCGGGAGGGCGTTAATCTTTTCAAGTTCCACCTTGGCGGCGGCGTCCAACTGTTCACGAGTCAAATGTTCAGACATTACTTGCTCTCCTTGGCCTTTGCGTCAGCCATCTTATCAATGTTGCACTTGTGGCCGTCGTTGGCACCGAAACGGTGCAAGGCTTCCTGTTCCTGGGGCTTGAAGGCGCCCATGCGCTGGAGCATGTTGTTCCAGTCGACTTCGTGGCCGTCAAATTCCGGGCCATCGACGCAGACGAACTTCGTCTTGCCGCCGATAGTCACGCGGCAGCCACCGCACATGCCGGTTCCGTCCACCATGATGCTGTTGAGGCTAACCACGGTCTTCACGCCGTAGGGCTTGGTGGTGAGGGCGCAGAACTTCATCATGATCGGAGGACCGATAGCTATGACCATGTCCGGCTTGCCCTTGGTGTCTTCGCAGAGTTCCTTAAGGGGTTCGGTCACGAGACCCTTGCGGCCATAAGAACCGTCGTCGGTCATGAAGATGATGTTGTCGGCGAGAGCGGTCATTTCGTCCTTCATGAGGAACAGGCTTTCGTTACGGGCACCCATGATGATGGTGACCTTGTTGCCTGCAGCCTTGAGGGCCTGAACAATCGGGTGCATCGGGGCGATACCCACGCCACCGCACACGCAGACCACGTGACCAAAGTTTTCGATATGGGTCGGGGAACCGAGCGGGCCCACGAGCACCGGAATATCGTCACCGACTTCGAACTTGGAAAGTTCGGTGGTGGTCTTACCGACGGTCTGGAAAATCAAAGTGATAGAGCCTTCAGTCGTGTCGGCATCGGCGATGGTGAGAGGCACGCGTTCGCCGTTGTCCTTGTTCGTCTGGAGGATGATGAACTGGCCGGCCTTACGCTCTTGGGCGATCAGCGGGGCCTCGACGCGGAACATATAGACCGCGGAAGACATTTGTTTTTTAAAGAGAATTTTTGCCATAGTGGGGAGAAATTTAGAAAAAAGGCACCCCGAACGAGGTTACCTTTTTAATAAAAACATACTCCATTTGGACCGATTCGGCCCGAAAAAGGACTATTTGTCACTAGAAGTAGATGAAGGCGCCGAAGCTTACGAACACACCTTCACCGTTGAAGATGGACTTGGTGTCGGTGAAGAAGGAATCGCCAAAGGCAAATTCGCAGGCGGCCCAATCCTTGTACTGGTAACGGAATCCCAAGGAGGCCTCCACCTTGTCGGAGACACTCTTCTTGACTTCTACCTCATCATAAGGGGTCTTGCTATCCACATAGCGGAAAGCCTCCCAGGTATAAGCGGCTTCACCAAAGAGCATCAAGGATTCAGTCAAGAGGACCTCACCCAAGATATTCGGTGTCAAGCTCAAGCCTACCGTAAAAAGCGAAGCTTCCTTGAGTTCGCCAGAAACAGAGTCACGCATGTCGGCCTTGTCGTAAATGGTAACAGGAACAGCCGCATTTACGCCCATATAGACATTGGCATAACTAGCGCGGAGCACCGGAGAACCGTAACTGAACACCGGAACAATCGTAACGTTCGACGTCAGGGAATCACCAATCAAGGTGCCATCGATTTCCATTTCGTCTTCATGGCGATTAAAGGCCACACCTGCGGACCAGAAATGCTTCTGGGCAGAAGGACCATTGCTCAAAATCAAAGATGCATCCAAATCACGATAGCGCTGTTCCGTTTCGGGACCCTTCTTGGGTTCCGTATTCGTCTCCTTAGCGTAAGTAGTCCAGTCGCCAGCCAAGGTCAACGAATAGCCGCCGAGCGTTTGGGACAACGTAAGTCCCCAGTCATCGCCTTCCACTGTTTCCTTGATGTCGGCGCCCTTGGTTTCAGTCTTAATCTGTCCTAAGCCTACGCGGGCCGCTATGGCAAAGCCGGGAGTAGCGTAACCGGCCGTAGCGCGGCCCAGTTCACCGGAAATATCCATTGCGGCAAAGAAACCGCCCAGCGATACGACGCCCTTTTCGCCAGCGGGTTCAATGTAAAAGAACTTGTTGAAAGCCATCTTGGTCAAACTTTTGTTCAGCAGCGTATTCACATTGTCGCCAGCGGCTTCGTTTTCGACACGGTTATAGGCATTGCCGTGAAGTACGGTAAAAGGAGTCTTGGGCGGCCCCTTGCGGACGACACCTTCCGGTGCAGCTTCAGGAGCGGCAGCGGGGGCGGCAGCCACTTCGACAGGAGCCGCGGTAGCGGCGGGAGTGGCAGGCGCTTCGGCTGCTGCGGCAGGTTCTGCGGGCTTCGGCTGTTCAGCAGGCATTGCTTCTTCGGCAGCAGGCTGAGCAACGGGTGCCGCAGTTTCAGCGGAGGCGGCCTCCGGAGCAGGCTGCGGTGCTTCGGCGGCCGGAGCTGCTTCAGCAGCAGGATGTACTTCGGCAGGGGCCGCAGGCTGAGCCGCTTCGGCTGCGGGCTGAGCCGCAGGGGCTGCAGTTTCAGCAGGGGCAGCGACTGGCTGTTCTTGCGCCATAGCCAAAGCTACAGTCATAAGAGTCATAGCAACGGTTTTCTTCAGATTCATACCATCCTCACTGTTAACTTTCATTTGCAATTATACTTTAAAAACAACGAAAAAGCAAGAATTTATTTACAAATCCTGCGGTTTTTACAATCCCTTAGATGTCATTTCAGCTCTTGGCCGAAATAACGAACATTGCTTTATCGGAGCATATCGCTGATTTCAGGGCCTATAGCCCCATTCTGGATTGTCGTTACCAACAAACGTTGTTCAATTTCGCTGGGCGGATCCTGCACGCCTATGAAGGGTTCGGTTGCGCAGTCTTGCAACAAGCGTTCTCCCAAGGCCGCATGCAGCGCGAGGCTTGCGTCGATATACTTGAGGTGCGTAGGTTCATCCAGCACAAAATTCAGAGGAGACTTCCTGTTCAGAACTCTTGTATCGGGAACAAGTTCACCGAATTCGTCTTCGACACCCATATTCGCGACCACTGCCTTGGTGTTAGCAAGAATCGCCGATACGGCAGACTTGGTCAATGCGTTCTTGAGACCGGTCGCCGTCACCACGAAATCAGCCGTCGAAATCACCTTCGCCACCATTTCGTCGTCCATGTAGTCTTCGACGCGGACTTCATTGTTCAACAGCACGCTACTGAAATTCGAGTTGGAATCATCGTTACGGGTATTGGTGATGGTGCAGACGTTCATGCCGCGACGCACGCCATGCAGGGCAATGCCGCAGCCGACTTTGCCACTACCGAACACCACCAGCGATTTACCTTCAAAGTCACCCAAACCCAGCGATTCCAGCGCGCGGAAATAGCCGTCGCCTGTACCGAGCACAGTTTCGATCCGCTTTACGATTCCGCTGTCAGCCACATACACCGGGTGTTCCGACTTTTCAAAAAACTGCACGCCGCTGCGGGTAAGTTCAACAAATCCCTTACGCGGGTGGCAAAAGGCAAACTGACCGGCACAATCCAGAATCAGGTCGAAATCATCGGCAACTTTACCGCTCTTGATATCTTCATCGGTCACGACGGGAACGTCTTTTTCTTTCAGCAAATCAATGATTTTCTGGTCGCAAGGCATTGCCGCCCCCGATGTTCCGACAGAATAGCCCACATACAGGCTCGCCCCGCCAGCCATCAGCGCACGGTATTCTACCAACGTATTCCTGAAAATCGGTGTTGCCACCAAGACCTTACATCCCCAAAACGGGCGCGTCTGTAGCCACTCATCTGAAAGCTGGGCCAGCGCCGGATATTCACTCGGCTCGTAAGATTCCTTGATGATTTCGGAAAAAAGCATGCCGCCGAATTTAGAAAAAATTTTTCGGATAATGTGACCTAGTCACAGATAAGCGGACGCACATTAGGTAAAATATAGGTGTAAACAAGAATAAAAATAAGAAAGGTAAAAATGACCGAAATGAACATCACCAAGGAAAACTTTGAAGCTGAAGTCATGAACTCCGACAGGCCCGTTCTGATCGACTTTTGGGCACCCTGGTGCGGGCCCTGCCGCATGCTTTCGCCCACCATCTCCGAAATCGCCGAAGAGTACGGAGACAAGGTAAAAGTCTGCAAGGTAAACGTCGACGAACTGGGCGAACTGGCATCCACCTTCGGTGTCATGAGCATTCCCACGCTCGTCGTCATCAAAGAAGGCAAAGTCGTGAATTCCGTGACCGGAGTTCGTCCGAAAGACCAGATCGTAAGCATGTTCAGCTAAACGCACATTCCACTTAACTATACTCCTTGAGGCGATGCACCTTTTTTGTATATTACAGGGAAGGTGCATCTTTTATGAGCTTAGGTCCATTCAGTCACTTCCTTCCGAATCTGCCGTTTTGGCAAAAACTTTCGCCCGAAGAAAAGGCGATGGTTTCGGACCGTTGCGTTACAAAGCGCTTCGGCAAGAACCAGATGATTCACAACAGCAAGACCTCTTGCCTCGGGATTATCTTCATTCTGAGCGGAGGGATTCGCGTGGGACTCATCTCGGACGAAGGTCGAGAAATCACCCTGTACCGCGCCAAAGCAAACGAGTTTTGCGTTTCGACGGCCTCTTGCGTGATTCACCAGCTAACCTTCGAGACACAGGTTACTGCCGAAGAAGACACGACCGCATTGGTGATTCCGGCCGCCCTGTGCGCCAAGCTGATGGATACGAATATTCATGTGCGGGCTTTCATTTTTGAAAAAGAGACCGAGCGTTATTCGCAGACCATTTGGGCGATTCAGCTCATGCTGTTCAAACGGTTCGACCAGCGTCTGGCTTCTTACCTGATTTCGGCTTTTGAAAGCACCGGCAAAGACGAAGTCAAGAAAACGCAGGAAGAAATCGCCCGCGACGTGAATTCTGCCCGCGAAGTAGTGGCCCGCATGCTTCAGGAATTCGCCGCCAAGGGCCTTGTCGAAATCAAGCGGGGAAAAATCCTGCTCCGCGACATCGACGGGCTGAAAAAATTGATCTAATTTGCTAAATTTGCGCGCGAACGACGCAAGTTGCGCCGCATTTAACCGGAGGCTTAAAATGGCACTTCAATTCTACAACACTGCATCGCGTAAGAAAGAGATTTTCACACTCCCCGAAGGCGTTCCCGCCGTGCGCATGTACTGTTGTGGCCCGACGGTGTACCATTTCGCCCATATCGGTAACCTCCGCACCTACATTTTCGAAGACTTCCTGGTCCGTACGCTCAAGTACTACGGCTACAAGGTGAACCACATCGTGAACATCACCGACGTGGGCCACTTGACCAGCGACGCCGACTCCGGCGACGACAAGATGGAAAAGGGCGCCGCCCGCGAAGGCAAGTCCGTCTGGGACATCGCGAAGTTCTACACCGACGCCTTCATGGCCGACTGGCACCGCTTAAACATCCAGGAACCGACCCGCTGGACTCCTGCCACGCAGCACATCCAGGAACAGATTGAACTGGTGAAAACCCTGGAAGAAAAGGGCTACACCTACCGCACCAGCGACGGCATCTACTTCGACAGCCTCAAGTTCCCGCGCTATGCCGACTTTGCCCGCCTCGACGTGGAAAACCTGCGCAAGGGTAGCCGCATCGACATGGGCGAAAAGCATAACGCCACCGACTTCGCGCTGTGGAAGTTCAGCCCGAAGGACAAGAAGCGCGCCATGGAATGGGACAGCCCGTGGGGCGTCGGATTCCCCGGCTGGCATATTGAATGCTCTGCCATGGCCATGAAGTACAATGGCCCGACCCTCGACATCCACTGCGGCGGTACCGACCACATCCGCGTGCACCACACGAACGAAATCGCCCAGAGCGAATGCGCCAACGGCGTCCCGTTCGCCCGCTTCTGGATGCACGGCGAATTCCTGCGCACCGCCAGCGAAGAAAAACTGGAAGACGGCACCACCGAGACTAAGTTCGGCAAGATGAGCAAGTCCAGCGGCGAATTCCTGACAGTATCCCTGTTGATGGACCGCGGTTTCAACCCGCTCGACTACCGCTTCTTCGCGATTGGCAGCCACTACCGCAACTACCTGAACTTCACGTGGGAAGCCCTGGAAGGCGCCAAGGATGGCCTCAAGAGCTTGCACAAGAAGACGGATCCGCTGATTGGCAAGGCTACCGCGATTGAAAGCGATGCCGCCAAGGCTTTCCAGCAGGAATTCAAGGACGCTATCGGCGACGACCTGAACATGCCGCGTGCCCTCGGTATCATGAACACGATGCTCAAGAGCGAAATCGATGACGGCGAAAAGGCCGCCCTCGTTGCCGACTTCGACCAGATTTTCGGTTTGAAGCTGGACGAACCCCGTGAAGAATACGCCAAGAAGGGCGCAAACGACGGCGTTGATGTCGAAAAGATTGAAGCGCTGATTGCCGCCCGTAAGGAAGCGCGCGCCGCCAAGAACTGGGCCGAAAGTGACCGCATCCGCGACGAACTCGCCGCCATGAACGTGGTCATCAAGGACAGCAAGGAAGGCACGACCTGGGAAATCAAGGGATAGTAGACAGTAGGCAGTAGACAGTGGTCAGGGCAGCATCCTAAAGCCGCTGCGGCCTCCACAAACATTATCATGCCCGCCATCGTGCGGGCATTTCCTTTTTTTATATTAAAGAGAAATGATACTAAAGGCTTTTACATTCAATTCCTTCGGTGTGAACGGTTTCGTTTTAAGCAACGACGCCGGCGATGCGATTCTCATTGACCCGAGCGTTTCGAGCGAGCAGGAGGAAGCGGCATTGGCGAACTACATAGCCACAAATAACTTGACCGTGCGACACCTGCTGAACACGCACCTGCACCTGGACCACGTGCTAGGCAATGCGTTTGTCGCCCGCAAGTACGGCGTGCAGCCCGAAGCCCACGAAGAAGACGCATTCCTTTTGGATTTGCAAGAAGAACAGAGCCAAATGTTCGGGCTCCCGATGCGAGAACATTCGCCCGGACTCGGCAACTACCTTGCCGAGGGCGATGCCGTCGAGGTGCCCGGCATTCGCTTGCAGGTGATTCATGTGGCCGGGCACTCCCCCGGCGGCATCGCGTTTTACTGCGAAAACCCGGGCGAAGTCAACGGCCAGAAGAATGTGCCGCCGCTGCTGTTCCCCGGAGACATTATTTTTGCAGGCAGCCGCGGGCGCAGCGATTTATTCGGCGGCGACGAAGAAGCGCTCGTCAGCGGAATCAAGAGCAAACTCCTCACGCTCCCGAAAGAAACAGTCGTATTCCCCGGACACGGGCCCATGACGACGATTGCAGATGAAAGCAGGTGGTATTGATTAAAAGCAACACTGGATTGCCACGTCGCTAACGCTCCTCGCAATGACGAACGAACAGAAAAGAATTGGGTGGATTGACGAGTTCAAGGGATTCGTTTTGTTGCTCGTGTGCCTTTATCACGTGGAGCATGCCTTTCCGCAGGCACAAATGGGGATGTTACACCTGAGTACGCTCCGCATGTCGGCCTTCTTCTTCATTTCGGGAATGCTTTTCAGCACGCGGCGCTTTCCTGATTTCAAAAGCTACCTTGTTCACAAGACGCGCGTCTTGCTCGTTCCCTACATCCTGCTTTCACTCCTGTTTCTGGCACTGGACCCGGTGCTTTACAATTTCGACTTGTTCCCGAAGGCGCCGCGCATGACGGTCATGAATATCAAGCCCGAAATCGCGACCGTGTGGGATTACATCTACTGGAACCTCGCAAAAATTTTCGTAGTAGGGAAATCTTCCATCGGGTCGGGGCCACTCTGGTTCGTGTTCACGCTGTACTCGGTAAGTTTGATGTTTTACGGGGTGCAGAAGCTGGCGGTTTTGACGGCGAGAATGCCAATGCTGAACCGAGTTCAGCATGACAGGAAAGCAAAAATCGCAACCGCTGTCACAGCAATCGTAAGTCTCGCAGGCGGCTGGATGCTTTACAAAAATCACATTCGCTTGCCACTCGGGATAGAACGCGACTTGACGGTGTTGTTCTTCTTTGCAAACGGATGGCTGTGCAAAGGCGCGTTGAAAGATCCCCGCCTACGCGGGGATGACACGCGAGGCAAAAACATCTTGGCTCTCGTCGTAGCCACCATCGTCGCATTCGCGGCCTACGCGTATCTCGAAGTTCCCGACCCGAATTTCAGCATCATGAACAACATCCTCGGGAAATCGCTCCCCATTTTTGTCGCCAGTTCTTTCTTCGGCATCGCGGGCCTTGTAGCCGCCTTCATTCTCGCCGACAAACTCCCGGATATCGCCCCCATCCGTATCGTCAAGGGAATACTGCGGAACATCTCGCGCAATGCGCTTGTGATTCTCGCCGTGCACTGGTACATTCTGCTCGTCATGCGTCTGCTCTTCCGCGACACATTCAACAAGCCGGGCATTGTCTACTTATCCATCGCCATCGTCGCAGCAGGAGTCATCGCCGCCATTCCATTATTCCGTTGCAAGCTCTACCGCCTGCTCGGCAAGCAGCCTGCTAGCGTGCGCGACGCTTTAAACATACAAGAGTAATGGACCTCTTCGGGCTTACGCCCTCGCAATGACGCAGGAATTGAGCAGTCATCAATCCACAATGCAGCGGATGGTGTAAGCGTCTTCTTTCAGCGCTTCGACTTGGTAATTGACATTGAGCAGCGTATCGACGTAAACGGCGCTTCCCGTACTCGTTGTCTTTCCCGCATCTGTCGTCCAATAATAAAGAGACTTATAATCAGCCGAACCAACCAAAGGGTCGTTGCCAAGCGGATAATAATCCATATCCATAAAGCCGTTTCTTCTTAGACCAAGATTAAAATAATCTTTCCCCTTTCTACTCACTCGCCAATCTTCCATAAGTAAAGAATTCACACCCTCACCAGGATTCAAACTCTCCGCAAATTCAAAAAGCGTCTTCCAGTCCGCTTTGGACGGGATCCGAGTCCCATCGGGGCAAATATTTGCACCACCCAGGGCATCACTCCACACATAGTAAAACGAGTGATACATGTCTGGTTCAAATACATATGGATTCTCTCTCAATTTATACCCGTCGCTTCCATAAGCGCTCGTAGTCCAATATTGCAAATCCCGGTTCAACCATTTTTGCGTACCAAAAGTCAACACGCCATACACGGCTCCGTCACGCTTATCCGTGATGCTTTCGCGCACAATCGTTTCCCAAAAATATCCCGTTATATTGTATTTGCCACATATTTCCGTATCTTTTCCATTATAGGCGTAAGTTCTTTCACGAACTGTGCTACATGAATTATAAATGCATACAGCCGTATCTACGCCATTAAACACGCGACGTCCAAGGTTGTCCTTATCGCACTTTCCTCTATAATCCTCAAATGTTCCAATAGTCCAAGTTTTCTTGGTCTTTGATTCGCTATCGACACGGCACACGTAAATGGCATCATTGTGTTTCAGCGCTTTACCCAAAATGGCCGTTCTGCAGTATTCTCCCAAGGCTGAATCAAGAGCCGTCATGGCATACCAGGCACCATTACTCTTCAGGGCAGTCGTATCGCAAACGTACTCCCTGCCATTAAAAACCTTTTTTTCCCCTTTAGCGGAATTACAAGATCCAAGGACCTCTCTCTGCGACGCCTCTTTCCAAGTTCCACGGTCACACTTGTAAAACTCTCCGTCAATTTCCTTGATATATGTCGTATCCCTGGGGCAATAGCCCCACTTTTCTTCTGCTTCCGTAGCGCGAATCCATTGGCTACCGATTTTCACTTGGCAATAGTAAACGTTGCCCGCGTATTCGCCGCGTGCACCATAAATACTTTCGTGGCATACGCCCATCACAAGTTCAAGGCTATCTACATAATCCCAGAAGCCATCCATGCACACAAATAATGAATCCCTGTACGTTGCCGAATCGCCTTGTTCACTTTCCTTGCAGCGTCCCAAGACTTCAGCCGAATTGGCCACGTGCCATCCGCCATCCTTGTAACAACGGAAATAATTTCCGAGCGAATCATGGCGAACAGAATCCCTTAGAGAGGGAGTACAGGCTCCCAGCTCCATTTCGGTTGCCGAAGCGCTCCGCCACCCGGTCATCGAACAGATTAACTGCTTACCCTTAAAAATTTCAAGCTGTCCTAAATTCGAAGTTCCGCAACCACCATAAAGATCATCAGGCATGGCGATAACCCACAATTTGTTTTTGCAAAGGAAAATTTCTTCTTCAAGTTCAACCAAGGAGCCTCTTCGATCGGGAGTACAAAGGCCCAGAACTGAAGCTGGGAACTTCAACTTCGTCATACCCGTATCGGTGCAAGCATAACGGATGCCGTTCACGACATATTCTTCATACAAATTTTCATCGGTGCACTTTACATCGGTATCTTCGATGGTCGTCTGCTGCCAATAGCCATTTTTGCAAATATAGACGATGTCCTTAATCGAGTATTTTTCGCCAGCCTCTTCGCTGCGGCAAGAGCCCAGACCAGAAGAATATTTCCATTCCCCGTTACCGCAATAGTAGCTGGAATCTTTTGTAGCCACATATATCGTAGAACGACTATCATAAGTTCCGTTACTGCAATTGGGCAAATCCGACATTTTTTCGACAATGGTGCGGTACTTGACGCAACGCAGCGAATAGAATCCATTATCCACCGTCTTTGTCGCCGAAATATGCCCGAAGCGGTCAATCACCACGGCACTGTCACCCGCCGCAAAGTACTGCGCCGAATCTTTAAGTCCCGTACATTCCAGGGAATCTCCCTTGAAGCAAATTCCCGAATAGACGATCGACTTGGATTCTGCCTCCATGATGTATTTCCAGTCCGACACCGTCGGGAAAGAAAATCCGGAAGGACACAATTCGTCCGCATTCTTTTTCATGTAAAGCCTTCCGTACGAGGCACAATAAGAGTCATCGTAGGCGTAACAGGTGCTCTTGACAGAGGCATTTTTATCATTGATATTATTTGTCCATGTATAGACGCCGATCGAACGCGTACTATAGACATTTCCGGAGGATGTATCGGTCACCTCGCCATAGATAGGCTCGTCGTCGCGAAGATCCCTCGCCTCGTCATCAATCACCGTTGTCGCACTTGTAATCGTGTACGAGCTAGAATAACGCTGCCGATTCCCCGAACTAGAAGAACTCGGATTATCCTCCGAACTTGAATACGCGTCATCTTCAGGAGCGGGATTCGAAGAATTTCCCGAATCGCCACCGCACGCCGTAAGCGACAGAAGAACAGTCATCAACAAAGCAAAAATCATCGGCATACAAGCTCCTTATTTCTTAACGCACCTTACGGCAGCGCCCACAAGATCGCCACCCATTTTCGGATAACCCGCTAACATGGTTATATAAGTATGAGAACCATCGGAATTCCAGAAAGAGGCCGCGTTACTCGTATTGAACTGCGAAACAGTTTTCTTACCTCCCGACATATAGGATTCTACATACCCTGTCGGATAAATTCCTACACCAAAGAAGTCATCAACAGAGTATCCATTAAGGTCGGTCCAATTGCCCGCAAACATGCCAGATGGACTATAATCATAATACATTGACAAGGCCCCAATGAACTCATTCCATTCTGTTTGAGTCGGCAAGCGCCACCCTGACGGGCACACCTTCTTTGCCGCAGTCAAGGAATACAGACGCGCATCACTTCTAGAATTCATCGCCCAGCTGGTATCGCTAGATGATGGCACATAGTTCAAATCTTGGGCCATCCAAGTCAGTCCCTCGAACGTAACCACCTTGTATTTTGTACCATCACGGCTATCGGTCATATAGTCATTGACAATGGCAACCCACTTGCCAGAAGTACACTTGCTAGTGTTGAGCCCGTTAAACATTTCATGCCCTTCTCTAGCAGATGTACACGTTCCCATATACTGCTTGTAACTGGCATATTTCCAGGCAAAGCCATCGCCCCATATACCGCAAATGAAACGGTCACCTCTATAGCTTACCGTATCGTCGACCGTAGCCCTGCTGCAGACACCCCCCAGAGAATCCATGCTCGTCATAAGGTGCCAACCTGGTTCTATGTTGTTATAATCGCATATATACTCTTGTTTGTTAAATATGACCGGTCCTTTCGGCATACCGGGTTCACAGTTGCCATATATTTGAGAAATAGGAACCGTATACCACTTGCCATAGTGACATTCATACAGAGTATCCTTATATTCCTTGTAGAAAAGCGTATCCGTGTAGGGGCATTCTCCCATTACATACTTGAACTCATTCGTTTTCTTCCAATATGCAGTCGTAGAAGTGAGGGTGCATTCATAATATTCGGAGCCCACCTTAATGTTCTCGCCCACATTCTTTTCGCTGCAGAATCCATTAGCAATTTCGAAGTCGCTCATCTTCAGCCAGGATTTTTTGCAGCAACCATACATCGTCCCCATGAACGAGCCTGTCTTCCCTGCAGCAAGAGAATCACAGACGCCGTACATATCCGTAATCGACCCCAGCTTCCATGAGCTCTTGCTGCATACGTAAACGGAATCATGAGCCACCTTTTTTGCACTGTCATTTGCAGCATCGCAAAAACCGAAGCGGAATTCCAAATCGCTCATTCTCTTCCACCCGGTCGCCCCACAGTAATAATGGACCTTTTCTACAGAATCAATCTTGCCGACAATCGCTCCCGTACAGAAACCGAGCGTACTGTCCAGAGTACTTATTCTACTCCAGCTAGAACCGGTGCAGTAATAGCCCAACCCGCTGACATTTACCGTCTTGTACTGTTTCGTGCTGTCACAGACACCACCCAAATCGGCGGCAACGGCCTTGCTCCAACCCGAAGAAGCGCACACATAATCTACGCCTGTTTTCGTTTTGGCAAGGATACCCACAACGTTCTCGTAACATACACCGATTTCATTTTCCAAGTCACTCAATTGGTTCCACCTGCTGTTTTTACACAGGTATCCATTATCGGCATGCTTCTTGACCGTTCCGACTTTAGAAGAGTCGCATTCCCCAATAAAGTCTTCCAGCCTTGTCGTTCGCCATTTCCATGAGGTACTATCGCAGATATAAGTCGACCCCGTTTCGGTCGAATCAATCACCTGTTTCTTTTTCGGAGAACATACGCCGATTTCTGTTTCCAGCGAACTGAACTTTTGCCACGAAGAATCGCGGCACACAAAAGATAACCCCGTATACTTTACCGTTTCAAAAGTTCTCAAGCTGTCGCAAAAGCCCACGTGGTCCGTCATCACGGAAAGACGCCAGCCGTTCGTGTCACAAATATACTCCTTTGTTTTCACAACCGTATCTTCGCGAGACTTCAAGGTTTCAAAGGACCCTATCAATCTGCCGCGGCAGTACCCCAATTTTTCTTCAAGCTCCGTGAACGCTCTCCAGGAGCCGTTTTCGCAAGCGTAGCGAGCCCCGTTAAACAACAGCGTCGTAGAATCATTTTCCGACGTACATTCTTCGCGGGCATCCGATACATCGGCTACCTGCCATTCCTTATATTTGCAGATATACATCGTATCATTGAATGTCGCCGCCGTCCAGTTGATCACGTGGCTGCAGTCATCGGAAAAGTCGTCTTCCCAACGGTTTCCAAGGCACTTGTAGTTGGATTTTTCGTTCACCACGTAAAACGGCTTTAAAGTTTCCTTACTCACACTATCGCAAGTGGGCAAATCCTTGACACTTTCGACAATGTAGGTGTAGTTCACACAGCGCAACAGGTAAAAATCATGGAAATCCGCAGTCTCGGAAGTCGGCTTCATGTTCATCGGATAAAGTGTCGCAATGCCGTCTTGAGCCATGTACTTGCCGTAATCGTCCAGCCCCTTACAAACCAGCGAATCTTTGACTCGGGTGCAATAGCCGCCATACTTCATTTGCAAGGCGCTCACGACCTCCGGGTACTTGCTGCTATAATTGCTAAGCCAGCGCCAGTCATTCATCGACGGAACAAAGAATCCGCTCGGGCATGCAAAAACAGCCGAAGCAGTATCGATAAGCGCGCCGTATTTTTCGCAATTAGATTCATCACTGTCGTAGCAGACACTCGTGGTACTTCTTCCGACATTCGACACGTTCTGGGCCATCCAGATATACCTGCCGATTTGCACCGTCTGGATCGAATCTCCGGAGTAGGAATCCCTGACGCTACCCTTTATAACCGGTTCGTCGGTCGCCTTGCTGTCGACTTCGGCGTTCCTCGTCGACGTCCCGGAATTCGAAGAACCGGAACCGCCATTATCCTTGGAGTCGCCATTGTCCTTGGAACCTTTTTCGGAAGCGTCATCGGAGGAAACATCAGAAGGCGTAACAGAATCAGATCCAGAACCTGAACCGCATGCGGTCACAAGAAACGCGCACACAGCAAAAAGGAGAAATGCCTTCAAAAAGACTCTCATGTTTTCCTCTCAAATTAACGTCTGAGGCGACAGCCCGACATTCTAAATGTAGCAAAAAAAACTGGCCGCCCCGCGAGGGACGACCAATTTAATTGTAGCTAGGATGGGGCTAAAGCCCCAACTCTTTGGTTCGGTCATGTCCAAGCAAGCTTGGCCGCGACTCTCACCTTACGCGTTTGTCCTACTGTCTACTAATTCACTTGACAGTAAGCATTCGATATCGACTTCCGGAATAGACGATATACAGACCTGTAGTCGGCAGCATAATATTCAGTTCTCTTCCATTGGATACCATCTTAGAAATAACCTTGCCTTGAGCGTCTACAACACGGACGGCATGTCCATTGGGAATATTGACGACAGTCAACATATTGCCCGAGACCTCCGCAGAGAAATTCGGTTCTTCAAGAAACTGAGCTTTCGGTTCCGCGACATCGCTTTCAGCAATCATCTTGGCATAAGCCGGTCTCTTTAAAGGAGAATAGTAAACAACAGACTGCTCTCGAACAGATACCTTACCGCCCAAGAAGCGACCATAGGCCGAAATGCCCTTTGTTGTACCTAGGCGAATGGTTGATTTTGGAGCATAAATGGAGCCGTACCATTTGTTATCGATATTGACATTGTAGGTAGCATGCTGAATCAATACAAATTGTCCCGTCATATCCCCAACATCTGCATCACTAGGTTTCACGAACGCAGCTTTCCAATTTACAAAGCCACAGGTATGCAAGTTCGTACGATGCGTGTTATCCAAAAGCTTGACTTTAGAGCCAGCCATAAGCGTAATGGTACCAACATACAAATCGCCATTACCAAGAACCAGCGTTCCACCGCTTTCTACGATAAGGCTCCTAATCGGTGTCGACGGAGTGATCGTCAGAGTTTCGCCGCTATACACGTAAGCATCCCTTGTACCCGTATCATATACAGCATGCTTTGTCACAACATACTGCCATGCCCCGCCACCAAGAAACACATGGCCATAACCAATAGCAGAGTTACTTCTGGTCATGCTGCCTTCTTCATCCGCCCTATAGAAATATACGAAAGGTGCAACGCTTCCATCGCCCAATCTGACCTTGCCCTTGGAATCAATAAAGCCCGCATGAGCATTTTCACGAAGATCCACAGCATAATTATCATTGCCCTTATATTCAGAAGCGATGCGACATCCATTGTAACGAGGGCGGTAATCACGCCGCTCATTCTTATAGGAGATGTATGTAGGCCGGCTATCGGAGTTCCAGCATTCTACATTCTTTCCAAGTTCAACACGGCCCAACGAATAGATGGTATAGCTTCCCGGGACGTTATCCGAAACCGTGACTTTATCTATGTCCGGAAGATACGGATCGGTTTCTCCTTCATCCCAAAGGCCGTTCCTATTTTTATCTTCATAGCCATCTGAACGGTTATCCCCATCCGTATTGGACTTCTTTTCGGGAAGTATTTCTTCAATTTCCAAGGCCCGACCATTTTTTTTATCGTAGGCCGAGCTCAAGTTAAGGAACTCAATGGCCTTTGTATTAGGATCGTAAAGGTAATTAATGTCAATTTGCAAACGTATAATTTTGGCGTGAATTTCCTGAGAATCGCTCAAAGCATCGCGATCTGTCGACGCGCCATTAGGATTAGTTTTAAAACGATATTTTTCGTCAAAGTCACACAAGCCATCATTATCAGAATCCTTATCAACCGGAAATTCCGTATCAGATCCAATCAATTCACTTGGTTTTTCATAGGCAACCCAACCTTCAATATCTAGTTGGTCAAAGTATACATAACCTTCAGTTCCATGGTTGTCGAAATTTACACAATGAACCAATTTCCTTTTTTCTGAATCCTCGGCTACGGCATCAATCAACATAGCATGCTGAGGCACACTGATATAAACTGGTTTATCTTTTTTCAGGTCCGACAATATAGAGGCTATATCAAGCACATTTGGACGATATACACTTTGGGCATATCTATTAAACATTTTTCTGAAAACGGCCTCGAGAGAAGCGTCACTACCCCCATATTGTAACAAGAAGGCATCATATCCAGGATGAGTATAAATACTAGAATTGCCCAAAGCTGAATTTTGGCCCCAGAAGACCATTTCATCCTGTGTCATCGGCTTAAAATTAGACGGAAAGGTAATAGTTTTTTCAGCCTTGTACTTATTATAAAAGTAATGATACAGGTTATATGCAGCAACAGCCCAGCACCGATACATTAAGGGTTCCCTATTATCGCTCCAGCCGTTGTACATGTGGCCTTCTGTTGTCATTTCGGTATAGCCCAGTGCGTCAGAAGCTGGTCCCCAGGTCGTCACCGTCATCTTAGTGTCCTTGATGGCACCATAAGAAGGGGCCGCTAAGTCATAAAGGACCGTGAGTTTCTTAGTTACAGGCTGAGACAGTCCCGCAGTTCTGTAATTTTCATAGACGACATAATTTACAGAGGTTCCTGGCTTCGCCTTTGTTCTCGTATGAGGTATAATGCTCGCCGCAAAAGACTCTGCACTCCAAAGCCCTACAAGGGTTAGTGCAAAAACAACATTCCTTTGAATGTTCATATTGTTCTCTCCTATTTTTGATTGTACAAAACAAGTTTATCCAAAATTTCGTACAAATTCAAGACTCGGTGGAGAATAATAAAAAAAACATTTCAAAAAAACAAGTACATTTTTACATACAAAATACTTTTTTTACACAAATTAATCCAAAAGGAGCACTACAAATCCAAACGTATTCTATACTTGCCAGAAAATTTAAAAAGGCCGCCCCGCGAGGGAGCGACCAATTTAATTTCTCTAGCACACAGCGTTTTCAGCAGAGGCATCACTGTCTACTGCCTACTTCCTACTGTCTACTAATTAGTTACCGCGTTCGAAGCGGATGAAGTTCACGACCTTCAAGCTGGAAAGACCGAGAGCCTTAGCAACGACTTCCTGGAGGTAGTCCTTGACGCTGAGCTTCTTCGGGTTCTTTTCGGACATGAAGAATTCCTGGTCTTCGAGAACGATTTCCTTGAGCACCTTGGCGACGCGACCGTCAATCTGGCGCTGCAAGAATTCGGGCTTCGGAGCCTTGCCGGAAGCTTCGATCTGGGCCTTGGCGATTTCCTTTTCCTTTTCGATGGTTTCGGCCGGGACGGCAGCATCGTTCAGGGCGACCGGAGCAAATGCAGCGGCCTGCATAGCGATGTCCTTAGCAGCCTGCTTGAGAGCAGCTTCGTCAGAAGCGGTACCTTCGAAAGCGAGTTCGGTAATCACGCCGATCTTGCCCTTCATGTGGCTGTAAACGCCAAACACGGAGTTAGCGACCTTCTTGATTTCGGCGAACTTGCGGAAGTCGATGTTTTCCTGGATCTTGACGAGCACATCCTGGAGCACATCGTTGATCTTCTTGCCATCGACAACGGCGTTCTTGAGGTCTTCGACAGAGGCGATAGCCTGAGTTTCGACAGCCTTCACAGCCATGTTGGCGAGAGCGACGAAGTCGTCGTTGTTGGAAACCGGTTCCGTTTCGCAAGAGAGTTCGAAAGCGGCAGCCTTGTCGGCGGTTTCGATCAAGTAGATGCGGCCTTCCTTGGCGGCCTTGTCGGCGCGCTTGGCGGCAACGGCAGCACCCTGCTTGCGGAGGAGTTCAACGGCCTTGTCCATGTCGCCGTCAGTTTCGGTGAGGGCCTTCTTGCACTGCATCATGCCCACGCCAGTCTTCTGACGGAGTTCGTTAACGAGGGAAGCGGTAATCTGCATATTACTTTTCTTCCTCGCCGTTGTCGAACTTCTTCACTTCTTCCTTATCGGCCTTCTTGTCGGCGGAACGCTTTGCAACGTTAGCAGCGATGTAGTCGATGATGAGCGTGAGGGACTTCACGGCGTCATCGTTGGCCGGAATCGGATAGTCCACGAGAGTCGGGTCGACGTTCGTGTCGCAAATGCCGATGATAGGAATGTGGAGGCGGCGAGCTTCAGCCACGGCGATCTTTTCGTGAGCGAGGTCGGTCACGACGAGGAGGCCCGGGAGGTTCACCATTTCACGGATGCCACCGAACACGGAAAGGAGCTTTTCGCGTTCGCGGTTCTTGTCGAGGACTTCCTTCTTGGAGAGGGCCTGGAAAGTGCCATCGGCTTCCATGGCGTCGATCTTGTCAATCTTCTTGATGGACTTACGAACGGTCTGGAAGTTCGTGAGCATACCACCGAGCCAGCGGTTGGTCACGGAGAACTGGTTGCAAGAAGCAGCAGCGTCGAGCACGCACTGACGAGCGGTCGGCTTGGTGCCAACGAAGAGCACGGTCTTGCCAGATTCAGAAATCTTGGCAGCGGCCTTAGCGGCTTCTTCAAGGAGTTCGCGAGTCTTGGAGAGGTTGAGAACGTAGATGCCGTTCTTTTCAGCCAAGATGTAGGGTTTCATTTTCGGGTTCCAGCGCTGAGTCTGGTGACCAAAGTGGGAGCCTGCAGCAAGCAGATCTTCGACAGAAGGCAGATTTGCCATAATGTATTTTCCTTTTCGGTTGTTACTACCCGGACTGCAATTAAGCCGCGAAGCACAGAGCGGACCCAGGGGTCAGGACGGTGCCACCGAAGCGACTCTCGCAAGCCGGTGATTGGTTTTACCCGGGCGTAATTGCCCGAGCGGCGCAAAATATAGAAAAGTTCTAAATTTGTGTCCATGCCCGAATTCTCATAATGGTCGCAAACCCCAAAGAAGATCATTCTGCTTTCGAGCTGTGCCTGGATGGACCTGGACGTGGTCTACGAACCGATCCGCAAGCAGTTCGACATTATCTTGGGGCACGAGGGTTACACGCTGATTGCAGCCCCACAGATGCGCGCACTTGACCACCGCGGCGGCAACTTCTAGTTGTTCTTCTGTCCGAACCAATATGTCATATACAAACGGAAGCGCAATTCGCTGATGTCTGTAGATTTGTATTTATCGGATTCCTTGAACATTCCCAGGAACTCGTAGCCGGCTCTTAAGCCAAATTCAAAGCCGTCATATTTCCAGCCAAAGGCAAACATCGCATCAAACCAAAAATCGTTCGCATAGTCTATTTCATCATCTGAGTAGATTTCATCGTCGTCTAATTCGACTTTTTCTTCGACAAACGGGAACCGAAAAGACGGGCCCGCTGCCACGAAAAAATGGTCCGTCGCAAAATAGTCCCACAACACGGTAATTTCCCAAGCATTCGTCATGACAGAATCCTTAACCGTGCGGTGCTGGTATTCATATTCGCTAGAAAAACCGAAAGCACCATCGACACCTAGATCCACAAGCACCGACATTCTGCTTGCCACAGGGAAAGCCATTCGGAAAGCAACACCTCCCCCAGCCGACACATTTTCGTCGTAAAGGTCCGCGTCTTCCCCGGTCATATAAGACGGTCCAAGGCCCAACATGATGCCCATGCTGAATTTCTTGAACGCAGCATCACTTCCTGCAAAAGACGGAACCACCAAAATCAAGGAAAGCAATATGACAGCAATTCTATTTTTCATAATTCCCCACCGAAACATCAACAGTACTGTCATTTACTCCGCCGGACAAAATCAATTCATTCGAAAGCGGATTGACTTTTAGAAAAGCTTTGCTTCGAGCTTCAAAATTGATTTCCAAAGGTTCAACCGTAATCGTACGTGCACCTGCTCTCCAGTAGTCCCTGGTCTCGCGAATCGACTCTGCAAACACATCTTTCTTTACGATTGTTTTGGCATTGTTCATATTGAGAATTCCGCTCACATCGATCGAAAGCGCGGCACGGTTGTTCGCCGCATCAACCACAGAGAAACTAAGTTTTCCTTCCGCGTTTGCAAAAAGAGTGTCCTTTATCGCAATAGTCGTATCGTGTTTGACCCAAGCTTCCCCGACATAATAGCCCGACAGCGTAACGGCATCAATAGTCGAATCCTTTGCATTGTTCAAAGCCATTACAGTCGGTATATTGGCATCGCCTTTCGAATACGGGACATCCTTCTGGAAATACGAAATCAACGATTTCGCCTTTCCCGTATTTTCATCCTTGACCTGCAACGAAAGAATAGAGGCATCCTTGAACCCCGAATACGTTTCGTAATAGGTGCAGCCACCATAAGCCGCGCATCCCCCATTCCGAAACTCTTCCATGTCAAAACCGCCGAACACGATTCCGCAATTCTTCGATTCCGAATTGACCCGGCACACCAGCGAAAAACTTAGGCCAGGAAGATCCGTCAAAAGCACCTCGTTCGACTTTTCGACAAACGTGATGATATGGGAGTCACTAGAATTTGTGCCACAGGCCGCAAGCAAAAAAGAAACAGCAAATAAGAAGGCTAACTTTTTCATCAAAATTAAATATAAACTAAAATGCACAGAAAAGAAACGTTATTTACAAAAAAGAAAGGCCTCCGCAAAGCGGAGGTCTTTCGTAATAGCAATTTCGCAGATTAGCGCTTGCTGAACTGGAAGTGCTTACGAGCCTTCTTGCGGCCGAACTTCTTACGTTCAACGGCACGAGAGTCGCGAGTCATGAGGCCTTCCTTCTTGAGGGCAGGCTTCACTTCGGCGTCGTTAGCAACCAGGGCACGGGCAATGCCGAGACGGACAGCGCCCATCTGGCCAGCGATGCCACCGCCACGAGCGGTAACTTCGACGTCCCATTCTTCCGCGTTGCCGAGGATGGCGAACGGAAGGTTAGCGATCATGTTCTGCACTTCAGAATGGAAGTAATCCTTGAAATCACGACCATTGATAGTGCGCTTGCCGGAACCCGGCTTCAGGATCACAGCGGCGATGGCGTTCTTGCGACGGCCAGTGCCGCGGTAGATCTTCTTAGTTTTTGCGGTAGCGATAGAGGTATCCTCCGTTCTTAAAGTTCTACAACTTCAGGTTTCTGCGCGGCGTGCGGATGTTCGGCACCGGCATAGATTTTGAGCTTCTTGATCATCTTGTGACCGAGAGCGCTGTGCGGGAGCATGCCCCAAATGGCAGCTTCGAGCGGTGCAGTCGGGTGCTTTGCCAAGAGGTCGGCAAAGTTGATCCAGCGTTCACCGGCAATGTGACCGGTGTGGTGGAAGTACTGCTTCTGCAAAGCCTTGTTGCCGGTAACAGCAACTTTTTCAGCGTTGATCACAACCACGAAGTCGCCAGTGTCGACGTTCGGGGAGAAGATGGCCTTGTGCTTGCCCATCAGGAGTTTTGCAACTTCAGAGGCAACGCGACCCATAGGCTTATCGGCGGCGTCCACAAGCTTCCACTTGCGTTCGACGTTCTTCGGGTTTACCGTAATGGTCTTCATGTAAATCCTTTTTGAGTTATTCCGGAGCAAAGTCGCCCCGTGAAATGCTACGCTAAATTTAGAAGAAAAAACGCAGCTTTGCAAGGGTAAAAAAGTGCGATTTTTCGGAAAATCCGCGTCGTTTTCGGTATTTTCATTCTATCAATTATAACAATTCTAATAATTATTATAATAAATTGACGGAAAAAGCCGGCTATTTTCGCTTCGTCTTATAGAACAAGCTGCCCACCAGCGAAACGGCAAGCACCACGATCATCGCAGTAAGACCCATGTCGGCAAGGTTCTTATATTCACCCACACGCCCCGATTCTATAAGCATGATAATGATCAGTGCAATTACGGCGGCAGTCGCACCCATGCGATCGAACATCTTGATTTTGTCATCGATAGAGAACGGCTTTTTGGGGTCATTAGTAAAGGGCATCGACATTACCTCCCAAGCAAATCCATACAATAAGTCCAATCATCACGAGAACGCTAATGGCAACGTTGGCCAAAAAGAAGTCGCGGTTCATGGCATCCAAGTCATCGGATTTACGGAACAAGTGAATGTAGAGGATTGCGGCGGTCATGAGCCCCATTACCACCCACCAAGGCAGTCCCATGCCCCAGAACACGCCGAATGCGACACAGAGCACAAGCATCGCGACATGGCTCCAGAAGGCAATCTGCAAAGCACGTTTGCGTCCAAAGCGGGCCGGCACCGAATGCAGTCCCATGGCGCGGTCAACCTCTTCGTCCTGGGTCGCGTAAATGATATCGAAGCCGCCCATCCAGAGCATCAGAATCACGAGCAAGAAAACTGGAAACACCGCGAACTCGCCGCGAATGGCAATCCAGGCACCAAGCGGGCTCATGCCGATTGCAAAGCCTAGGAACCAATGGCAAAGCCAACTAAAGCGTTTCCAATAAGAATAAGAAAGCAGCAAGAGCCACACGGGTAAAGCAAGCAGACCGGCGAGCGGTTGCAACAGCGCGGCAAAAGCAACAAACAGCACCCCATTAACGGCAAGGAACGCAATGACCGACGCCTTGCTCAGGCGCCCCGCAGGCAAGTGGCGCTTTGCGGTACGCGGGTTCTTGGCATCGATATCGGCGTCGGCAATGCGATTGAAGCTCATGGCGCTGTTGCGGGCGGTGACCATACAGCCCACAATCAACGCAACTATCTTCACCGCCTCCGTGGCATCCATGCCACGGAAACCTGCAGCCGCCACCCACATGGAACCAATCGCAAAAGGCATCGCGAAAAGCGAATGACTGAAGCGCACCATGTGGCCGAATTCAAGAATCTTTTTCAGCATACCTATTTCTTTTTCGCTCTCACCTTAGCCAGGTGCTTCACCGAAGGCGTCTTGGACTTCGCCGCCGGAATGCGGATTCCCTTCCACGGTTTCACGATGTTATCAGCTGTCGTAAGCGCACCCAAGTGAACCAGGATTCTAGCGACTACGGTGTCAACCAATTCTTCGATTGTTTTCGGACGGTCATAAAAATGAGGCGCCGCCGGAATCACGATCCCGCCCATTCGCGTCAGACGCGTCATGTTGTCCAGGTGAACCAGGTTGTAAGGCATTTCGCGCGGCACCACAACCAGCGGGCGGCGTTCCTTGAGGCAGACATCAGCCGTTCGAATCAGCAAGTTGTCGGAGGTCCCGGCGGTAATGCGGCCAAGAGTTCCCATGGAGCAAGGCACCACCACCATTCCTGCATAATCGGCGCTACCGCTAGCGCACTCGGCAAAAAAATTCTTCACATCGGGTTGCTCGTCCACATACTCGAACAAGTCTTCTTGCCCTTCGTAAGCAACCACGCCCCTGCCCGGCGGAGTCACGAGCGCCGTCACGTGATGTCCCAGGCGTTTCAAATGCATGGCAGTGCGTGCGGCATAAATGGCGCCACTTGCACCGGTTACCCCCAAAATATATCGACTCATGTCCGTCTCCTCAGTAACACGCGGTAAGCCACCCCAAAAAAGCAGGGTTTCACATGCACCAGCTCAAAACCGTTTCGTTCCGCCAACGCCACAAATTCGGCAACCGGCAAAAAACGAAGCACCGAATTGACCAAGTACTCATAGGCCTCGCGCTTGCTAAAAAAGGCTCCCAGCACCGGAATAAACAGCGGCGCCAACCTCTTGTAGAAAATCTTGTTGAATACGTTTCTCGGCGAAAAGAACTCCAACACTTGCAGATATCCCCCATTTGCAAGTACACGCGCCGATTCCTTCAAGCCACCTTCGGCATCGGGCAAGTTACGCATTCCAAAACCATTCAGAATCACGTCAAAGGACGCATCATCAAAGGGCATCTTCATGGCATCCAGCTGCACGGGCACCGCAGTCATCTTCTTGCCAATTGCCCCCTTCAGCATGCCAAAAGAAAAATCACCAAGCACAGCCACGTCGGGCTTGCCGTTGATCTTTTCGTAAGTAACCGCAAAGTCACCTGTTCCCCCGCACAAATCGAGCAAGCGCTTGCCGGGTTTCTGCTTCCTGATTTCACGGCAGCAGCTGCGGCGCCACAAAATGTCCTGAAAGCAACTGAGCGTATGATTTAAAAAATCATAGCGGCTGGCAATCTCGTCGAACATCTTGCGCACGGGGCTTATCATGGCGCCAAATATAGAAAAAGGAGCCTAGGCTTCAAGCCACAGGCTCCTTTCCAAATGCTTACAAACTGCGATTACTTGAAGGTTGCCGTGATAGACAGGCCTTCTGCAACCGTCGCGATACACGATTCCGGTGCACCGGCCATAGGTTCGCAACCCGTCCATCCACCGAATACGGCACCTGCTGCGGGGATAGCCGTCAGCACCATTGCGTTTCCGGCAAAGAACTTGGCCTTGTAATTTGCACTCGGCAACGTCATGCCATCCATAACGATAGAGCCATTGCCACTGGCGGTAATCGAGACAGAAGTCATGCTGCCAACGCCAAATTCTTCCTGAATTTCAGACAGGAACTCCGAATCGCGGCTTTGTGCCCAAGTCGTAAGATCTTTGCCTTCCTTATCGAAATGGCCATACTCACTTCTTCTTTCCCTATAGGCTTCCACATCCATATCTCTAGCAACATCTTCCGAATTCAGCATGCCAGCAAGGAATGCTCTATTTTTCTCAACGTTGTCTGCGTTCAAGAATGAGCTAAGCATTACTGCAGCATGGTTCAGGAAGAGTCGCTTGAAGTTGGGGTTTTCAATCAAGCGCGTGTAAAGGACATGGAAGCAATGGGCCTTATCTCCAGTAAATTTATCCTTGCTACTTGTATAACAGGATCCATTAGAGCGCCCACCCTGCTTGACCCAGTTAAACATGTTTTCATGCTTGCCAAAGCCTTCGACGCCCCAATCCCAATCAAAGCCATGGTCAAGGTCATAAATCATGAACTTCCAAAGCGGAGATTCCGGAGCTTTCCAAACGCGCACGTTATTGTTCGGCCAGTCACCGTTATGAACGTACATTTCGGCAAGCATGTAGTTGGCAAAGTTGCCCATATCCATAAGTTGCGACATGTAGTTATACGCTTCTTCATCTGCAGAAAAATCGTGTGCAGCGGCATATTCCAGCATGGCAAGGTATTCGTCAGGGGTACCATTGCTGGCTTCCACTTTCAGTCCCAAATGCTTGAGGAAGGTGACCGACGAAGCATCGATTCCGTAATTCGTTTCTACAAAGTTCTTGTTGAAACGTTCACGCATATCGTGAATGCCGTAGTACTTACCATTGTAGAACACCACCACCTGGCGGCTACGCTGGTAATCCACGCCACTGCCTTCAAGAATGGCACCACCCACCGCATCGGCAAAGTAGTCGCTCACAAAACGGTTACCGTTGTTACGCAGGTTGAATCCCTTGTACTTGTCGTTCACGCCCTTGCGGGTTTCGAACAAAGGATACTTCAACCAGGTTCCGCCATACTCTTCGCGCATTACGATAGCGACAGACTTCTTGCGTTCCATACGGCTCCAGCCGCCCATCAAAGAAATGCCGCCATCGGCTTCCCAGGCCTTGCCCTTGCTGCTTCTGCCCTTTTCGTAGTATTCCACGTGAACCGGAAGTTCTCCAGAATCATTCGGATAAGACTCATTCGGAGCATACATCTGGTCATGATCCATATCGGGCGTACCGCCATTCGTCTTCTTGTAATACTTTTCAAAGAAGCTCGGATCTACGCTCACCGCCACCACAGGCATGTTAGCCGTTTCATCGATGAAGTAGGTATTGGTTGTCACTTCCTTGGTAAGGAGGCCGTCCTTGAATGCGGCGCAGCGAAGAACCGTGGTCGATTCAATCTTCATGTCCGATTCAAACTTTTCGGAATTCTTTGTCGGAACAGAACCGTCCTTAGTGCAACGTACAGTCACGCCTTCCGGAACGTTCGGCTTGTTCAAAGTCACAGAACCGTTATAGAATCCGCCGCCATGTTCGCCAAAGCTGATAGAAGGAGTAACACCTTCGTAACCATCAGACACATTATTCGGCTGTTCGGGAGTCGGCTTGTCAAAGAACTTCCAGGAACCGCCATCGACAATACCCCAGCTCATGCCCGCACCGATTTTCGAATACTTGACCGTGTCACGGATTCCGTAATACTGGTCAAGCAAGTAAACCGTTCCGCTGTCCTTATTCAGCTTCCAATTGGTATGGGTGCGCTGATGCAAGTTAGAACCATCATCGGGAGGAACTGCAGTCACATTGTTTTTGTCGCAGAACACGACACGGAAGGACTTGGCAGCAATCAGTTCATCACCAAAAACCCACTTGCGCGGCTTTTCCAGATTTTCGACAAGCGAATAACCCTTGAGGTTTGCAGAAACATCTCCTGCATTGTAAATTTCAATCCAACCCGGATCGTCGCCATTTTCATCAAGCCAGTTCAAGTTCACCGGGGAAATTTCAGTAATGATCAGGGCCGAGTTACCAACCCAATGGGGAGTCGTATCGGCAGGTATATACGTGGTATCATACACCGTAACCGTATCACCGGTAACCGGGTCAATCTGCCTTGTTGAATCGAGAACCTGGGGAATAGTGTCATAAATAGTTGTCTGGTTTCCGTTGCTATCGACAACAACCGTCGATTCAACCCTTGCCGGCAACGGTGTTTCGTGTTCTCTCGTCGAAGTTGTATCTTCGGTAGAACAAGCCATAATGCCCGTAAAAACCAAACCAAGTCCGCTCAACAAAGCAAGGCTATTCATTTTTCTGAATATATACACGCTGCCACCTGTGAAAAAACGTTTTACCGGAAACTCCCGATTTCCAGAGCCCTAATCTTTTTACACCCAGGTACTAAATTTAGAAGATTATTCCAAAAAAAGGGAAAAATATCAGTAATATTCTATTTACCCTTGACAGAGGTCACAAAGTGTTCTATATTTGGCCTACCAAGTCGGCGCTGTAGCTCAGTTGGTAGAGCAGCGGACTGAAAATCCGCGTGTCGTCAGTTCAATTCTGACCGGTGCCACGAAAAAAGACCTCGAGTTTCGAGGTCTTTTTCATTTCTCGAACCACTTTGTAAACGAAAATTAATCGGCTTGGTGGCGGTAAAGGCTATAAATCTCGTCCCAATGTTCCATCAGGACATCGACCAGCTCCGGCTGGAACTGTCCGCCACGCTGTTTCTGGAATTCTTCCTTCACCTTTTCTTCGGGCCAAGGCTGCTTGTAACAACGCGGGCTAGAAAGGGCGTCTAGCACGTCGGCAACGGAGCAAATACGGCCTGCCAGCGGAATCTCTTCTCCGGCAAGGCCCTTGGGGTAACCGCGGCCATCCCAGCGTTCATGATGGGAACGGGCAATATCAGCGGCAAAGCGGAGCAACTTGCGTTTGGAATTGTGGAGCATGTTGTAGCCGATTTCGGAATGCATCTTCATGATAGCGTATTCGTCGTCGGTAAAGCGACCGGGCTTATTCAAAATGGCATCGGGAATGCCGACTTTGCCCAAATCGTGCATCGGGGCAGCAAGGCGAATGCGTTCCACCTCGCTTTCAGGAAGCCCCAGGAACTGCGCGAGCATGTAAGAAATCTCGGCAACGCGCTGAATGTGGTCGCCAGTTTCCTGGCTGCGGTATTCAGAAACATCACCCAGAATATGAATGATTTCGCGCTGGGTCGCTTCCAGTTCCATGTTCAACATGGCAGATTCAACGGTCTTTGCAGAATAGACAGCCGTAAGGCTCAGGCGTTCCAAGTCCTGGATCGAAAACACGCCAGCTTCGCCCAACTCGTTTTCGCCCTGCTTGTTAATCGCCTGGTACACACCCATCACGCGACCCGCCGAATTCATCAGCGGAACCGTCAAAACAGAAGTTGTACGGTAATGCGTCTTTTCATCAGATCGACGGTCGAACCTAGGGTCTTGGTAGGCATCCTTAATCAGAAGCGGTTCGCCCGTCCTTACGGAATAGCCGACAAAGCCTGCATTATAGGGAATACGAAGTTCGCTTACGCCATGGGCCACCTTGGTCCACAATTCACCGCTATCTTCGTCGACAAGCCACAGGGAGCAACGGTCCGCCGCCACAATGGAGCGTCCCAAATCAGCCATCAGAACAAGCAAGCTATCCATTTTACGTTCTGCCGCAATCTTCGGCATATACGTAAACAATAGCTCCAGTATCCTCTGGGATTCTACAGCCTGTTTCTCATCCATTTCCGTCATACAATGTAAAATTTAGATAAACCTTGTTTTATTTACAACTCTGCTTGACAGAAAAGGGCGAATTTTTCTATCCTTGGGAAACCCTGGAGGAATAGGCTAATTGGTAAGTCAGCGGTCTTGAAAACCGCCGCCGTAAGGCTTGGGGGTTCGAGTCCCTCTTCCTCCGCTAAAAGCGCTCCCTAAACGGGGGCGCTTTTTTGTTTCCATCAACCCAACTGTCTGCTAGATTTCCCATTCAACGCGGTTGTCCGCCGCATAGTCCGCCACCGCAGAAGCAGGTTCGTCATAAAGCAAAGTACAGACCTTGAGCGGGATCGGAAAGTTTCGCCCGAACGCCGCAAGACACGCAGAAGTCGTCGCCCCCGTAGTAAACACATCGTCCACCACCACCACCGTCCCCGAAGCAGGGATTTCCTTCAGCACGCATTCAAAAGCGTAGGCGACATTCCGTTCACGCTGTTCCCTGGACAACTTGGTCTGCGAAACCACAAATGTCCGGCGTCTAAGCCATCGGCAGACCTTGCCGCCGAAAACAACCGCAAGGGCCGCCGCAATCTTTTCCGCCTGGTTGTAGCCGCGTTCCCTATACCTCGCCCGATGAAGCGGAACAGGAACAAAGTAGAGCGGCTTCGGGAATAGGGAAAGATCTTCACGCACTACCCCGCAACGAACCGCCGACGAATGCTTGACCAAATAAGTCGCCACCCCCGAAATCCCCCTGTACTTTAACGCATGTACTAGCTTTCGGGTCAAAGGCCGCATAGGGAACAGGCTATAGGTATCCGGCCCCGGGGCAAGTTCCACGGTAGACTCCCGCTCCAGTTCCGTGATACATTCCGGGCACAGCCACGGATCCAATTTTCTGGATGGTTTACCGCAGCCAAGACATTCCGCCCCGAAGACAAACCGTCCCACATTTTCAATCCAGCGCATACAAACTCCTGGGAGCAAGCAAAGCCCCTTTTATATATACGCCAGATTCGTAAAAAATGGTTAATTTCGGCTAAAGGCCAGGCCTTCTTATCTTCGACGTGCCTGGTAACGCAAGCAAAGCAAAAATCCCACCAACACCATACAGGTAAGGGCGAAGGATCCACCATAAGAAAGGAACGGCAAGGGAAGTCCCGTCACCGGCATAAGCCCGATGGTCATCGCAATGTTCACAATAATGTGGAACAAGAAAATCGTAGATGCCCCCATGACCATAAGCGTCACGAAGGGGTCCGAAGACAGCCTGCTGATAGAGGTGGCTCTCCACAGGAACAAGGCATAGAGCACAAGCACAAAGGCGCAACCCAAAAAGCCGAACTGTTCCCCCAGAACGCTAAAGATAAAGTCCGTATGTTCTTCGGGCAAAAAGGCAAGGTTGGTCTGGGATCCGTTTCCAAAACCCTTACCGATAAGGCCACCCGAACCGATTGCCGTCAAGGACTGCAACACCTGATAGCCATCGCCCAACGGGTCACTCATGGGGTCAAGGAAGGTGTTCACGCGCTTTTGCTGGTGAGGTTCCAGCATGTTCCACGCCATGGTGCTTGCATATCCTGCAAAAATGTTTGCCATCAAGATAATCGCCGTCAAGACCTTCGGAAGCTTTCTGCGGAACAGGGCAAACACAACTACGCAAATCAAAAGACCCCAGAGGATTTCAAATACAAGCGCCTGCGAATGGGAGAAAAACACCGAGAACACCGGACTTACAATCAGGAACATGTCAGTCAGGGTAAGGCCCGCAAAAAAGAATCCCACCATAGTCACGGCGATAAACACAAGAGCCGTACTCAAGTCAGGCTGCTTAAGCACTAGGGCAAAAGGCACAATAAACAAGAAGAATGGCACCACGAAGGTCTTCATTTTATACAAGCTAACAGGATGCTTCGAAAGCCAATAAGAGAACGTGAGCAGGTAAGCAATCTTTGCAAATTCCGAAGGCTGCAACTTGAAAATGCCAAAGTCAATCCAGCGACCGGCCCCCTTCACCACATCTCCGGCAAAAAACAGCACAACAACAAGCAACACCAAAGCCAACACGTAGCAGGGTATGGCAGCTCGCTTCAACCAGTCGATACGCACAAACACCAAAGCCGCTGCAAAAACACTTCCGAAAATGAAATAGACAATCTGCTTGAACCAGAACAATTCAACCACGGAGGTATCTTCGGCAATGGTCGCAGAATACACAAGAGCAACACCCACGCTCATCAAGGCAAGCGTAAGCGTAATGAACATCCAGTCAAACTTGATTGAACGGTTAAGGAGCCGATTGGGTTTCATTTTTTTTCGCCTCACTCAACTTGTTTTCAAAATAGGCTTCCATTACTTTCTTCGCAATCGGGCCAGATACAGCGCCACCGCCACCGGCCGCCTCCATAATCACTGCCACGGCAATTTCCGGGTCGTACAAGGGAGCTACCGCCGCATACCAAGCGTGGGTCTTTTCCCCCTTCTTCCATTCACCGGAACCGGTCTTTGCTCCCACTCGCACATTCGGGAGTGCGCCGCGTTTACCCGTACCGCCCGGATGGTTCACCACGGAATCCATGGCGGCAAGCAAAATACGATGGGTATACGGTTTCATGTTGCCGGGTCGAATGATTTCCGGTTCGTAACGGCGCACCACGTTTCCCTGGCTATCGCGCAGTTCCTTCATAAAGTGGGGCCTATACACGCCTTTGCCCGTCGCCAACGATCCAATCAGGGTCGCCTGCTGCAAGGGCGTCACAATCTGTCCCTGACCAATAGAAAGATTCAAAATCAATCCGCGGGCCCAACGCCAACCCAGGCGCTTGTTCCTCTGGTTAAACGAGGCCGAATCCGGAAGCCAGCCCGCCTTTTCGCCAGGGATATCGACACCGAGAGGTTTTTCGCCCAAGCCAAAGCGCCTGCCGAATTCATTGATTCGGTTCATGTCGATATCGAGACCGGCCTGGTAAAAGAACACATCACAACTCAAGCGGATGGCGTTCACCACGTTCAAGCTGCCGTGCGTGCCCCAGCATTTCTGGTAACGCGCGCCGTACTGGTAGCCACCCGTACAGGGTTTAGAATAGTACTTGTTCTCGGTCAGGATTCCATTTTCAAGGCCTGCACCTGCCGTCACCAATTTAAAAATAGATGCCGGCGGGTACGTACCCGAAATCGCACGGTTCGTAAGCGGTCTCATGGTATCAAGCGCAACGTGCGCCCAGCCCTTGTTGCGCTCTCTCTTCTTGAGCGAGAAAATATTCGGATCGAGCCTTGGCGACGATACCATCGCCAAGATTTCCCCGTTTCGCGGGTCAATCGCAACAAGCGCCCCTTTTGCCGTATCGGGAATCGCTTCTTCGGCCACCTTCTGCAAGCGCAAATCGATCGTAGACACCAGACGGAGTCCCGGAATCGGTTCGGTTCCCTCGACTCCGTCAACAGAACCCACCTCACGGCCGGAAGCGTTCACTTCCACAAGCTTCATCCCGTTTACGCCACGGAATTCCTTGTCGTAAAACTGCTCAAGTCCTTTTTGTCCAATGCGGTCCCCCTGCATATAGCCTTCGTACTCCGGCAACTTGAGCTGTTCTTCGGAAATTTCACTCGTGTACCCGAGTGCATGCGAAGCCATCGTCCCATAAGGGTATTCGCGGCGGGATTCAATCACCGTCATCACGCCGGGCAATTCCTCGGAACGTTCTTCGATAATCGCCACCTGTTCTGCAGTCGCATCTTCCAGCAAGCGAATAGGTCTAGTTTTAATCCAGCGGGAACGCTGGAAAGCCGTATCCAGCGAAAGCGAATCGAACAGGCGTTCACCAGCAGCGTCCTTAATGCCGAGCAACTTCATGAACAAGGAATCGCGTTCCGATTTCTTGCGGGGCATGTTTACCGAAGAAAGGGCAATCTGGTAAGACGGTCGGTTGCGCACCAACACTTCGCCATTGCGGTCATAAATGTAGCCGCGTTCGGCCACCAGCACCACCTTGCGAATGCGGTTGTTTTCGGAACGCTGGAGGTTTTCGTCGTAATGGGTAAACTGCAACGAAAACAGACGCATCAAAAGAATAAAAAACAAGACCACAACACCGGTCATGTAAATCAATACATTCCAGTTCCTGTTTTGCAGGGTCTCGTTTTCAGACATTCCCTTAAGCATGCTTCTTCTTTTTACTGCCTAGATCCAGGTAGAAGAATATTCCGCCAATCAACATCGTATAAATGCATTCCGGCAACGACTTCGTCAAGAACAGGTTCGTAACCACATCCTTTGAAAGTCCGGTAACGCCATAGTAAATCATGTCGCAAACAAAAAAACCTAAGCCGAGGACACCCACTTTGGCGGGCAAATTCAAAGACAGGAATCGTTCTTCAAGTTGGCCGACAGCATAGCCCACCACCGTCATGGCAATCGTATTTGCACCGAGCCATTCTATCGGAGCATACACATCTTGTGTAAAGCCTGCCACAAAGCCCCAAAGACAACCTGCTGCAGGGCCCCTTCTAATGGCCACCGCCACAATAAAAATCATCACAAAATCAGGAGCTACGTCAAAGAAGCTCAACCAATCGGCAACCGTCATTTGCAAGGCAAACACGATTACAAACAAAACAAATGTCTTTAGCCACCCAAAGTTATTCATCGAGCAGCTCCTTGATAATCCAATCCGTTTCCTTTTGCATCACGAACACTTCTTCAAGGATCGAGAAATCCTGGAAAGGACTCACTTCCATCTGGCGCATCACATCAAGGTCAGACTTGCGAACTTCTTTCACCGTTCCAACAGGAATTCCCTTAGGGAAAATTCCTCCCAGACCCGAAGTCACCAAGGTATCACCGGCATGGACTCCCGCATGAGTCGGGACCAGGGCCGTCAAGCGAACGCCATCTAGGGATTCCAAGAAGCCCACCACGCGCGTACGGCGATCCATTACAGACAACTTAAGGTTCGGATCCACAAGCAGCTGCACACGGGAATGGCTAATCGTTGCCTTCGAAATTTTTCCGACCAGACCATTCATCGAAAACACGGGCATGTTTTCTTTCACGCCATGTTCTGTACCGCGGTTAATCACCATGGTCGTCAGGAACCTTCCAGGATTATGGCCAATCACGCGGGCGGTCACAATCGGGAAATCCCATTTGTCGTCAAATCGGACTAGCGTGTGCAGTCGGGCCAGTTCCTGCAAGCCTTCGCGGGCATGGTAAGTTTCTTGCCGCAAACGTGCGTTTTCTTCTTTCAGCAGTTCATTTTCCTGGGCCACCGACTTGTAATGTCCCACCGCAGAAACAAGGCGCTGCGCCGGGAAATAAAGCGTCGAAACCGCCGTCGAAACAATGCTTTCGCGAATCGGCGTCGGAGACTGACGCATCAGCAAGCCGAGAGCCAAGAAAAAGACAAAGGCAACGATACCGTGCCTTTGCGTAAACAAGTCGACTATAAAGCGAATTGCCCTAAGCATCGAACCCTGTCAAGTTAGTTCGAGGAAGCAATCAAAACCGGACGGTATTTATCCAAGTCTTCAAGAATGCGGGCTGCACCCTTGCAAACACAAGTCAGGGCTTCATCAATCACGTTCACCGAAAGCCCCGTTTCCTTACGGATGCGTTCGTCAAATCCGCGCAGCTGAGAGCCACCGCCAGTCATGATGATACCCTTGTCGTAAATATCGGCAGAGAGTTCCGGCGGAGTAATGCTCAAGGCCTGCTTTACCGCTTCGATAATGGCGGTCACAGGTTCGTTCAGAGCTTCACGAATTTCAGCGCTGTTGATTGTCGTCGTACGCGGCATGCCAGCCAAGAAGTCATGACCCTTCACTTCCATGGTCAATTCTTCTTCCAGCGGGCTTGCAGAACCTATCTGAATCTTGATCTGTTCAGCAGTGCTATCGCCCACGCAAAGGTTGTACATCGTGCGCAGGTAGCGGACAATGGCTTCGTCCATTTCGTCACCGCCCACACGCACAGAAGCGTTACAGACAGTGCCGTTCAAGGCAATCACGGCAATATCGGAGGTACCACCGCCAATATCCACGATCATGTTACCCACAGGGTCTTCCACGGGAATACCCATACCGATGGCGGCAGCCATGGGCTCGTGCACCAAGTGAACTTCCTTGGCACCGGCCTGCTTGGCAGCATCAATCACAGCGCGCTTTTCCACTTCGGTAATACCGGAAGGTACACCGACCACCACGCGAGGTTTCACCATCCACAGCGGGTACTTCTGCACACGCTTAATAAATGTTTGCAAAAGGGTTTCGACCAACTCGAAATCGGCAATCACGCCATCACGCATCGGGCGTACCGCACGGCTTTCACCAGGCGTACGGCCAAGCATCTTCTTCGCTTCGAAACCGATGGCAGAAACACGGTTGTTCTTGCTGTCCACAGCAATAACCGTAGGTTCATTGATGACAATTCCCTGACCTCCTACATGAACAAGCGTATTCGCCGTACCGAGGTCAATACCGATATCGCAAGAAAAAAGGCCGAACAAAATCCAATCCTTGTTTAAGATTTAACTTCCGTAAAAAATATAGGAAATTTCTAATTCTTCAGCGTGTCCGCACCGAACTTCCATTCCTTCTTGTAACGGTCCCATCCGCGTGTACTGACGTCGTAACGATACTTGCGCTTTTCATGCATGGCGATGTCTTTGTAGATAAAGAAATCTACCTCGGCATAAGCGGCATAGATTCGAGCCTCGGCGCCATCGAACAACCTAAAATCCTTCACGCGGTAATAGGGCGTATCGAGCAAACCGTCGCGGCCCTTAGAGGCCTTCATGGTTTCAGCCACCATGAACTTCAAGTCATCCTGCAGGTAGTCCGTTAATTTATTTTCTATGCGTTCCGTCGGTTCGGAACAGCCTATCAGAAATGCCGTAAGAGCAAGTGTAATTAAGGAGAAAAATTTCATAGCAAAAATGTAGAAAGAATACATAAGCAAAAGACGCTCCCCAAGGGGAGCGTCTCCGCATTTAAGTCCTATGTACCAAATTAGAACGAGTAGGTAGCGTCAACTCTGGAGAAAATGCGGCCTTCACCCTGGAACGGGTTGCGGAACAGCACGTCTTCAGCAACGGTCACGTCGATTTTCAGGCGTTCTTCGATGTTGATGCCGAAACCGAAACCGACATGGTCATCGGCAGAGCCGTCAGCCAGCGGGTTGGTAGAGAAGAACGTACCGTCGTCCTTGCAAATGCCGTAACGGTCTGCAGAGTATTCGTTCTTGGAGTTCACATCGCAATCGGTGTAAAGAATGGACTTCTGGCCACCCACGCGAATCACGAACCAATCCCACCAGATATTACGTTCGATACCGAAGCTGATCTTGCCACCGACATCGGAACGCTTGTCCCAGTTCGGATCGTCTTCGTTACGGGAGTCATAAACCCATGCGCCGCCATTCAGAGACTTGTCATAGACCCAGTCGTGAGCCTTCATCTGGTTCCAAATGAAGTCCAGACCCATCCAGAAGAAGCCGCGATCCATAGCCACATTGAGGCCGAGACCGGCCTGAGTGCGCTTGTCATCAATACCAGGAGCCTGAGCGAGCTTCATAGAAACTGCCGGCACGAGTTCACCATCGATAGCTTCCATGGTGAAGAAGGCACGGGCCTTGGCGAGAATGGAAAAATCGCCGTCGTCAAAGAAGTCGTGGCGATCCGGGCCGTACTGGATACGGGCAATGCCACCGGACAATTCGTAAGAGGTGCCGCTGCCCATCTGGAAGTTCAAACCACCGTCCAACTGGACGAGGGAAGCGTAAGCCTTGCTATCCGGCTGGTAAACGCCACTTTCATCGAGGTCGCCACCGTCCTGGTGAGCGATATAAATGTGCAAACCCCAAGCGTCGCCGCTCGAGAAGGTGCCACCCAAGAATCCGTCGAAGTTGGTCACGGTTTCGGGAACAACCACGTAACCTCTCTTACCAACCTGCACATAGTCCGGCAGGTACATGGCGAGATCCTGGTTGAGACGGCCGAAAAGGCCACCGATCGTGAACTTCGGATCGGGATTGTTGTCATCGCCGAAAGAGACCGAGAAGATACCACCGAAAGTCGGATGCTGCGGATCAACGTTGCCACCTGCAGTCATATCGTTGTCGGTATAAGCACCAAAGCCACCGATCAAGTAATTGGAGTAAAGGTTTGCATTGGCTGGGTTGTCGAAAATGCTCACATCATCCATAATGTAAGTCGTGTTCTTGCCCATGGATTCCACACGTGCAAAGGTTGCGAATGCAGAACCGACGCCAAGAATACCGAATGCGGCACCAACCGCGGCAGCTGTTCTTAAGTTCATTGGAAAACTCCTATTGAAATTTCTGTTTTAAAGTTAGTTTAATTAAACGAAAAACGCAACAAAATTTTAAACAAAATGAACTTTTTTTCATACAAAAAAAGGCCGGACTTGGTAGTCCGGTCTTTTTTCAAGTTTTCGCCGAATTATTCGGAGAAGGTGAACGGGATCGTAACAGTGGTGTTACCAGACTTCACCTTGCTGAACTTCCAGCGGCTCACAGCGGTCTTGACTTCACCGTCAAATTCGCCGTAACCGGTCGTAGAAGAAGCAATGGAGATGCTGATGATTTCGCCACCCGGAGCGATCGTGAACTTCAAGGTAACCTTACCCTGGAAGCCCGGTTTCTTCTTCAGGAACTTGTTGTAGATGTGGCGGAGACCCGGAGTACGCTGACGCACAACCTTCATGATGTCTGCAGCGGAACGAGATCCACCACCGGCACCCATGTCGATATCGCGTTCAGACGGAGTTCTGATGGAGCCCTTAGCCTTGGTAGCGATACCACCGCCACCGCCGCCGAGAAGACCAGCGAGGCCGTCACCGATACCACCGGAACCACCTTCGGCATAACCTTCGTTAAAGCCACCGTCAGCCTTACCGCGACGACCACCGAGAACGGTCTTACCCGTCGTCTGGAGGCCTGCCACGTCCTTCAGCACCTTGTCGATATCCTTAGAGAACTTCTGGTTCTTCATAAGGTCGTATGCACCGGCAGATGCGTTCTTGGTCTGAGCAGTCAAGAGCTTAAGCACACCACGAGTCTGGGGAGCGTTGGGCTGACCCTTACCACGCGGCTTGCCGCCACCACCAGCCTTCTTACGAGGCTTCTTGGGTTCTTCCTTCTTCTTTTCTTCCTTCTTCTCTTCCTTCTTTTCATCGATGGTCATAGAAGCAGTAAGATCAGCAGCGGCAGAGTCGTCGAACACGACTTCGTCCACCACCTGTTCGTACATGGAAGCCCAAAGGCAGATAGCCAAAGCTACGACTAAAGAGATACCGGCAATAGCACCCATCTTCTTGTCGGATTCCGGCATCAGGGACGCTACTAACGGATCCATTTCGGGAGTATTCTTTTTAGCCATAATTATTCCTCCCCTCCGTTCTTCTGCATAACGGCGAATGCAATGTGCGTGTAGCCAGAGAAGCCGCAGGTGGCCATGACCTTATACATTGCATCGTAAGGGATGTTCTTGTCGATCTGCACAATGATGTTACCGGCTTCGTCAGCAGGAAGGCCCATCTTAAGAGCGTGTTCCTGTTCCGTTGCGCGGCGTTCCTTAAGAACGGAGTCCACCTTGGTCACAAGAAGATCTTCTTGCTTCAAGACGTCTTCGGTAGGAACGATCTTTGCGTTATCGACCACAACGTAGTTGTTATCGACCACGACCGTAAGAGCCACTTCCTTCGGCTGAACCTTAGAGGTAGACACCGGAAGGATGAGGTTTTCGGCTTGGGTCAAAAGCTGACCTTCAGCGTCCAAGTTCTTGATCATGAACACCAGAATGATGGTCATCATGTCCATCATGGACGTCAAAGAGAAAGGTACGTCTTCGCTAAATTTACGAGTCTTTCTAGCCATGATTAACCTCCCAGCTTAGCAAGGTTGATCTTGCTGAAACCGGCTTCTTTAGCACGGTCCATAAGTTGAATGATCTTGTCGAACTGGGTGTCGTCGTTAGCAACGATGATGATGTTATCGACGTCTTCGAGGTCAATGAACTGCGTATGGATCTGAATCAGGTCCTTAGCGATCAAGTCGTAAGCAGACAGCGGGTAGATGATGTTCTTTGCAGCCACATCCGGTTTCAGGTTACGAGCCGAGTTCGGAGTGAGGGTTGCGAGAACAGCACCAGCGCTCGGCTTCTTGAGCATCGGCGGCGGGGTAAGACCCATGGCGCCTTCGCCAGGAGCTGCGAGGAAGGCGTTGTTGCCGTCCACGTATGCGCTATCCGGTACATTTTCAGACTGAGAAGAATACACGGCCCAAATTACGCGGCCCGGGTCTTCTTCGGATTCCTTGTTGATGGCCCAGAGTTCGATGGTTTCGATTTCGTAGAGATACTTCTCTTTATCCATTTCGGATCCATCTTTGCACTTGGGACCATGACCGCTTTCCACGGCTGCTTTAACATCTTCCGGCGCATACGTAATGAGCTGCGCATCGGACTTGCAACGGAACGTCCACATTTCCTTGAAGTAAACGTTCGGCTGGAAACCACCGCGGGCACCAATCACCAGATATTCCGGCGTGATTGCGAGCGAGAGGTTCAGAGCCTGCTGGTCCGGTTCCGGAGGAGGATCGTCAGTCATATTCATCATGCTACGTTCGGGCATGTTGATTTCGACAATGGCGAGCTTAGAGAAAGCAGTCATAGACAACAGCATAGGAATCAGGATGGTGAACAAGCCCATCGCCGGCAACAGGTCCGGTTCTTCAGGCTTGGCTGGTTTCTTGAGTTCTTTTGCCATTTTTTTATAACTCCGTTAAAATTATCTCTCTATTACCAATTAAGCGAGGGAGTTGATAATCTTGAGGCCCTTTTCTTCCATTTCCTGGATGAGGCGTTCGGAGTTCATGTTGAGGAGGCCCACGATGACCAGAAGAGGCACAGCGGAGAGAAGGCCGAGGAGCGTGGTACCCATAGCGATAGCAATACCGTCGGAAAGAGCCTTAGCACGTTCAGCAGCCGGCTTGTTAGCCACAGCATCGAAGGTGTAGATCAGACCGTAAATGGTGCCCATAAGTCCGAGCAACGTAGAGATGGAAGCCATAACCTGGATGATGCTAATGTAACGAGTCAGACGGGGAGCTTCAGTCAGGAACACGGCGTCGCATGCGGCCTGCATGGTTTCGCGACCACCGTTACGGGCAGCAACGATTGCAGCCATCACGCGAGCGATCGGGAGCTTGGTTGCGTTGGCATAGCTGAGAGCTTCATCATAACGCTGAGCAGAAATATGAGTGCCGAACTTGGCCAAGAAATCCTTACGGCCCTTTGCGCTCTTCACCATGATGTAAAGGAAGCGTTCAACAGAGAAGCCGAGGCCAATCATGAACACCACGAGGATGATCCACATGAACTGGTAACCATCAGATTCCGGGCTGAAGGATTGAAGCATTTTAGACATTAGAGTACTCCTTGATTGAGTGTTTTGGTTTATTTTGAAAAATCTTTGTTCATATTTAATCTTTTTTAGGGCAAAATTGTGTAGTCGAGCCGGTAAAATCTTGTTTACCACTCAAAAAACGCCATTTTTACCCTAATAGAATAGGGGAACCCTATGAACTAGGTTCCCCGTAAAATTGTTTTTACCGCTACTTTTTCTTGCCCTTCTTCTTGGCAGCCTTTTTCTTGGCCTTCGGGGCAGGAGCAGCTTCCGGTTCAGCAGCAGCTTCCGGTTCATCACCCATGGACGAATCCATCGAAGAAGAAGTCGTAGATGCAGCACCACCAGCGAGTTGCTTCTGGAGATCAGCAAGTTCAGCCTTCAACTTTTCGTTTTCAGCCTTGGCGTCCTTGATGATTTCACGGTAGGTCGTGATCTGTTCTTCCGGAGTCATGACTTCGGACTTAGCAATCTGTTCCAAGCGAGCCTTGGTCTTGAAGTAAGCCGGGTCAGAGAACAAGGTGGACGGGTCGAACTTTTCGATCTTGGTGTTCAAGGTCTCGTTGTTTTCATCGAGGCTCTTGAGGAGTTCGAAGAGCTTTTCGGTCCACTGGTTTTCGATACCGTAGTGAGCAGCAGCCTTGATACCGGTTGCGCACTGCGGGATAGCCAGTTCCTTAGCACCGTTAGAACGGTTGGTCAATTCTTCGCGGTAAGCTTCCAAGTCTTCGTGGACAGCTTCCATAGCGTCTTCCTTGACCATACCTTCGTATTCAACATATTCCTTCACGATCGAGGCGGAGTCCGGCAGCGGAGAGTTAGCGAATGCGTCAGCCACTTCGACGAACACAGCGCAACCCTGGTAGTACATTTCGATGTAGCCTTCTTCAGCTTCGATCACGTCCTGGTTGTAGAAGCCCTGGTCGCGAGCAAGGTCGATGTTCTTCTGGAAGATCGGACGAGCCTGTTCATAGTAGCTCGGGAGCTGCTGCACGATACCGATACGTTCAGCAAACTTTTCTTCTTCCTTCTTGCCGTTCAGTTCCTGTTCGCGGATCTTGGCGGCCATAGTCACGAAGAGCAAACCCATCTTATTGGTGGCCTTGAAGGTCCAGCGTTCAGATGCGTAGGTTGCAGACTTGGAGTACTGGCTCATAGCCTTCTGGAGGATATCAACCAAGGTCTTGATGGTCTTGGCCTTTTCCTTTTCCTTGCCCTTCAGGACATACGGATCCATCTTGTGGTATTCGTATTCACCGAGGTAGAAGGCAGCTTCAGCCGGAACACCCGGGTCAGCATTCTTGATCTGAAGACCGTACTTGTCGTAAGCTTCCAGAGTCTTGCGGTAGTCTTCGACAGCCTTGTCTTCTTCCTTAAGTTCCATGTAGGCGCGGGCGGCACCGATGTAAGCAGCAATCAGCTTTTCCTTGTCATCGTTACCGTAAGCCTTGATGAAGTTGTGATATTCAGAAGCGGCGAGATCCCACTTCTTGGCGTTGGCGTAGGCCATCGGGATGCTGAACGCAGCGTCGAGGGCGTAGGAGCTCTTCGGGTAGTCGCGAACGAGGTCCTTGTTACAACGGATTGCTTCGTCAGTCATCTTGGCTTCGTCGTAGCTCAAGCATGCGCTATAAAGGTAGCCCGGAGTACGTTCATCCTTCGGATAGCGCTTGTAGGCAAGTTCATAGGTCACAGCAGCAGACTTCTTGTCGGCGATGGTGTCATAGACCTGGGCTGCAGAGCCGATAGCCATGAAGGCCATGGAATCCTGCGGGAAGTTGTTCGTGATGAACAAGTAGGTCTGTGCAGCTTCGCGGTATTCCTGTTCGTAGTAAGCCTTGTCGCTCTTCTTGAGGTTGGCAGCCTTCTTGTGAGCGTCACCAGCACGGACGATACCCTTGATAGTGAGCGGAGACTTGGCATACTGCTTGGGAAGGATCATGAAGGTTTCGGCAGCCTTAGTGAACTGCTGATCCTTTTCGTAGGCGGCACCGGCTTCGAACACGGCCTTGTCAGCAATGTCAATAAGCGGGTAGCGCTTCACAAGAGCGAGGTAAGATTCAGCACCCTTCTGATACTGGCCCTGCTTGACGGACTGTTCTGCCATCTGGAAGAGCACGTAGGCAATAGCCTTTTCAATTTCCTTGGCCATGGAGTCATTGCGAGTTTCCTTGACCTGGGTGTACTGCTTGTAGAGCCATTCGAATTCGGTGAGGGATTCGTCATACTGACCAGATTCCAAGAGAGACTGGGCAAGCATACGGCTGATGAGCAAAATGTACTGATGCTTCGGGAAGTCCTGCTTCAGCTTGCGGAGCACGCCCACAGCCACCTTGAACTGCTTGGCATCGTAATGAACGATAGCGGCGTTGTATGCAAGTTCTGCAGCTTCCTTGTTCTGGCCGTACTTGGCCATGTACTTGTTAACCTGTTCGAAGTAAGCCTTGGTTTCTTCAGACTTGTAAGCCTTCACAGCATCGTCGCCATACTTTTTCTTCTTGGCGTTTTCACGAGACTGGTCCATCATGAGCACGGCGTTATACGCAGCTTCTTCCTTCTTCAGGAGAGCTTCGGAACCCATCGGGCGACGGCCGTAGCGAGTGGTATCAGTATCGACGATCCAGTTGAACATCTTGGCAGCGTTAGCAAACTGACCCATTTCCTGGTACACGAGAGCGAGGTTGATGTGAACCTTGTATTCGTCCCAGGTCGGTTCCTTGGCATAGCGCTTCAGGAATGCTTCGTAAGCCTTGATAGCTTCTGCATACTGCTTCTTACCGGCTTCAAGGTCACCTTCCTTGGTGAGCTTAGCAGCGCGAGCGTGGTGGTACTGCGGAATGTCGAGCATAGCGCCACGGATAGCGGTTTCAGCGTTCTTCACAGATTCCGGATACTTCTGGTTCTTCTTGTACCAAGAAGAGTTACGATCATAGCGCTTCACCACAGTGTAGCGATGCTGCTGGGCTTCTTCGAACTTCTGCTGGATGATGAGGATTTCGATCATCGCAATATCAGCCAGAGGAGCGTCGATGTAGTCCGGGTTGATAGACATCAAGCGCTTGAAGGACTGCACGGCTTCTTCGTTACGGTCGTGGTCCTTGTTCTTCATACCGATACGGTAGTACACAGAGTCCTTGAACGGAACCTTCTTGTCCTTCAAGAAAGATTCAGCTTCGGCAACACCACCACCTTCAAGGTCAGAGAAGGAGGCTGCCATGAAGTCCATAGCTTCTGCGCGCAAGTCTGCAGGGTATTTACCCTTATCGGCACCGATGATATACTCGTAGTACTTAATTGCAGCGGTTTCGTATTCAGCAATGTTGTAATAAGATTCAGCCAAGTGGTACATGGCAAGTGCCGCTTCCTTACCCGTAAGGGTTTCGAAACCAGTCACCTTCTTGTAAGCCTTGATAGCATCACGGAACTTGCGGTTCATGAAGTGGTATTCCGCAATACGGAGCCAAGCCTTCGGCACAAGACCGTTATCCGGGAAGTTTTCGACCAAGCGCATACGGAGCTTGTATGCCTTTTCGTCTTCACCGCTAGCTTCCTGCACGGCAGCAGCCTGGTAAATCACGGTCGGAGTCTTGTCTTCCTTCGGATACTTGTCGATGTATTCGAGGAAGTAACCCAAGGACTTCTGGTGATCAGCCTTAGGGAGCTGGTCGATGTTGGCGCACTTTGCCGGCTTGTTATCACGGTCGGCGCACCATGCCACATCTTCTTCATACTGGGCGTTCTTGTCGAGGAAGAGCTTTTCTTCGAGCTGGAACTGGTAATGACCCAACTGCTGGAGAGCAGATGCGCAACGCTTGTTCTGTTTGCCCTTACAGTTGTTTACCTGCTTTTCCCACTGTTTAATGGCATCTTCCATGCCCTTTTCATCGAGGCCACCGGAACGGCAAGCCTGTTCGGCCTGGTTCTTGAGAACCTTGTAGGAGCCTACACACTGAGTCTTTTCCGAACCCTTCGGCATAGCCTTACACTTGGCCGCCAATTTTTTAGCTTCATTGACTTTGTCTTTACAAGGATCTGACGCTGCAAAAGAGGTGCCTACGAGCGAGCAGACGATTGCACCAACAAGCAAAAATTTTTTCATTTTTCTCTTTCCACCTATTAAGATAAAAAAGGGGAAGACCTGGTTTTAAGGGCCAGGTCTAACTTCATTCATTGTTTATTCCAGATCGTCTAATTCGTCATCCAGGCTTTCAAGTTCCTGAGCGGCTTCAGAGCTTGCAGCACCCTGGCCCATCTTGGTCTTGACGGTTGCCAAAGTAAAGCCAGCGTCATCCAAAATACGCTTACGGTTAGACTCGAAACGGTCACTCTGGATAGCCTTCTGAGTGAATGCGGCGTAATCTTCGATAGCGGCGTTGGCCTTATCAAAGGTCGGCTGCAAGGCTTCACGCTTGCTCTGCACACGCGGAGTCGGGAGCTGGCGAGCGAGGTCAAGAGCCTTCACCTGCACGGAGTCAAATTCGTCCTGCATGGCGTCGAAGGCCTGACGGGCACTGTCACGAGCAGCGACGGTCACAACCGGCTGTTCGGTACGCTTTTCAGCCTGTTCCAGAGACTTGACAGCGTTGTTGTAGTCCTTCTTGATGAAGTAGCAGTAACCCTGAACGAGGTATGCTTCAGACACGAGGAAGGATTCAGGCATATTCTTAATGATCCACTGTGCCGGCTTGATAGCTTCATCAGGCTTGTTCACCTTGAGGAAGGACCAAGCGATACCGAGCATAGCTTCGTCGTACACCGGAGAACCGGGCTGGACCTGGCCATACATCTGGGCTGCAGCCGGAATGTCGGCCTTTTCGCCAGAGAAGTAGATGTGGCCGAGCTTCACCTTAGCAGCGTCCTGCAAGTCGCGTTCGGACTGGTTGGACACCGGCTGTTCGGTAATGTCACGGAAGCAGTTTTCAGCTTCGTCGAACTTGCCGAGACGGCTGTAAGCAATACCCATGGTATAGCGGGCGTAGAAGTAGTTGGCGTTACCCGGAAGGATGGCGGCGAGCAGGTCGACAGATTCCTGGTAGAGACCCTGTTCGAACTTGATCTGGCCGGCAACGTAGTCAGCGTCAGCCTTCACGTCGCTTTCACCGAACTTCTGAGCAATATTCTGGTACTTGGCCATAGCGTCGATGTACTTGCCTTCCTTATAGTCGATGTTCATCAACTGGAAGTGGTACTTGGCGCGCTGGTCACTCTGCGGATAGCGCTTGATAGCGTCTTCGTACACGGCCTTAGCAGCCTTGTGCATGCGGAGGTTTTCGAAAGACTTTGCCTTATAGAAGGCGGCCTGGTCCACAAGGTGGAATGCCGGGTACTTAGTCTGAACCTTACCGAAGGCATATGCAGCTTCCAAGAACTGACGGTTCAAGTAAAGACGCATAGCGGCGCGGTAGTCGTTTTCAGGTTCGATCTTCAAACGACGGTAACGTTCTTCACCGATCTTTTCTTCACGAGTGTCACCGAAGCGGCTAGTGAGCTTGACAGCCCAGATAAAGCCACGGTTCTTCTTGGCGTAAAGGTCATCGTGAGACATTTCGAGGTCGAGAGCGAGGTAACGGAAGATGCTCACGTCCTTGACGTTAACCGTAGCGCCGGCAACCGGGTAACCTTCCTTCGTGAAGCGGAGGCGGACACCAAGGTGCGGAGAGAGGTAGTAGGTCAAGGTGAAGCTCATTTCCGGATTCAGACCTTCGCCACCTTCGGTGTCGGAATGGAACACGTCGATGAGAGAAAGTTCTGCCTTAGCTTCGATTACGCGGTTGAAACCACGCCAGAAGAGGGAGAAGTTCAGGTTAGACGGAATGTTGTAAGCATCGTCGCGGTCACCGCCGAAGAAGCCCGGAGCAACGAAGCCACCGTCATCTTCCATGCTGACGCCCGGCTGGGCGATGTTCTGGAGGGCAACGCCCACCAAGAGGTAACCGAACTTGGAAGAGTTGAGCGGGTTCCAGCTCAAGCCCACATCGGAACCGACCGTCACCTGCTTCACATCATCGAACTGGTTGATGTAGAGCACGGACACATCGATACCCAAGGCAATGCAGTGCATGAGGCGGTAGGCGTAGCCAAGCAAGAAGGCGTATTCGCCATAAGACTTGCCACCGTCAATGGAAGCACCGTTTTCGAAGAACGAGAAACCGAGAGTGTGCTTGTAATCCATCGGGAAGGTCAAGCTAACGTATTCCTGGCTAGCTTCACCGCTAATAGAGCTGAAGAACGCAGCGCTGAATTCCAACTGGTCAGTTTCGGAAATTCCTGCGGGGTTCACATACATGGCAGTATTGCCACCAAATTCTGCAAACCAGTCATTCTGCTGATACTTGTGCGGAGAATAAGTGGCTTCTGCAAACAAGGAAGTGCTGGCTACCGTGAGTCCAAGGACTGCTGTTTTAATAACACTAGTACGCATCACTTACTCCTTTACTTGATATCCGTACGGATAAACTCAATACGACGGTTCTGGGCACGGCCTTCAGGGGTCTTGTTCGTGGCAACCGGTTCGGTGTCACCCTTACCGCTCGTAACGATACGGCTTTCGTTGATGCCCTTTTCCACGAGGAAGTTCTTCACGGAAGCGGCGCGGTCTGCAGAAAGTTGCATGTTCGTTTCCTTTCTACCGACGTTGTCAGTGTGACCAACAATTTCGAAGGTTGCTTCGGTGAAGGTTTCCATAATGTCCACCACCTTCATGAGGGAGATGTAGGAATCCTGAGTAATCGTAGCCTTACCGGATTCGAAGTTCACACCTTCCAACACAAAGACTTTCTTCGGCGGCTGCGGAACTTCGTCCGGGCAACCGTCTTCATCCTTATAGCTGTTCAGGGTTTCTGCCTGTTCCGGGCAGAGGTCAACGCCCTTACAAATGTGAGCGAAGGTTGCAAGCATACCCTTAGCTTCGACCCACGGGTCGCAGAGACCATCGCGGTCGTTGTCGGCATCCGGGCAGCCATCGTCATCCTGGTAGCCGTCGAAGTCTTCAGCTTCTTCGGGGCAGTTGTCGAGGCCGGTGCAAACGCTTGCATACTTGTCGGAAACACCTTCTTCGGAAACCCACGGATCGCAGAGGCCATCGCCATCGGTATCCGGGTTGCGAGTTTCTTCAACCACTTCTTCTTCCTTCACCAGTTCGGCGGCGGTCAGACCGATGTCTGCCTTACCCTTACCGCGCTTGAGCATCGGCGAGGTGGACTGGCAGTAGAAGTTCGGCTGAGAAAGAGAGTGGTTGATGAACTTCGGATCCAAAGAAACGTTCGTGCGGTTCACCTTGATGAACTGGTTGAACGGATAGTAGTTCTTGTAGATGTTGTTGTATTCCACCTTGGTCTGGCCGGCAGCGGGGTCGGCGAACACACCGTAGTAGTGGTTTTCCATGAAGATGTTGTTGCGAGCGGTCACGTTGGTCGGGCCCTTCAAGGCAAGGCCAGAGTAACCGTTGCGGAGCACGACGTTGTGTTCGATAAAGGCATCGAGGGACTTAGCACCCCAAGCGAGGATGCCGGACCAGCGGTTGCCGTACACCACATTGTTACGGAGATGCGGGAGCGAGATGAACGCACCGATACCCGTGGCATGGTTGTCGAGCACATAGCAGTGGTGAATGTAAGGGGCAGCGTTTTCGCAAAGGATACCTTCAAGGCCGTTCTTCACAGTGAAGTGCGACATTTCGGCGCCCGAAGTACCCATGACGGTCGGACCTCTACGGCCACCATCGATGATGGTCGTGTGGGGATCCTCGCCCTTAAGTACAACACCCATGATCAGGGTGATGTTTTCGTTATAAGTTCCGCGTTTGACAAGGATGGTATCCCCGGCGTCCGCATTACCGAGAGCATCTGCAATCTTCTGATAGTCGCCAGGAACATTGATATTCTTTGCCATGGCGGTTCCAGAAAGAAGCATCGCCCCGGCCGTGATTAAGACCAGTTTCTTTAGGGTCATACTGCTACGTTTCTCCAATCATAGAACACTTTGAAATTAAAACCTATACACCCGCCAAAACGGCGAATGCAAAATTCAAGTGGGAATATACCTTCAAAAACGGCATTAGTCAAACGCTTTTCGCAAAAAATGCCAAAATAATTGAGAAAATGTCGATAAAATCGCTTCATCGAGGTATATCTAACCCGTTCAAGGTCAATCGGCGGATGCCGGTTCGGCCTTTTCCTCTTCCTTTTTCGCGCCTTGAATAGACACGCGAATCTCTTGGCAGGTCTTCTTGATGTCCTGCAAAACCTTACGGGCACGGGTTCCCGCAGACTTGTTACCGCGCTCGAACTTTTCGTACTCGCGCTTGAAGTTCTCGACTTCCAGTTCAAGATCGTTCACTAAGCTCATAAGCAAACTCCATATAAAGATATGCAGTATGGAAAATAAATTAAAGTTATTCCTAAAATTTAGCCGATTTGTAAAAAATTGTTCAAAAAACGTCAAAAAACGCATTTTTTTTCATTTTTTAACATTCTATTCACCACGAACTAACGCCCAGAGGGACTCCAAGGAGGCTTTTCCCCTGTTTCCGATATCTTCAGAGAAGTCATTTACGAACATTCGAATGTGCGCTTCCATGACATTCGGGTCATCAATTTGAGCCAATTTGTCGATAAAAGGCGTCACCAAAGTTTCGCGTTTTCGGGCAATTTCCAAACTTTTCCGAATTTCTGCCTCGACTTTGCAAATCACATTTTCGCCGAGGGAACGCTTCGCCACAGCAATACCTAATGGTATGGGAGTTCCCGTATTTTCTTCCCAGAAAGCGCCTAAATCTTGCAACAAATAAAGGCCATCGCGTTTCCAGGTAAAGCGGTGTTCGTGTATTACAACGCCTTGTACAGCCTCCTTGGAGCGCAGTGAACGATACACCTGGTCAAACAGGGCGTATTCGATTTTCTGTTCGGACAAGCCCGTTTTTTTATGCCAAAACTTGAACAAAAGGGCTGCAGTCGTGTCCGCACCGGGCAAAACGACCGGTTTTTCGGGGCAAAAAACGTTGCCTACAGACGAAAGCAACAGAGGGCCACAACCATACCCGATAGCACCTCCACACGAAAGACAGGCGTATTCCGCCTCGATTTTGGGGTATACCTGGGCGCTCACCTTGGCCACATCGAGTTCACCGCGGCGCACCATCTCGTTGAGGGTTTGTACATCAGCAAAATGGACATTCCATTCAAAGGGGGATTTTTCAAGGCCCTGAACAAGAGCTTCGTAAATGTAGGTGTCGTTAGGACAGGTGGAAATACCGAGGGAAAGACGCATCATAGTAGGAAGTAGGATGTTGGAAGTGGTTAGTGTGGGGTGTGAGGTGTGGTATGGATTATCAATCATTACTTACTACTCACCACACATTACACATTTTCTTAGGGCGGCGAGAGCTTCGTTGAATTTCCAAGAAGCGCGGTCACGGGTTGAAGCCATATTGCATACGGCACGGATTTCGAAAACAGGGATTTTATGGGCCATACAGGCCGCAATTCCGGCAGCCCCTTCCATATTTTCGATATCGGCGTTGAACATCTTGGAGCGCAAAAGAGCTAGTTCTTCTGTGCCCGTGCAGCAATTCACCGTAAGGCCCACGACTGATTTTAGTTTTTGCAAATGCGCAGGAGCGTGTTCTGCGGCAGTAGCGCGAACTGCACTTGGGAACGGGAAAAAGGAACAGTCCTTTTCTTGGTAGCCCATATCCCCCACGCTTTCGGAATCGACACGGACGACGTCAAGGATGTTGATTCCGCGACCGGGATAGGCGCCACAGACGCCGAGAATATACACCGCTGTAAAATGAATTCCCTGCTGTTTGGCAGTACTGATCAGGTACGTTAGATTCGTCGAGAAACTAAGGATTCCCATCCCGAGAACGCAGGCGTAGCCCCGGTTTTCCGAGAGTTCAATTAATTTATCTGAAGATATGCTATCGGCGGTATCGGCGTATTCCGGAAAACAAGAAGCAAATTCCATTGGCGTTGCAAACGCGAACAAATTATTCTTGTCGGGAAAGAGCACGACTTACTCCAGTTTTTCTACCGCATCGGCAAGCATCACCTCGACTTCGGCAACGCGTTCAAGTTTGAGATTACAAGGACGATCGACTTCGCAGCGGGCCGTTGCAACCGCAGTCGCCTTGATCAGGCAATGTTCAAAATCCATGCCCATGCCGTCGGCATAGAGCCAGCCAGCAAAGAAGGAATCCCCTGCACCGATACGGTTGTTCACCTGAATCTGGGGAGGCTGAATCTGCACGCCCTGGAACTTCTTTTCGACAAGGCGGAAGGCGCGAACCGGAGCGTCTTCGTCAGTGACGACAAGCGCCTTGATCGGCAGGCGTTCAAGGACCGCCGTGGCAGTCATTTTCCAGAACTGCGGGCTTGACAAGACTATGGGAAGACCAAGGCGCGTAAGCAGCTTGCAGTATTCCTGCATGTTGATTTTCAAAAGCTCGACACCCTTTTCGAGCCACGTATCGATCCCTTCGATGGCATCGACATAAATCTTTTTACCGGCAAAGTCGAGCGCGTTCAACTGCTCGATGTTAAAGCCCCGCGGGAACGTGCCGCAAAGAGCCACACTCTGGGTTGAACTCCAGTAGTCATTCAAGGTCTGGATAAAGTCTTCGTTCTCGTATTCCGTGAGGTCTGGCGAGGGTTCGATGAGTTCCGTAGAATCACCGCCAGATACGATTGTCGTGCAAATGCGCGTCGGTTCCTTGATCCAAACGGGAGCCTGCTGGATACCATAGGCGGAAATTTCGTCGAAGATGCGAGAGCCGTGTTCGGAGCCCAAGAAGTGCATCATCAGAGGGGAACCGCCCAAAAGGCGGAGCACAAGGGCGCAGTTGATTCCCTTGCCGGAACCGTATTCTTCGACGCGCTCAATGCGGTGAACCTCGCCGGGCGTAAACTTGTCCAGATAGAACAAGCGCTGCCACGCGGGATTCAAACCTAGTATGAGGACTTCTTGGGACATGGCTTTCCTAGAAATTCACCTTAAAGAACTTGCGCTTACCAACTTGAACAACCAGCTGGTCTGCGCCCTTGATTTCGATCTGGGACTGCGGATCGGCGAGCTTTTCGCCGGCAATCTTCACGCCGCCGTTCTGGACCATGCGGCGGGCTTCGCCTTTGCTTGCAAAGGCCTTGATTTCCACAAGCAGGTCGAGTGCACCGTAGGTGCCGGCCGCCACGCTGCATTCGGCGGCATCGCTCGGGATGGCGTTACCGCTGTGGATTTCGCGTTCCTTGGCAGCGGCGGCCTCGGCGGCTTCCGCGCCGTAATACTGCGTCACGATGTCGATAGCGAGGCGATGCTTGGCATCGTTCGGGTTCATCTTGCCTGCGGCAATGTCTGCCATCATCTGCTTAATTTCTGCAAGCGGAATATTCGTGAGAAGTTCGAACCAGTTTTCGACGATGCTGTCGGCGAGGCTGTAAATCTTGTGGTACATCACGTCGGCCGGTTCATTGAGGCCCACGTAGTTACCGATGGACTTAGACATCTTGACCTTGCCGTCGGTACCGAGGAGAATCGGCATGAAGAGGCCAATCTGCGGTTCCATGCCTTCAAAAAGCTGCAAGTCGCGACCGCGAAGCACGTTGAACTTCTGGTCGGTGCCGCCCAGTTCCACGTCGCTCTTAATAGCTACGGAATCGTAGCCCTGCATCATCGGGTACATGAATTCGTGCAGGCTAATCGGCGTGTTCGCGGCATAGCGGTTGTGGAAGTCTTCACGTTCGAGCATCTGGGCCACGGTAAACTGACCCATAAGTTCGGTCACCTTGCTGAACGGGAGCTTGGAGAACCATTCACCGTTGTAGTGGATTTCCACCTGGTCGCGGCGGACGACCTTGAAGAACTGTTCCTGGTATTCCTTCGCGTTTTCGAGCACCTGTTCATGAGTGAGGCGCGGACGGGCCTTGTTGCGGCCGCTGGGGTCACCAATCTGAGCCGTGTAGTCACCCACGATAAGCACCACGGTATGGCCCAGGTCCTGGAACTGACGGAGCTTGCGCATCACGACCGTATGGCCGAAGTGCACGTCCGGAGCTGTAGGGTCCACACCCATCTTGATACGGAGCGGAACACCAGTATCATAAGACTTCTGGAGTTTCTTTTCGAGTTCTTCTTGCGGCACAACATCGATAACGCCGCGCATCAAAATTTCAAGCTGTTCTTTTACAGGACGGAATTGCATAATTTTCTCAGTGGTTAGTAGGCCAAAGGCCGTTGGTGGTTGGTGGCTAGTAAAATCGTTAGCACAACTAATCACACAAAGCCCATATAAACGGAATAAATTTTCATAACAGACCAAATATAGAATTAGTTGGCGGTAGATTGCAGATGGCCGAAAGGAAAACGAGTCTTTAACGAGCCTTTTTAATACTTGAAGCTCCTATTTTTGACAAATCATTTACTAACTTTTAGAACAAACTTTTTTGTTGCGGAGGATTTTTTGAAAAAACTACTTATTCTTATCACAGCAGCCGTTACGTTCAGTTTTGCCGAATCTGCTCCGCACACCCATGACGGATTCTTTTTAAGTATAGCAATGGGTTTTGGCTACCAGAACATTGACTTTGTGACCAACGACTATGATGACAACACCACAAACCTTAGCGGAACAGCCACGGATATTGATGTAAAAATTGGCGGAAGAATTGCAAACAACCTGCTTTTGCACATGACATTGGCCGGAACGACCCCAACCGATAGCTACTCCGATGATGGTGATGAATACAAGACAAACATGTCTCTCCTCGGTATCGGAGCCACCTACTACTTTATGTACAACTTCCTGGCCACTGCGACTTTGGGTATCAGCCAATTTAGATTCGGTGACGACATTCCAACATTTGACGCAACCGTCAAAACAAACAATGACAGATTCTCCCAAAGTGGATTCGGATTCCAGCTGGGTCTCGGCAAGGAGTGGTGGGTTAGCGACAACTGGGGAATCGGAGCAACAGCAGCCCTACTATACGGATTCGCCTACAATCTAGAGGACGCAAGAGATGGGTCCTTGTCGATTTCGGCAAGACTCACCGCCACCTGGAACTAATAGCCGATGCTGACATCCGTTAGCATGACACAAAGGTAAGAGGTTTATCGGGTAAATGCAGCTAGGTCGATGCCTAGCTGCTTTATTTTGTATGTAAGAATACGAGGTGTGGAGGAAAGGCTGCGAGCCGCGGCGGCGACTTTTCCCTTGCTGCTCTTGAGGGCATCGCAGATGATGTCTTTCTCGTAGGCCTCCACCATGAGTTTCAGGTTGCCGTTCACAGGAGTGCCGCTGGTTTCGGCGGTCTGCAGCGTTGTTGGGAAATGGTGCGGATAGATGACGTCTTCGTCGGCCACAAGGACGGCGCGCTCGATTCCGTTTTCCAGTTCGCGCACATTTCCGGGCCACGGGTAACTCATGAGCATGTTGATGGTCGTGCGCGCAAGTCGGCGCACGTTCTTGCCTACGATGCGGCAGTAATGTTCCACAAAGTGGTCCGCCAGGAGCACGATGTCTGTCTTGCGGTTCCTGAGCGGCGGCACGTAAATCGGGAAGATGTGCAGCTGGTAATAGAGGTCTTCACGGAAGGTTCCTTCTTCGACCATCTGCTGCAAGTTCTTGGTGGTGGCCGCAATCACGCGCACGTTCACCTTCTTAGGGATGCGGGCGCCAATGCGTTCCACCTCGCCGTTCTGCAACAGGCGCAATAGCTTTACCTGAAGGTTTGGCGAAAGCTCGCCCACTTCGTCGAGGAACAGCGTGCCGCCTTCGGCCTGTTCTACGCGGCCAGGCGTCTCTGCAAGCACACCCACGAGGGCGCCACGCACGCTGCCAAAAAGTTCGCGGTCCAATACCGATTCCGGCATGGAGGCGCAATGGACGCGGACGAACGGGCCCATGTTGCGGTCGGAACGGTAATGGATAGCCTCAGCCACGAGCCCCTTGCCCGTACCCACCTCGCCCACGATGAGCGCGGGTAGGGGGCTCTTTGAAACCTGGTCAATCTGCGCGTACACGCGCTGCATTTCACTGGAACGGCCGATGATGTTGTCGGGCTGGAAACGGTCCTTGAGTTCCAAAGTCAGGCGCTCGTTTTCGGCCTTCAGGAGTTCATTTTCTTCGCGGGCTTCGCGGCGAAGCTTCACTGCCGCCGCAAGCATCTGCGCGATGATTTCCAGCAGACGCAACTTTTCGGGAAGTTCGTCTTCTACCGGATTCTGCACGTCAGCACTGAAGGCGCCAATCACCTGGTGCTCCATGATGACCGGCACGCAAAGGAAGGCCTTGTCCTCCGTCTTGCCGCGCCCCGTGCGGTCGAGGAAGTCCGGATCCTTCGCAACCGAGGGAATGATAATCGGCTTGCCGGTTTCCACGACGCGGCCGGTAATACCCTCGCCCACCTTGTAACGGCCCTTGCGCGCCTGGCGGCTGCTCAAGCCCTCGGCAATTTCAATGGAGATTTCGCCCGTGTGGCGGTTGTAAAGCGTAAGCGTCGCATGCTCCACGCCCATCGTCGATTCCACCACTTCCAGAATCGGGTGCGCGACGCTCTCAAAATCGAGCGTCTGGTTCAGAATGGAACTGATTTTGTAGAGCAGTTCCAGTTCCTGGATTTTGGATTGAGTGGTGGGCATTATAGCGAAAAGATATGAAAAAAAGAGATGCCCGGTCGAGCCGGGCATGACAATGCTGGTCTGGATCCTTCGGGCTTACGCCCTCAGGATGACACTTCGTGTCACTTCAAGGCTTCCTGCACGAGAGCGCTGGCGCGCTTGGCATCGAAACGGCCCTTGACCTTCGGGGAGAGTTCCTTCATGATCTTGCCCATGTCCTTGGGGCTTGCGGCTCCGGTAGCAGCCTTGATTTCGGCGATGAGGACCTTGACTTCGTCTTCGGTCATTTCGGCCGGCATGTACTTGCGGTAGAGCGCGATGCAGGCTTCTTCGGCCGGGACCTTGTCCATGAAACCGCCCTTCTTGAGGATATCAATGGCTTCCTGCTTCTGCTTGACGCTCTTTGCAAGAACATCGACGCACATTTCGTCGGTGATCGTCTCTTCGATCTGGGCCGGAGTGGCGCCAGACTTCATGGCTTCGTTCTTGATGTCGGAATGGAGGGTACGGAGCGTTCCGAGAGTTTCGGCGTCGTGCGCCTTCATGGCGGCCTTGATATCGTCCTTAATCTTTGTCAGCAATGCACTGCTCATGTTTTACCCTTTGCGGACACATCCGCGGTTTAAATTCTCTAGAAACACGCAACGAGCCACCGGTCCTAGACCGACGACTCATTACAAAATCGATGCCTTATTAGCGACTAGTAGAGACGCTTACGGTTCTGGTCAGCGATTTCCTTCAAGCGCTTGCGACGAGCAGCAGTTTCGATGCGCTTCTTTTCTTCAGAAGGCTTTTCGAAGCGCTGACGCTTCTTGACATCGGAAATGATGCCGTTCTTTTCGCAGGACTTGGTGAAACGCTTGAGAGCGCGTTCAAAAGGTTCGTTGGACTTAACAATTACGCCGATCACGATTATCCTTTGGTTAAATTAGAAATTCGTTTTTGGATAGCCAAATATATTTAATTGCCCGAATTTCGTCAAGGGTATAATAAAAAACCCGTTTTACTGCCTTTTTTGAATAAATTTTACAATTTAACTTGCGGTTTATCAAAGACTTATGTATATTTTTGTTATAAAAGACCGCTTTTGTTGTCTTATTTTCAAAAAATTGGAGAATTGGATGAAAAAATCAATCTTGTCTCTGAGCGCCATTGCCCTCACAAGCTCTTTGCTTGTCGCCTGCAATGAAGATGAAGAACTCGTCCCGAAGATGGATCAGGCCAAACCCACCGCAGAGGCTCCTGCCGACCAGCCGGCCGGCCAGGCAACTGAACAGGCTGCCGAACAGCCGAAGGCCGACGAACCGGAACTCGTGCCCATCCAGTCCCTTTCCGGAAACGCCGATTCTAAAGAGGCGGCCGTTGAAGAACCCGCCAAGAAAGCAGCTCCCGCAGTCGCAGGCAGCGTCCAGCCCCTTTCCAAAGGCGAATACGTAATCCAGGTTAGCATCCAGTCTTCCAAGAGAGCTGCCAACGGCATCGTGAGCAAGCTCGCCGAAAACGGAATCAAGGCCTACGTCGCCGAAGTGGAAAACCCGGGCGAACTCGAAGGTACCTACTACCGCATTCGCGTGGGCTATTTTGAATCTAGCGCAAACGCCCAGGAATACGGCAAGCAAGTCCTCACCCCGCTCAACTATGCTTGGTGGGTCGACAAGAGCAAGAACGACGACGTGGGCAACCCCGGTGGCGACGAATACTATTCCAACAATTCTTACTCTAATTCTAACACTTATAACGAACCGGCTGCAGCACCCGAGCCCGAACCGGCACCTGCTCCGGCACCCGAACCGGAACCTGCACCGGCCCCTGCTCCGGCACCTGAACCGGAACCTGCACCCGCACCCGAGCCCGCTCCGGCACCTGATCCTGAACCCGCACCGGCACCTGCTCCAGCACCTGAACCTGCACCCGCTCCAGCACCTGAACCTGCACCCGCTCCCGCACCCGAACCGGCACCTGCACCCGCAGCTCCAGCCGCAGACAACTTCGACGACTGGGAATAAGCGGAAAATTACAGATATTGAAAAGGAACCCGTCGGGGTTCCTTTTTTTTCCGCATAAAAAAGAGATGCCCGGCCAAGCCGGGCATCACTCTAAAAATAGCGCTGAAAAAGGTACTTACTTCTGCAAGTTGAGGCTTGCGTTTGCAGCTCCATAAAGGCTGATACTGTAATCCTTAATCACATACACCGGAATCTTGTTCAGGAGCGGACGGATGTTCGGGTTGTAGTTCTTTTCGAAATATTTCATGAACAGGTTATCGCGTTCGAGCCAGCGAAGGTCCTTCTGCACGGTACCGCCAGCGAGGTAGAAACCGCCGAGCGGGAGGAAGAGCGTTGCGGCATCGCTTGCAAAACGGGCAAGCATCTTCACGAACAGGCGCATCATTTCGGCAGCGACCGGATCGGTATCGCTGGCGCGGCTGATGTACTTGGGGCGATCGTTCGGTTCGGTTTCTTCAATCTTCTTGAAGGCTTCGTTATCGGGAACGCCACGAGTTTCCTTCCACCATTCATACATGTTGCGAAGACCCATGCCCGAAACGAGCGGTTCAACACCCGGCACCATGCCAATCTTCTTTTCCATGTAGTCGTGGAATTCCTGAGAATCCTTGTCAAACGGGGCAAACGTAGAATGGCCACCTTCGGAGCAAGCCGGAATGTACTTTTGGCCATCGAAAGCGAGGAAGCCCACGCCCATACCGGTACCCGGACCAATCACGGCCTTGGTCGTCGCCTGCGGAGCAGGGGTGCTGCCGTCGGTATGCACAAGCTTATGAATCTGGGCTGGGTCATCGACATCGAGAGTCGGAATGCCGTAGCTGATGGCCATGAAGTCATTGATGACAAGCGTCGGGATTCCTGTTGCAGAAGTCAAGGCATCGCCATCGACACTCCAGGGGAGGTTCGTCATGACGCACTTGTTGTTCGCCACGGGGCCTGCAGCGCTGATGCAAATGTGAGAGGGCTTGAGGTCGCTACGATTTTCTGCGGCAATTTTGAGTGTTTCGCGAATAGGAGCGTCCAGGCCGTCAATATCCTTGGACGGGCAATCGGTTTCGAGAATCAGTGTAAACTTACCATCTTTATAGCCGACCAAGCCAAGGTTCGTGTTAGTGCCACCAATATCGCCTGCCAAGACAAGGCGGTCAAATTTTGCATCGGGATTAAGCCATTTGATTTCCATAAAAACTCCAGTTTTATTCGTACCGGTAAATAATAACTAATTACTCTCCGAGATATTCAACTGCAAAGATCAGAGTTGAACCGCCAGGGATAGGTCCTGCTCCGCGAGCACCGTAACCGAGTCCGGGCGGAACCACCAAAATTCTCTTTTCGCCGGGGAGCATGCCCTGCACGCCGAGTTCCCAGCCGCGAATCACGCGACCAGCCCCCAGAGTAAAGCCAAAGACCTGGCCGCGGTCACGGGAGCTGTCGAACTTGTAACCGTTGGTAAGCCAGCCGGTGTAATGCACCTTGGCCACGTTGCCCTTTTGTGCGGGTTCGCCTTCGCCCTGCTTGATGATTGCATAGCGGAGACCTTCGGGACCGTTTTCAAACGCAAGCGTCGTGGTGTCGGGGAAGAAGTCCATGTTCGCGATGACCGCGTCGTCTACTTCGGAAGAAACGAGTTCCACGCGGAAGATCAAAGTCGAATTCGAAGGAATCATAGAGTAAGCCGTTGCACCGTAACCCATGGCCGGAGACACGCGGAACCATCGAACACCACCTTCACGCATTCCTTCAAGGCCAACTTCCCAGCCCTTGATCATCTTGCCGGCACCCATCACCACTTGGAGAGGCTTACCGATATCCTTAGAAGAACCGAACTTGCGGCCCGAAAGAAGCCAGCCGGTGTAATGAGTCTTGAGCACGGAGCCCACCACGGCAGGCTTTCCGTTACCAATCTTTTCGTCATAAACCTTAAGACCCTTTGCAGCTTCACGCCACTTAAGTCCTTCCACATTCTTGGGAAACACGTCGGGTTCCATGGGTGGATCGGCGCTGACGAGTTCTACGATAAAGAACAAGTCGGAATATTCAGGAACTCCTTCCAGTGAATTTTCGCCATAGCCCATCTGGTAAGGCACGTAAAGCTTGCGGACTTCGCCCGGTTTCATTTCCAGCAAGCCCTTTTCCCAGCCCGCAATGACAAGGCCCATGCCAAGCGTGAATTCAAGCGGTTCGCCATTGGCATAAGATTCCGAGAACATCCTGAAACGGGTATCGGACGGAAGAGGTGCGATAGAATCCACAAAGGTTTTGGGAGCAGCCGAAGGATCTACAACTGCAGCTACCGTATCTACTGCGGCCGGAGTTTCTTTCTTGTTCTTGGACTTTTTCTTCTTGGACTTGTCTTTCACTAATTTCGTCGTGTCAACTTTTGTCATTCCCGCAATCTGATCGGAATTAAAGTCATTTGCAAGACGAAGAGAATCGGCGATGCGCAAGGAATCGGCGAGACGAGCCTTTTCGGCCAAGATTTTTGCGCTGTCTAAATACACATAGCTTTTGTAGTGCACCCTGATAAGCTGACCTGCCCGAATCGGGTCTCCAGAGCCTTCCCTAACCGTTTCAACCTTGAAGGGAATGGCAAAACAGGCGCTACACATCAGCAATACAAGAAAAATCTTCAATTTCGGCATATTATCTCCTGTCCCACAATTTAGAAAATGCTAGTTTTTGAGAGTAACGAATAATTCCAAATGGAATAAAATATGCTATCAGTCATTATTGTCATAGCGATTATAGTCTTGTCCGTGATACTCGCCGCCATCGGTGCGTACGTGATAATCCATAGTTCTGATGAAAAGGACGAACCCAAACGCGTTATCGATGTCTCGGGACAGTACGCCGTCGTAGTTCGCCCCGCCCGAGAATCGCTTACCGCCGTGAAGCCTTCCGAGGCGTCCCTCCGGTCTTGGCTAGACACGCAGAATTTGCCACCCGAAAAGAAAGAAGAACTCATTGCCCAATGGAATGCCACCATGGAAGCCACCATTCGCACCATTGACGAAGGTGACAAGAATGGCACGGCGACCTACCGCATTGAACTTGGTCCCAAGGGCAAGCAATACGTGAAATTCGTGAGCGACGAAAACTTTATTACCCGAGAACAAATCCGCAACCATGCGGAAATTCTCCCACCCTACGTTTTAGGCTGCGACTGCAGGCTTTTGCCCAAACAACCTTGGGAAAACCCCAGCAAGTCCGGCTGGAAAGCAGTCGTGCCTTCGCACGGCAACCACTACGATGTCCCCGACTGGAGGCAACTTGCGTAAATCTCTACTTACAGCACTTCTTTTTGCGCCCGCATTGTCTTTTGCGGCAGGCTCTGCCATTATCACGCTCGAAATGCCCGTTGGCGCACGCCAGCTGGGTATGGGTGAAGCCGGTGCGGCTCTTGCCGACGACCCGACCGCCATGTACTATAACCCGGCAGGTCTAGCCTTCGGTCCCCTGGCCGACGAATGGCGCATGAGCTACCCCGCCGATTCCAAGAACGCCCCCTTCTTCACGAGCATGGCCTCCCGATCCAAGGACGGCTTCTTCAGCAAGAGCGAACTCTGGGCCGGTACCGCACAGGGCATCCAGAAATTTGACGGCGAACAGTGGGTCAATTACCACTCCATTACCCTGCAGGGTAACGCCAAGGTCCGTGACGCCGTAAAAGTCTATGTAGGTTCCGAACGCGGCCTGGACGAATATGTGCGCCAGGTGAAAAAGTTCAACGACATCAAGAGTGCCGACGACGAAAAACACGTGGTCGAAGTCAAGATGCCTTGGAACCTGGTAGTCAAAGACACCATTACAGCAATCCTTTACAACAAGGGAACCGAAAAACTCTGGGTAGGTACACCCAAGTCCCTTTACCGTTTCGACGGCAAGGCCTGGAAAAACTACGACGATGAGCTGGGCAATCACCGCATTACCGCTCTCGAAAGCCAGGGCGCCTCTGTCTGGATTGGTACCGAAGACGGCCTGTTCGTTTATCGCAACGGTCAATTTGAACAGAAAGGTAAGGTGCTCCCCAGCCAAAAGATTCGTTCCCTGGTGTGGTCCGAAAACCGCAAGGAACTTTACGTGGCAGTCGAAGGCGCCGGTATCGCAAGGCTCATTCCTAAAAAGAGCGTGAACGACAAGGACCGCTGGAGCCTGTTCACCGAAGAAGACGGCATTATGGACCTCTCTCCGACCGCCCTCGCTGTCGACAGTTCGGGACATGTATGGGCCGCCCATAACGGAGGCCTTTCGCACTTCACGCTGCGCAAGTGGGAACAGGTGCAATTTGCCGACAACAAGGTGAACGACATTTCCGTAGACCAGCGCGGAGGCATCTGGATTGCAACAGACAAGGGCGTATGGCGCCACCTGCCAGACTACGCCACCGCAAGCGGCCGCAAGGCTGAACTTGAACGTGGCGCCGCCGAAGAAGAAAGTTCTACCAAGAGTGAAGACGAATGGGTTCACTACCACAGCGGCAACGGCCTTTCCACCAACAAGGTGTGGGCAGTCCTTCCCCAGGGTGGCGACGTATGGTTCAGCACCGCCAACGGCATGGAGCAGTTCAAGGACGCCGACTACCAGATTACCGCCTTCTACGAAAAGCTCTTGCCGATTCTGAACATCCCCGACCTGTATCACCTTTATGCAGGCATGACCATCCCGCTGAACGACTGGGGAACTCTCGGTTTCTTCGTGAACTTCGTGAGCTTCGGTTCTACCGTTGCCTCGGGTGATGTAGACGCCGACGATCTAGTAGCCTACAACAGTTCCGAAATCGTGGGCGGCTTCAGCTACGGTACAAGATTCCCGAACGACTGGGGCCTGGGCCTTTCTATCAAGTTCTTCTATTCCGACCTGAGTTCTGGCGCGGCCGCAGGCGAAGAAGAAGCGACCACCTTCGGCTACGCCTTCGACATTGGCGTTCTGAAGAAGAACTTGTTTATAGACAAATTAAACTTCGCCTTGGTGCTTGCCAACATCGGTCCGAGCGTCTACTATGTAGACAAGACCATCGAAGACCCAATTCCCTTGACCTGGCGCTTGGGCCTTTCTTACGAAATCTTGAGCCTTGCCGATTACAAGTGGACCATAGTCGCCGACTATAACCGCGAAGTCGTTTATGACGATGCCAAGGGAAATCCGGAGCCGTTCTACATTTCGAGCTGGAAGTCCCTGATTCACCCCGAAAAGGATGGCAACAAGGTCAAGGAATCCATTATGCAGGGTGTGTTCAACCTGGGTACCGAATTCGTGTACGCCAACACGATCGCACTTCGCGCCGGTTACCTGTACGACGAAACCGGCAAGCGTAACGAAGTAGACCTGGGCTTTGGCTTCATGCTTTCGGACGTGTTGCAGTTCGACTTCGCCACCATCAAGGATGTTGGCGACAACGACGGTGTACGCGACGGCCAGATGCGCTTCGGCATGCTGTTCAAGTTCTAAGAATCTGCTGAAATTTGAAAAAGAAAAAGCCGCGCATAAGTGCGGCTTTTTCTTTGATTCGTCTTGATTTATTGTTCAACAACAATCATTTCTGCAACGCCACGCCCCGGAAGCGGCTTGAATATTTTCACATTCGTCTGCATGGCAGGGCCACCAAAAGCCTTCATTTCGCAAACGAACAAGTAATTCGTGCCAGCAACAATCTGCGTCGACACTGAAAGCGGTCTGAGTCCCAAGTAAGCGTAGTCCTTGGTCGCCTCAGCAAACACAGCGGAATCTTCTGCAGCAAGCGGGCGCTGTTCCGAGAAACCGCCCATGAGCATTTCATCGGTCTTGCCGGTTTCCAGATTTCCAAAGAAGGCTTCGACTTCGCTCGCGGCAACTTCGGCACCATTTTCTGCATTCATGCGCTTGTTAGAAATACCATAGGCAAGCGTCACGTTGGCTCCCGGTTCAAGAGTCTTGAGTTCTGCGGCAGACGCCTTGCGGCCACCGCTGCCATAGGTGCAGAAGGGCACCACCACTTTGCCGCTCAAATCGTTCGAATCAAGGAAGGTGTAAATGGGCGGTGCAAACGTCCCAAACATAATCGGGTACCCCAAATACACCGTGTCGTACTTGGCGAGTTCCACCTTGGCGTTTTCGAGGGCAGGCCACTGCTTGCCTTCGCGCTGAGCCTTTACGGCAACAATCGTGCTGTCGTAAGTAGACGGATACGGAGTCACGAGCTTGAGTTCTACTGCGCTAGCATCCTTTGCCTTCTGGAAAATTTCGGCGAGTTTCTTAGTCGCTCCATTCTGCGAGTAGTACACCACTACAGACTTCGAAGGGGCCGGAGTCGCATCGGGCACTTCCTTTTTCACTTCGGTTTTAGATTCCTGCTCGTTGCAGGCGGTAAACACCATCGAAGCCGCCAATACAGACATGGCAGCAGTCAGCTTCATCTTGTTAAACATAGGATTCTCCTATTTAGCTTTTAGTCTGTTCCGGAGCGGCACCAGTGTCAGCATTCGCAATCACTTCTTCTGGCGGCGGGGTCAGCTTGGTTCTTGCGCCGTATAGTCTTTCCGAAATATGCGTAAAGGCTTCCACGATATCCGGGTCAAAATGCTTACCCGCACCTTCGGTAATAATCGCCATCGCCTTTTCGTAGGTAAACGGTTTCTTGTACACGCGTTCTGCCACCAAGGCGTCGAACACGTCGGCCACCGCCATGATTCTTGCAGACAGCGGAATTTCTTCGCCCTTGATGTGGGTCGGATAGCCGGAGCCGTCCCACTTTTCGTGGTGATAATGCGCCATGTCAATCGATTCGACCATGTAGTCCGCATCGATCGTATCGCCGGCATCTTCCACCATCTTGGTCAAAATCTTCCAACCTTCGGTGGTATGGCTCTTCATAATATCGAATTCTTCATCGGTGAGTTTACCCGGCTTGTTCAAAATCAAGTCCGACACGGCAATCTTTCCGATATCATGCAACGGTGCGGCGCGTTTCAGCTTTTCAATGTAGGCATCCGTGAGCACATCCTTGAACTTGCCTTCGGCCTTGAGCTGCAAGGCAATCGCTTCCACATATTCGGCAGTCTTCTTAATGTGGTTACCCGTGCTCTTATCGCGGGCTTCAACCACTTCTGCGAATTCCATAATAATGATTTCCTGCATGCGCCTGATTCGTTCGTTCTGTTCCTGCACACGCTGGATAAAGTTATAGGTATCGCTCGCCATCGTGTAGATAGCTTCGTAAAGATGCTCAATTTCGTCTCTTGTCTGCACCCCGATCTTGCCGAGACGTTCCACGCTATCCCTGATGCTTTCAAGATCCACCTTTTCGGTATCAAGCATGCTTGCACGAGTCGTGTTAGCAGCAATCTTCATGGCGGCAAGCGACATCTGGTTCATGGGGATCACCACGCCGCGCTTTACCAGTTCAAGTACAATACTCATGATAATAATGGAAAGCCCAAAGAACAGCGAAAGCATCTTGATAAAGAAGATCGCTTCGTCACGGAGGATGTTTTCCATCGAAATATCGGCAGCCACATAGGCAACCGTCTTGTTCGACGAATTGCGAATCGGCCTATAAACAGTCAACAACCAGCCATACTTGTCATCCGAGATAATCGGTTCAATCTCGCCACCGGCCAAAAGAGTCGGCAAATACGGCTCAAAGCTCGGATCAAATTCAACGACATCGCCTGGAGCCCCTCCCGGTTCGCCTTCGGTATCCAGATCGAACACCACATGGCAACCATCCTGCTTAATCTGGTACACGTACAGGTACTTGGTCTGGGGGAAGCTTTCTCTAATAGAGTACAGAACCTTCCTCACAAACGCATAGTCATCGACCTCGTAGCCGCGGGCTATATAATCTTCGACCTTTTCAGGATCAATTGCCGTAGATGCCGCTTTGGTCACACCGTTTGCAATACCGATAAAGCTATTGACGGAATTTTCACGATACAGGAAGAAGCCGATCGTACAAGCGAGACCACCCAACAGGACTTCTGCCACAATCACCATGTACACCACCTTGCGGAGCAAGGAATGACGTACCATCTTTTTCATCACATCTTGATGATTGACTCGCAGGAACACCCTGTTCAGGTGATTCTTGATAACACGGGGAATAAAGCGGAAAATGAACACCGCGAATACAACGACAACGCCCTTGTCAAAGAAGTCAAGAACAATGTCGGCCCAAAGCTGCGAGGTAAACTTGTTCCAACCAAGGACTTCGTGGAACGCTACGGCAAACGGGGCCGAAATACCTTCGCCGAAATTGAACCCGTACAAGAAATAAGTAAAGACAGAACCGATACCGCCGCCAATCAAGGCAAACGAAAGAATTACGACAAACAGGCGCGGGATATTCTTGAAAAAGCGCTGGTGGTAAAAGAAGGTCGCAAGGGCAGCAATAAAAATACTGATTACCCCGTAGAACATGGTCACGGGGTCCGAAATACCGTTAATCGCATTCGAGGCAAAACCGACTATGACTGCGGGCAGGTTTCCGCCAAGCATAGCGGTAATGATCGTTCCCATGCAGTCCAGGTATAGCGGCAAATGGAGCCCAAGCGCAACCTTTGCCGGAATGATATTCAACAACAAACCTGTGGCAATAAGCAACAGAACGCTTTTTAAGCTGGAGCCGTTTTCAAAATCAAAAAACTTTTTGAGAGCCGTTTTCATTTGACCCAATACATCCTTCTTAATACTCCTAAAATAAATAAAAAAAGGACTCCCAAGAGTCCTACTTTATAATTTCCACTATTTTTTTGTTGTTTGTAGCGCCCGAAACTACCGAAACATCGCGTTTATGCACATGAAAGTGCTCCGCTAGCAGTTCACAGATGGCTTCATTGGCGGCTCCATCCACAGGAGGAGCTTTGACCTCGACTTTATAGCTCCCGTCAGGGAGCTCCGTCACGCTTTCGCGCTTGCTCCGGGCATGTACCTTGATGTTTATTCGCATAAGGTATTAGGCGAGCACATTTCCCGGGGCTGCCGGACGGGCCTTCAGTTCTTCCTGCATACGTTGGTCGTTTTCCATAGCGGTAAGCAAGTCCTCTTGACCCTTGATGAGAGCACGGCAGCGAATGAAATAATTTGTACGCAATTGCTTAAGCTGTTCAATCTCCATGCGGAGTTCTTCGGCTTCTTTCTTGGTGGACTCCACCTCGCGGACCGCTCTGGCCTTGGCCTCGGCAACGATAATTTCAGCTTCCTTTTCGGCTGTAGCCTTGACTTCGTCAACCGTCTTCTGCATGGTGACTACGGCGTCTTGAATCGTCTTTTCAATCTGGCGGTAGTAATTCACGCGTTCTTCGGCAACCTTCAAGCGTTCGGTAAGGTCGGTCTTGTCCCTGGACATCTGTTCGAAGGCATTGGCTGCAGTATCCAGAAAAGCCTTGACTTCTTCAGGATCGATTCCACCGAAATTTTTCTTGTGGAAGTTCTGGTTTCGGATATCCAACGGTGTAAGTTCCATACTAAAACCTGCAAAAAAATTGATATTTGCCGTTTTTGGCGTCAACTGAAATATAATAACTTGCAATCGAAGACGTCATAGTCACAAAAAAATAAGATGTAAAATGTTCAATTAGCCTTTCTAGTTTACTCAAAATCATGTTATATTTAATTAACAGCGTTTATGATTAAGTTTCTAAAAAACTTTTGGGGGGCGCAAGATACACTAGAACGTAAAATGTTCTGGTCTATTTTGGTGGTTGTTACTGTAGTAGCAATCTGCTCCGCAATCTTTACCATTTACGAGGGACTGAACTTCTCGGCGTCCCTCGCCAGTCTCGGTTGCGCCCTTCTCTGCTTTATTATCGCTTTTGTCGCCGTCAGAACGTCGCTCTACAACCAGTGCTACTTGGTCATGTGCTGTGCGCTCAGCTGTTTTTTGATGCCCATGCTGTTCTTGTTCTGCGGTGGTATCACTAGCGGCATGCCTCTTTACTGTATTACCTCGCTTGCGCTGATTGCCTTTGCAGTTCGCGGGCGTGCGAAAAACATTTCTTTTATCATTTCACTGTTAATCCAAGCGGCAACGATCTATATGTCCTGGAAGAATCCGGACATCCTCTATACCACTCTCGACCGCGACGGAGCTTTTCTTGACATTCTGGTCACCCACATTTTGACAAGCATTACGCTTTTTGCCGTAGGCTCCTTCTCGCTGATGGCTTATGTACAGGAACGCGAAAAAAGCGAAAAGCTGGTGGCACGACTGGACTACCTGGCCGTCAGGGATTCCCTTACGGGTCTGTACAATCGCAGATACTTGCTCAAGTTCCTTGACGAACGAGTCTGGAAACACCGTAACGACTACTTTATCGCCATGTTCGACTTGGACAATTTTAAACAAGTTAACACTAAGTACGATCACAAGTTTGGCGACAAGGTCATTTGCGCCGTAAGCGAACTGATTCAAAAGGTCAGCGACGAAATCGCCGGCGAATGCGTCGCCCGTTATGGTTGCGAAAAATTCATCTACCTGATTAGCGCAGGTTCTGAAGTAGAAGCATACTCCAAGGTGGAATCGATCCGCAAGGCCGTTCGTCAGATTCGCCTCGACGAGCACCCGGAACTGCAAATTACAATAAGCGGCGGATTGCTCCCTTGCAGCGCCAAGTCTGTAGCCGACGTCAATCAGCTTCTTTTCCGAGTTGACGAACTCGTGGTTTCCGCCAAAAAACAAGGCAAGAACCAGATTCGCAACATGGTCGAAAACTAAGTTTTTCTATCTTTACCTCTGAAAAAAATTAAAGAGGTCCATTATGACATTCGAAGAAATGTACGCACTGGCCTGCCAGCGCAAAAAAGATATGCCCGAAGGCAAGGGAACTACTGAACTTTTCAAGAAGGGGCCGCACGGCATCGGCAAGAAGCTCGTCGAAGAAGCCGCCGAAAGCTGGATGGCAGCACGCTTTGAAAGCCGCGACGCCCAGTGCCTCGAACTTTCGCAAGTTCTTTACTATGTGGCCGTGATGATGGCCGAAAAAGGTCTCACCCTCGAAGAAGTGTACGCTAAACTATGATTAAGGTAGCTCTCCCCAACAAGGGCATGCTCTTTGAGCCCACCCAGGAACTTTTGAAGGCTTGCGGTTACAAAGCCTCCAAACCCTACAAGACTTTGACCCAACTCGATACCAAGAACGGAATCGAATTCTTCTTCTTGCGTCCGAGCGACATCCCCATGTACGTGGGCCGCGGCATTATCGACGCCGGTATCACAGGTATCGACTTTAACGCCGAAGCCAAGAGCCCGGCAGTCAAGGTTCTGGACCTGCCCTACGGCGCCTCCAAGATGTGCGCCGCCGTGCCGAACGAAAGCCCGGTGCAGTCCCTTGACGAACTCAAGAATTCGACAATTGCCACCAGCTTCCCGAACATTGTGGAAGGTTTCTACAAGAAGCCGATGGACTTCGTGGTGCTCGAAGGCGCCGTCGAAATCTCGGTGAGCCTCGGCGTGGCAGATGCCATTGTCGACGTGGTCGAAACCGGCACGACACTCAAGCAGGCAGGACTTCGCATTGTGGGCGAACCGCTCTTCCGTAGCAACGCCGCCCTCTTCTGCAACCCGCAGAAGACCGAACTCGAAGAAGTCCACACGCTGATCCGCCGCATCGAAGGCAAGCTCGTTGCCCAGTCGTACATGATGATCGAATACGACTGCCCCTCCGAACTGCTCCAGAAAGCATGCGAACTCACGCCGGGCCTCGACGCCCCGACGGTGACCAAACTCCACGGCCGCGAATGGTACTCCGTGAAGGCCATGGTCCCGCAAGACGAAGCAAATGCCATCATGGACAAGCTTTGGGACGCAGGCGCACGCAGCATTCTCCTGTTCGGGATCAAGAGCGCTCGTATTTAAGACATGCAAACACTCGCCTACTTAGCACGCCAGCCTATCCTCGACCGCGAGGGTAAGATTTACGCGTATGAGCTTCTGTTTCGCGATTCGCCCGAAAGCGACATCGCCATCATTGCAAGCGACGTCCTTGCCACCGCGCAGGTGCTTGAAAACGTTCTGAACAATATCGGCATCGAGCGCCTGATCGGAAACAACAAGGCCTTCGTGAACTGCAGCCGCAACATGCTGCTCGACAACCTGTTCGGACTTTTGAACCCCAAGTACTTTGTACTCGAGGTTCTCGAAGACGTGGAAGTCGACGAGGCAATCGTCAAGGCCGTCCAGCGCTACAGGGCCCTAGGCTTTGAACTAGCGCTCGACGACTTTATTTTCAACGACGAATTCATCACGCGATTCAAGCCGCTGTTCCCGTACGTAAGCTACGTCAAGATGGACGTGGTGGATAATTCGCAAGAATCCATGAACGCAGCCGCAGTCTTCTTCAAGACCATGGGAATCAAGCTCCTGGCCGAAAAGGTGGAAGACGAAGCCACATTCAAACGCTGCGAAGAAGCGGGCTACGATTACTTCCAGGGATTCTTCTTTGCAAAGCCCGAACTGGTAACCGGCCGTAAAATCGACGCGACCTCGGCAACGCTTCTGCAGCTGTTGCTCCGCATCAAGTCGAGACCCAGCCTCGAAGACATGGTCGAAAGCCTTACCAAGCACGAAGACATCGCCCAGAACCTGCTCCGGTTCGTGAACTCCGACTCCGAGACCCGCCACAGCCGCATCGACAACGTCAAGGACGCCATCGTGTGGGTTGGCATGCGCCGCATCCAGGAATGGCTCATGCTTATGCTGTACGCCCGCCCGGAACTCGGCATGACACCGCAAGCCTCGCCCCTGTTCCAGAACGCAAGCCACCGCGCGAAGTTCATGGAAAGCCTCGCCCGCTGCATCGACGAGAACAACGACGACTTCTGCGCCAAGGCATTCATGGTCGGGCTCATCAGTCGCATGGACGCTCTCGTGCGCGCCCCACTCGAAACGATCTTGCCGGACGCCCCTGCCGACGACGAAATGCAGGACGCCCTCCTCAACCGCACGGGCCGCCTCGGCACGCTGCTCCGCCTTGCAGACGCCGTGGAACTCGACGACCGCGAATCCATCCAGGCATGCCTCAAGGAAGAAGGCATCCATTTTGCACAACTGAAACTCTGCCTCAACGAATCCTACAGTTTTGCCAATGAACATTGAACCGCAAAGTCTTGAAGCGTTAATCGGGGAATTTTCATCGCTCCCCGGAATCGGGCAGAAGACCGCCCGAAGGCTTGCGTATCATATTCTTTCCAAAAACGAAGGCGATGTAGAACGGTTCTCGGCGAACTTGCTGAACGCCAAGAAGAACGTACACCCCTGCCCGCGCTGCTACGCATTCACCGACGAAGACCTGTGCCCTGTATGCAAGGCAAGGCCCGACTCCAAGTGCATTTGCGTAGTCGAAAAAAGCTCCGACATTGTCCCCTTTGAACGCTCGGGCATTTACAAGGGCACCTATTTTGTTCTGGGCGGCGTGATTTCGCCCCTCGACGGGATCGGCCCTGAACACCTGCACCTTCCCGAACTGGTAAAGCGCATTAAGGACGAAGGCATCGAAGAACTTATATTTGCATTAGGTTCTAGCCCCGAAGCCGACAGCACCGCGCTCATGCTCGACCACATGCTTCAAGGCGTAAACGTCAAGCGCACGCGCCTTGCCCGCGGAATCCCCATGGGTTCGGACCTGGAATTTGTCGACGAAGTCACCATGCTCCGCGCATTCGAAGGGAGAGTCAGCTTATGATGGAAAAATCACCGAAAGGGACAAAGGCGAATTTACCGCCCAAGACCGTTCATCACGGCCCTGTCACGGTAGGCGACTATAAAATCGTCTCCGCTGAATTTGTCAAAGGTTCGACAAGCATCAAGCACCTTCCCGAAGAACGCTTACCGCAAATAGCCTTCCTTGGACGCTCCAATGTGGGCAAATCTTCGCTCATGAACGCCCTGATGGGCCGAAAAGACCTGGTAAAAGTAGGCAGAACCCCTGGAAAAACCCGCGAATTGAATTTTTTCAAAGTCAACGGGAAGTTTTTTCTAGTAGATTTACCAGGTGTAGGCTTTGCAAAAGTCAGCAACGCCAAACGCGACCAAATGGCAGACTTTATCCGCGAATACGTGGAAAAGTGTAAAGACCTGAAAGGACTCGTATATTTGGTAGACGTGCGCCACGGTGGCCACGCTATCGATATCGAAACGGTCGAAGCCATCCGGGCCAGCGGTTGCCCCGTACTGATCGTTGCAAGCAAACGCGACAAGGCAAACCAGTCGGAACTTGCAAAAGGACTCCGCAGCATCAAGGAAAAATTCGGGCTCGACCAGAATCCCTTGAGCGTGAGTTCCTTGAAGAAATTCGGACTCGGCGACTTGTGGCACCAAATTTTGGAAGCGGTAGAACAAAACAATGATTAAACGGCAGGCTAGAAAATGGCAACGATTTATGCTCCCCGCAAAGGCGTTTCATTTGCTGGGGCTATTCGTATTGCATCGTCCGTTTGGTCAAATGGTCGCCCTATTTTGCAGGGCCGTTTCGAGTCTGTTCTCTAAGAACCGCAGTTTCAAGACAGACTCCCGCAACATCATTCTGCAAGCATTCTTCACGGGCATTGAAATTTTCCCGACTCTTTTCGTGGTCGCCACCTTGTTTGGTACGATTACCATTGTCGAAGTGATTTCGATGATGGGCAAAATGGGCTTTGCCGACTTTGTGGGAAGCATGATTGTAGCAGTCATCATCCGTGATTTGGGGCCCATTCTTACTGCGTTCCTGATTGCCGGTCGAAGCGGATCTTCACTAACCACCTACATTGGCAGCATGGTCATTAACGACGAAGTCGACGCGCTTGCCACCATGGGTGTAAACCCGGTCCGTTTCCTGGTCATGCCGAGCTTGATTGGCGGTTGCGTCGCCATGTTCATCATGAACATATTCTTTAGCCTAAGCGCCATTTGTGGAGGCTACCTTTTAACCAAGGGAGCCATCGTTTTCGCAGGTAACATGATGAACATTCAACTTACCTGGGACTACCTCTCTACAGAAATCCTGAAAGCCCTTCAGATATTTGACTTCGCCTTTATTATCATTAAGCCCATTGTATTTGGAGCTATCATTACCACCAACGCCTGCTACCAGGCATTGAACATCCCCCGAGATGTTCGCCAGGTACCCAAGGCGGTGTCGCGTTCCGTTATCAAGTCCTTCCTGTACGTTGTTATTGCCGACGGCATTCTTTCGTTGTACTATTTCGTAGATTACGTGAATAATCTCAACCAGTTGATCTAATGTTTGACGAAGCCTTGAAAATGGAAGATGTCCACCTTGCCTACAGGGATCTCGCGGGAGCGATGTTCTCTAAGCCAAGGATTCTAGGGTATTTCAGACGCATTGAAACAGACCCGCAAAAAGAACTATTCTCAAATGTGAACCTTACGGTAAAACGCGGTGAAACCATTTGCATCGGCGGGCCTTCCGGTCAAGGAAAAAGCGCCCTTCTCAGAGTCATCGCGGGGCTTACGCGCCCCACCCGCGGAAACATTTACTACTTCGGCGAATTCATTCCGCCCGAAAAACTGACCGCTTTGGAAGTTGCCAAGCGCAAGGTGGGAATGGTGTTCCAAAACGGGGCATTGATTTCGAATTTGCGCGTGCGCGACAACATTGCCTTGCCGCAGCGTTATCACAAAATGGGTTCACCCGCCGAAATTGAAGAAAAAGTCAACATGGCCATGGACCTGATGCGCGTGCGCGACGAAGCCGATTTGTTCCCCCATATGCTCAGTATGGGCATGCAGAAGCGTGTCGCCATTGCCCGCAGCTGGGCCATGGACCCGAAGCTTTTGCTGATGGATGAACCCACTGCAGGTCTTGACAACTACAACCGCAGAAACTTATTGCCGCTGATTGACAACATGCGTACGCTGTTTAAGACGACAATCATTATCGTGACCCACGACCTGATGATTTCCAAGGAACTCGGCTGCAACATCTGCTTCTTGCACCGCAAGACATTGACAGAGCCAAAGCCGTTTGATTACTGGCTCAACTCCGACAGCGAAATTTCTAGAGAGCTGTTCCGCGACCTCCGCAATAGCGGGTAGAGCGGCGAAGCCGCGATGTGAAATGTGAAATGACAAATGAATAATTAACCATTACACATTCCACATCCCACACTACACATTTTACAAAAGGATTTCAAAATGTTTCTCCCTCTACCCGACGACTTTCATGCGCATTTGCGCCAGGGCGATTTAATGCCCGGCTACGTCCGCGACTTGGTTCAACAATTTGGCCGTGCTATCATTATGCCGAACACGGTGCCTGCAATGACTTCTGCCAAGGCGATTGCCGATTACAAGACGCAGATCTTGGATGCGGCAAAGGCCGTACGCCCCGACTTTGTCCCGCTCATGACGTTCAAGCTGAATCCGAATTACACCGAGCAAGATCTGAAGGACATGATGGCGGTCGGTGTGGTGGCAGGCAAGTATTACCCCGCCGGAGTCACCACCAACAGCGCCGACGGTATCAGCGATTTCGAGGGAATCTTCCCTGTGGTCGCCATGATGGAGCATCTTGGCCTTGTGCTGTGCGTGCACGGCGAAGAACCCGGCGAATTCTGCCTAGACCGCGAGCCCGCCTTCATCAAGCGCGTAGAGACTTTGTCTGCAAAGTTCCCAAAGCTGAAAATTGTCTTTGAACACTTGAGTTCGGCGAAGTCGGTCGAGGCAGTGAAGCGACTCCCTGCAAACGTCGCCGCCACCTTTACAGTACATCACCTGATGATGACTCTCGACGATATCGTCGGGGACGCCTTACGGCCGCACCACTTCTGCAAGCCACTCCCGAAGCGGCCGGAAGACCGCGCCGCCATTCGCGAAGCCGCCTTCAGCGGCTCACCCAAGTTCTTTCTCGGCACGGACTCTGCCCCGCACCAGCTGAACAAAAAGGAATGTCCGTGCGGGGCAGCAGGCGTCTACAGCGCACCGGTCGCCATCCCACTTCTGGTTCAAGAATTCGAAAGGGCTGGCCACCTTGACAAGCTCCCGAACTTCATCGCCGGATTCGGCGCCGACTTTTACGGCCTTCCGCGCACGACCAAGCAGATTGAAGTCGTCCGCGAAAAATGGACCGTGCCTTCAATCGTGAACGGAGTCGTCCCCCTCGCCGCCGGCCAGGAACTCGACTGGAAGCTCGCATAATTTTTATATTTGCGCCATGATTTCTGATTCTCGCAAATACCTGGTTGGACTTATAAGCCCAGACGTTCTGGAAGCCGCCGAAAAAGACTTGTTCCAGCCGGTGCGCCTCGACCTGGACAACTGCGATGCTATTGAAATCCGCTACGATTTCTTTGACGAATCGGAATGGGAAACCCTTTCAGAAAGGGTCCGGAACATCGTGGCAAATAAAATACAGATCGGCACCATCCGTTTAAAACGCGACGGAGGCAAGTTCCCCGACGCCCGCGCCATAGAACGCATGGGCCTGTGGAAGAAAATCCTTTCGGCAAAACAAGTTCCCGAATGGCTCGATCTGGAACGGGACTGCCTGAACGACTTTAAAGCTCTGAACAACGTGGCCTATCCCATCGGCGTGGGCCTGATCATTTCCGAACACAATTTCGAACGCATCCCCAGCGATATCGAACTGGATACCTTCGCCGCCGACGTAAGGCGGATTGGCGCCCAGGGCTTAAAGATTGCAGCCATGAGCAATTCCGACAGCGACTGCGACCGCCTCTACAAGTTCGCAAAAAAATACGGCAAGAAATTCCAGATGTTCGCCGCTTTCGGTATGGGCGAAACAGGCAAGGTCAGCCGCCTTTGGTCCTTAAACGAAGGTGCAAACCTCACCTACGGTTCTATCGGACATTCCGAAGCCCCCGGACAAATTGAAGTTTCCATTATGCGCCGCGCCCTGGAACAAAGCGAAATTTTGCGTTCCCAAATGGAAATTCTGGCCTTTTTGAACCAGTTTTAGCCTTTTTTGATATTTTTTCGTTCCAATTAGGCTTTTTTTGTCCAAATGGCGCCGATTTTTGCTAAATATCTATACAGAAAAAACAAAAGGAATTCATTATGCGTCTTTCCGAAAGGTTTGTCGACAATTGCATTCTGATCAATTCCAAGAGCACGACCAAGGAAGAAATCCTGAACGAGCTCGTGGATACGCTCTGCAGTGCCTACAAATTGGAACATCGCAACGAAATTTTCGATGCCGTCTGGACCCGTGAACAAAGCCGTTCCACCGGTATCGGTTGCGGACTCGCAGTCCCCCACGCCAAGATTGACTGCGTGGACCGTATGTGCATGGCCGCCGCTACGATTGAAGGCGGACTGGACTTTGCCTCATTTGACGGAGAACCAGTCTACCTGATCATTTTGATTGTAAGCCCCGGCAACACCGTCGGCCCGCACCTCAAGGCACTCTCCTCCGTCAGCCGTCTTTTGGCTGATGGCGGTGTCCGCAAGGACTTGATCGCCTCCAAGGATCCGGCAGAATTTCTGACCATTCTGCGCGCCGCCGAGGACAAATACCTCTAATCCCCTTGACAGGTCAGAAAAAGTTTTCTATAATTGCGCCTACCTCGGACGGTTAGCTCAGTTGGTTTAGAGCGCTGCTTTCACACGGCAGAGGTCACTGGTTCAAATCCAGTACCGTCCACTACCAAGGTTTTAAAAAGGCTTCCTACCCCGGAGGTCTTTTTTGTTTAGAACCATTTTTTGTTATTTTGTCACCATTCGACGCAACTTTTCAATTCGCACGAGCATCTAAAAGGCATGATTAATACGAAAGTCCTCATTTCAGCATTCCTCACAACGGCCGCCCTTACGACGACGGCTTTTGCCGAAAGCACCTGGACGCTGGAGGACTGCCTTAAGCAAGCCAAGAAGGCGAGCCTCAAACTAGAATCCGCAAAGCTCCGCGAACAATCCGCCGATATTTCCATCAGGCAGGCCAAGACGGGCAACTACCCCACCGTAAGCGCAAGCATCCAGAACACACTTTACGACCACCCCTTCGTCTACAACGAAGACCATTACCGTTTAAACCTAGGCATCTCCGGTTCCTACACCCTGTGGAACGGTGGCGCCACTAGCCTGAACGTGGAGTCCAAGACCCTTACTAAAGAAGCGACAGCGCTCGCTACCCAGCAAACGGAACGCAGCGTGCAAGAAAGCGTCCTGAATGCCTACATGAGTTTATTGGCCGCCACCGAGAACCTGCGTACCGCAGACGCCTCGGTAGAACTAGCGCAAGCCGAATTCGAGCACTACACCAAGCTCTACGAAGCGGGCTCTATCACCAGGAAGGACCTGACCCAGTCGCAGTCCAACGTGCTGCAAAAGCAGACCTCGCAGCTTACGGCGCAGCTTTCTGTCAGCACCGCAAAGACAACCCTCAGGCAACTCCTGGAACTTGACGACAACGCCGAATTCCAGGTAGCAGCCCCCGAGACAAATATCGAAAGCCCTGATTCCCTTGAACCGCTGCCGACCTTCGAGCAGCTCAAGGCAGACGCCCAGAACGCCCACCCCGGACTGAAATCCGACAGCGTGGCTGTTCGCGCCGCCCAGAAAAACACGCAGGTCGCGGGCAAAGGCAGTTCCATTACCGTGACCCTCGGCGCCAATTCTAGCACAGGCTTGCAGGCTTGGCAGTCCAAGGCCTACAAGAATCAACTCAAGTACGGTTGGCAGAACTCCATCACCCTCGGGATCAACATTCCCATTATCGATGGCGGTGCCACCACAAGCAAGGTCCTGCAGGCCCAAGTCAGCGAAACCGAATCACAGGTGAACCTCAAGGAAGACGCAAAAACTCTCGAAAACAATATCGAGAAGCTTTACCTGAACGCCATGAGCGCCGACATGCAATGGAAAGCCGCCATACTCCAGGTGCAAGCGGAATCCGAAGCCCTGGTCGTTGCCGAAGAACAGCGTAATGCAGGCGCCCTGACCTACACCGACTTCCTGAGCCAGAAAAACAACCTTGAAAAGGCGCAAATTACGCTAACAAACGCCAAATACACCAGCCTCCTGTCGCGCAAGCTCTTGGAACTCTACCAAGGAAAGCTGGACTAATCAAAAATAAACGGCAAGTGTTGCGCCCCTGAAACAAGGGGCGTTTCTTTTTGTACCCAAAGTCATGCCGGAGCGGGGACGACACCTCCTTTTCGCCCCAGAAAAGCCCGTTTCTTCTTTCACGGCCAAAACTCCTGCAGAATTGGCACGGTCTTTGCTATTAGGTGGGTGTAAACAAAAGCAGGGTGCCAAGCCGAGGCAAACCGCCAAAGATTGGACCCACATCCAAAGAGGTTAAAATTATGACACAGTTTATTCCGAGCACTTTCTACGGTATCCAGAACTTCCTTGACAACTTGAACGCCTGCAACGCCCAGAACGAATGCTGCTACACGCCCAAGGCCGACTACTATGAAGTCGAGAACGGCTTCATGCTTGAAGTGGAACTCCCGGGCGTTAAAAAGGAAGACTTGGACATCCAGGTCGAAAAGAATATTATCACCGTCAAGGCAACCCGTGCCCGCAAGGAAAGCAAGTGCACTTACGAGCGCAGCTTCCGCCTGACCGACGACATCGACACCGAAAATATCAAGGTCTCCCTTGAAAACGGCGTGTTGTCATTCCAGCTTGCCAAAAAGCAGCAGGCGGCCGCCCGTAAATTGACGGTCGACTAAGGCCTAAAACGGGGCCAAAAACGCGAAAAACGCCCTCAAAATGGGCGCAATTCGTGTAAAAATTTCTCTTTTTCATCATACTCCTTCCCCAAAAAGACCCCGAAAGGGGTCTTTTTGTGTAAACTTTTTATTATGGACAGTTTATCAATGGGGCCATTGCTTTTTCCGGAACAATTTACCCCGCGGAATATATTTTTAAGGGCAAAGAGGCTTAAAGAGTGTATTTGGGCCAAAAAAGGAGTAAGTATGGGAAAGCAGTTCTCTACGCTGTTGTCGGCAGCACTTGTCGCTGCATTGTGCAGCAGCGTTTCAGCATATACATTGAGCGGTACCGTCACCGATAATGGTGGCAAAGCGATTCAAGGCGCAGATGTCAAGCTCCTCAAGAGGAACAAGGCGACTACGACCGACGAACAGGGCAAATTCACCTTCCAGGAACAAACGATCGGCCTTGCACAGGCTCGTAGCGCCGGTGGTTTCAGCGTCACTAACGGAATCTTGAATTTTACCCAGAATGGCAACACCCCGGTTCAAGTCAAGATTTTCGACATGGTCGGTAACCAGGTATTTGCCCAGACCTTCCAGGGTTCCGGCGCCGTGGACCTGAATTCCGTTATCGAAGCCCAGGGCACCTACCTCGCCCGCGTCAAGCTCGGTTCCGCACAAGAAACAATCCGCTTTAACGCTTCGGGCAGCTTCTCGGGTTCTGCAATGCAGAAGCACCAGGCCCTCATGAAAATCGACGGCACCGAAAAGGACACTTTGAGAATCATCAAGGAAGGCTTTGACACCTTAAAAATATTCCTCCCGAACCTTGATACAACGCTGAGCATCAAGCTTAATGAAGTCTCTTCTGAACAGACGTTCAAGTTCGGTTACGCAATGAAGAACGCCCCGACCCCGAGTAAGGGCTGCGGCACGACATCAAAGTTGCAAAAGACCAAGAGTGTCGAAAACGGCGACCGCTTTGAAATGAGAGTCGGTAGCGACAACCGCGAATACTTCATCACGCTACCGAAGAACTACGACAACAAGAAACCTTACAAGTTGCTCTTCGCCATGCACTGCATGGGCTCTAACGCCGAAGACTTCGTCCACCACTATGCGGACCAGGACCATCCGAGTCCGTACTACGGCCAGCAGAAACTGGATACCGAAGGCAACTACATCTTCGTTTCTCCGCGTGGCGATACCGACGGTATGCCGTGGAGCGTATCTAGCGACAAGGACCACAAGTTCATCGACCAGTTGCTTACGACTCTCGAAGAAAACTACTGCATTGACACCAGCCGCGTGTTCATGACGGGCTTCAGCTTCGGCGCCATGGTCACGAACTCCATGGCCCAGGATATGCAAGACCGCCTGCGTGCCGTGGCCGTGTACGCAACCGCCGACTACAACATCTACCTGCCGAAGAACAAGGGCTTGCCCATCGCTTGGATGGCCGTCCACGGCAAGAATGACGGCACCTGCCAATATAACCGCGCTCGTGATAGCGCACTCAAGCGCATCCTCAAGAACAACGGCAAGGCCGACGCAGACGGCAACTTCACCGATGCCAGCGCCGAGAAGCCGAAGGAAGTCGGTGGCAGCGGACACCTCTGCTATGATTTCACTACCGTCGACGAACGCTTCCCGGTCAAGTTCTGCAGCTGGAATGGTCAGCACCAGTGGACCGCTTACGACAACGGCAACTGGCAAAACACTTGGGTTCCTGAAGAAGTTCACAAGTTCTTCGAACAGTTCTAAAATTCCTACACACACACTCCAACCTCAGGGGTTCGCCACTAACGGCGAGCCCTTTTGTTATAAGACCGCTCGCGCCCAATCAACTAAGTACGTCCCCCGAGCGCTCGCTCTCGCCACCGCCCCAGCTTATCGCTTGGGGCTTTGTGGCTCACGGGAGACCGCTCGCGCCCTATCGCAATAAAAAATGCTCGCATAAAGCGAGCACAAAATGAATCAAAGAAAAACTTAGAAAGTCGAGCTAGGCAAGACGCGAGCGGTCTTATATAAGTTTTTCCACTTTAGTGCAGAGGGCTTCGGCCCCTTCAGCTGTCGGCGCTTCGGCAATCACGCGGATGACGGGTTCGGTGTTGCTGGCGCGCACATGCACCCAGGACTTTTCGTGACCGAGCCACAGACCGTCGCGTTCATCCATATCCCAGCCGGCAAATTCTGCCTTGACCTTCGGCAAGATGTCTGCAACTTTCTTGTCGCCGAGTTCGAATTTCTTCTTGGGCATGGCGTAAGACGGATTTTCAGCAACGAACTTTTCCGGGCCTCCGTTATGGTGAGCCATCCAGCTAAGCACGAGGGCTGCCGCCACGAGACTATCACGACCGTAGTGGAGCGCCGGCAGAATCACGCCTCCGTTACCTTCGCCGCCGATGACGCAGCCCTTTTCGATCATCTGCAGGCTCACATTGATTTCGCCCACTTTGGCGCGGCTAAATTCGCAACCGTACTTTTCGGCGACATCCTGGTTCATGCGGCTTGTAGACAAATTAACACAAACGCTTCCCTTCTTCTGGCTAAGCACTTCTTCGGTCGCAATGGCGAGTGTGTATTCTTCGCCAATGCTCTGGCCAAGTCCATCGACGAGCGCGCAACGGTCTGCATCCGGGTCCACGGCAAAGCCTACTGCGCAACCGTTATCTTTCACGGCCTTGCGAAGGTCACCCAGGTTTTCGGGAATCGGTTCGGCGCCGCGCGGGAAGGTGCCATCAGGTTCGCAATGCACTCGTACGACATCGCAACCAAGCTGTTCCAACAAGCGCGGTACAATGTATGACCCCGCGCCATTCACGGCATCCACCGCCACCTTAAAGTGCTTGGCCTTGATTGCATCCACATCGACAAACGGAATCTTGAGCGTGCCATCTACATGTACGCCGTCGGCATCCTTCATGAACTCGTACTTACCCATGTTGCGGTAGTCGGGATAATCGAAGTTGTCGGCGTCGGCAAGTTCAAAAAGCTTCTTCACGTCGGCGGGACCGAGGAAAAGGCCCTTGTTGTTCAGAAACTTGAGAGCGTTCCATTCAAGGGGATTGTGGCTTGCGGTAATGATGATGCCCGCATCGGCCTTCAGCTCGGTAGTAAGAATTTCCACGGAGGGCGTCGTGGAAAGGCCCACTTCTACTACATCCACGCCCGAAAGGCGGCAAATGCCAGCCACAAACTGGCTAATGGCATCGCCGGTAGGACGGCTATCGCGACCAATGACGACGCGCTTTGCGGCCGTAATCTGCAAAAAAGCGCTCACGTGACTCTTGAGGACCTGGGGAGTAAGGGTATCACCCACGATTCCGCGAATACCCGAAATAGAACGCATCAGTTTGGACATAAGAATCTCCGTTTTTTTGAGCATAATTATAAAAAAATTTAGGCCCCCCTCTTCATTTTTGTACACAAATTATAAACTTTTTGCATTTTTTTAATTATATTAAGGAAGGGGATAATTATGGAACCGACTTTTGAACTGACAGCGGTTTATGCTACAAATATATTCGGCATAGTCCTGCTAGGCGTTTTGCTGGCAGGCAACATTTGGCGATTTAGAGAAAAGGGTTCGGAAAACGCCTATCTCCAATTGTTGTTGCTTTTCACGTTCTGCACTTGCGTACTGGACCCCATCGCATACACCGCTGACGGTCGCCCCGGAACGATTGCCCGCATATTCGTTTACGGCGGCAACGAGCTTCTTTACCTCACCAACATGTTTAGCGGATTATTCTGGCTCCTGTTCCTTGCCGAACACCTGAACTACCGATTTTCGACAGCCCACCGCAACACTCTCGGTTTCGCCATCGTTCTTGGGTTGGTACTTGTCATTCTCAACAATTTCATTCCGATCATATTCGAAGTCTCTGCAAACAACGTCTATACCCGCAAATACTTCTGGATCTACACCATTATAGATTACGGGCTCTTGCTGGACAGCCTTATCATCTACTTCATTTGCAAGCACAAGGGTGGTCCTCTCAAGTCCTTCCCCATCTGGATTTTCTTTGCCCCGATTATTGCAGGCACTATCGCCCAATCCCTCTTTTACGGAATCTCCGCAATTTCTTCGTGCACGGCAATTGCCATTGCGGGCGTATTCTCCTCGATCCACGGCGAACGCGTCTACAGGGACAAGCTCACCAACGTATACAATTTCGCCTACCTGGCAATCCTTGGGCGCGAATACAAGAAAAAAAATGACCTGCATGTCACAGGCATTCTCGTAAACATCAATGGTTTCAAGAAAATCAACCAGGACTACGGCAGAGTCACAGGCAATAAGGTTCTTGTGCAAATGACCAAAATCCTGAACCGCGCCGTAGGTGAACTCGGACTCATCGTCCGCTATTCCAGCGACGAATTTATCGTATTCATCAACACCACCAACGAGATGGCGGTGAGCATGTGCATCACCCGCATCAGGTCAAGCCTAAACGAACTCAACACCTTTAGCAATTCCTACAAGCTTACCACTTGCATTTGCAGCCAAAGTTTCGACCCCTCTAAAAGCATGGATGATTTTATCGACGAAATCACAAGGGCCATGCTAGAAGAAAAAACAAGCTATTACACGCAGTTGCAATACAACCGCCGCGACGACAATCTTTAATTTAACAGTTTGAGGCTACTTTAGAGCAGCCTTGATTTCTTCAATAGAATTTACGACCGTCTGCTTGTTGTTCCAGATACGGGCGAAGCTCTTGCCGTAGTGTTCCACCACAACACGGTTGTCCAGAATCAGCACCTTGCCGCAGTCTTCTTCGGAGCGGATTAGGCGGCCAAAACCCTGGCGCAGTTCCATGTAGGCTTCAGGAACGAAATATTCCTTGAAGGCATTCTTGCCTTCGGCCTTCATCTTATTGCTAATACCTGCCACCAGCGGATCCACCGGATTGGGGAATGGCAACTTCGGAATCACCAGGAGCTTGAGAGCATCACCCGGGAAGTCCACGCCTTCCCACAAGCTCTGGCAACCAAGCAGGCACGCGCCGCGGGACTTGCGGAACATGGACACGAGGCCATCCAGCGAGCCGTCCACATGCTGGCACAGCAGCAACTTGTTCTTTTCGGCAAAAAGCGGAGCCAAGGCCGTCTGCGCCCTCATCATCGCAGAAACACTGGTAAAGAGGACCATGGTATTTTCTTCGACTTCGGGGAGTACTGCGCAAAGGGTGCCGTTCACGGCATCGTTGTATTCCGGCAACGAGGGCTTGGGCAGGTACTTTGCAAGAATGACCGAGCGGCGGTCATCTTTATTGGCGGACTCGGTATAGACTCTCAAGAAAGGTGTTTTCTTGCCATCCAAGGAATCCATACCCATCTTTTGTACAAAGTAATTCAAATCACCCTGCACCGAAAGTGTTGCCGACGTAAAGGTCGCCGACTTGATCCACGGATAGAATTTTTCTTTCCAAGTCGCGCTGGCGTCGAGAGGCGAAGCGTGCAGTTTGATGGTATGGGGGTTGAAGGGCTCCTCCATGTAGAATACCCAATCTTCGCGGCCCGCCTTCACCACAAATTCAAAATCCTGCAAGAAGCGGGAAAGCTCCGTCATGCGGCCGCCAATATCGCTCAACAGGCCCGAAAGGCTCTTGTCGGCAGAAAGAGCCGAAGCAAGGTTTTCAGCCTGCTTGATTGCATTCAAGCCCTGGTCCATAAAGGATGCAGGATCGGCATCGTATTCGGCCATGATGCCCGAAGCGTAAGTAAAGCCGTTACGAGTATTTTTTTGCTTGGCAAGTTTTTTGCCAATCTTCATGAAGAAACGGTGCAAAGCCTTTTCCGTTTCAGAAAGGGATTCCGTCAAGTTCACGCAACTTGCATGGAGTTCCGTTTCTTCAACCGGAATTCGCTTTTCCAGTTCAGCCACAAGGCCGTCGCGGTTTTCCACTTCGTGACCCTTGGAAGGAACCAGCGTCTTGATAATGTTGCGCAACGCGAAGAACGAAACGGTACGGCCTAAAGCCTGACGGCTCACCTGCGGAAGTCGATGGGCTTCGTCAAATACAATATGTTCGTACAGCGGAAGCAGTGCAAAGTCCAGCGCCATGTCCGCAAGGAACAGAGAATGGTTCACCAGTACCAAGTTGGAATTCATGGCGCGGCGCTTGGCAGCGAGAGCCGGGCACTTGATGTAATGGGGGCACTTTTCACCCAAACAGGATTTTGCAGAGCTGGCCAGTTTGGACCAAAGCACGCGATTGCGTCCTTGACTAAAGGAATTGCATTCGTTCACGTCGCCCGTTTCGGTCGTAAACACCCAAGGCACAATCGCCATGAAGGAATCCCGCTCGTCGGCAAGCAACAAGTTCTGCGGCGCCTTCAAAATTTCTTCGAACTTGCGCAAGCACAAGTAATTTTCGCGGCCCTTGAGTACGGCTGCTTTCAGCTTGCCATCAAACAGGCTTGCGACCAGCGGAATATCTTTATTCCAAAGTTGTTCCTGCAGTGCCCGGGTCGCAGTGCTTATCACCACGCGCTCCCCCGACACCGCCTTACAGGCGGCCGACACCAGGTAAGCCAGCGACTTGCCCGAACCGGTCGGGGCTTCAAGCACGCAGAGGCCGCCCTTGTGCATGTTGCGTTCTACGACAGAGGCGTAATCTTGCTGATTGTGGCGGGACTGGTAATTTTCCACTTTGGTAGAAAGGAGGCCGCCCTCTTTGAAGAATTCACTGACGCGCGGGGCACGTTCTTTTATCGGTGCATTTTCCAGCGGAACATCCGGCAACTTGTACTGCGGAAGTTCGCAAGCCCCTTCCGATTCGTTCCAGACTAGCGCCCAGTCCGAACCCCTGGCCACTTTTGCAAGCGCTTCCACAAGCCACGGGTCCGAACCCGCAATCTTGTCCAGCGCCATTACAAAGAGCTCGCCACACGCAATGGCATCGGGCAAGGCGCGGTGCGCGCGGCTTCGCTCAATGCCCAGTTCCTGCACCAAAGTATCCAGGCGGTGATTCGGCACATTCTGATAGGCAATGCGGGAAACCGTCAGGGAGTCCCATACTGGATGGTTTTCAAAAGAGATGCCGACCTTGGCAAAAGTCTGCTTCAAGAATTTGGAATCAAACATGGCGTTGTGCGCCACAATCGGCAACTCGCCAATGAAAGCATAAATCTTCTGCGCGACAGCCGCGAAGGGCTCCGCATTTTCCAAGTCAGCGTTGCTAATACCCGTAAGGCTTTCAATAAAGGGGCGGAGCGTCACACTCGTCGGCTTAACCAAATAATCGACCGATTCTGTTTCGACGCCGTTTTCGAAGCGCACCAACGCCACCTCGATGATTTCGTCTTTTTCAAAATCAAGGCCCGTTGTTTCCAAGTCAATTGCAACGAATGATTTATTTTCCATTTGATTCCTCGTAAAACTATACCGCTACAGCGCAGGGATTTCTTGCACTAAACTATCTAGCGCATTTTCGCCGTTCTTAATCTTGAGCGTATCGCTAATGGCACGCCAAGCCGACCCATAACGCAACGGTTCCACAGAGCCCGCATCGGGCAACTCCTTGCCTTCTTCGGGGAAATAATAGTCCATCAGATAATCGCCTTCCACAAGGTCGCCAAAGCGGAAGCTTCCGTCGGCATTGCAATGTTCCAGATAATACTGATTCGTTTCTGCAGAAAGTAGGCGAACCATGGTTTTCGGATTTGCATTGGGAATTCTTCCGTTCAGTTTTGCAAGCTTGAGCTTGCTTACCGTTTCGAACTTTTGCAGCTTCTGGTACTTAAGTTCGATTACCGTATCGCGCTTTCCGTTGCTATCGGCAGCGGCCAATGTCGTATCCATATAACCCATCAAGAAGTTTACCGACATGTCAGTCTGCCAAGGGGCAGTCTTTTCGACGGCAAAGCGTACCGGGTCAAGTCGCTTGACTTGCACCTGGGTCGTGTCCTTGTTGATTGCGATATAGAAGGTTTCCGTCAGCGAATCCAGCTTCGGTCTGTTGAAGTACACGATCAAAGAATCGTCCGGGAACAGCGCCTTCGCCTTGGAATTCGTCTTGACGCCAGAAACCTTGGGCGGCAATGTATCGCCTTCCATCTTCTTCCATTCCCATTCCACTTCGTTGCGGAGCGTATCGAGCGGACGGAACATGGAATCCTTCGCAGTAGCACAAACGAACTTGTAAAGCACCTCGCTTTTAGGGGCCGGATCAAAATAGAACTGCGGACGATTGGAACTTGCGCCCAGGTAAACCAACTTCGGGTAAAGTTTCTTGTTGTCGGGAGAAATCAAATGACAGTTCGAGGGTTCCGCAAAGGTGGAATCAAAATACACGCCACGGGTAAAGTTCGCCTCCAGCACATTCACAAAGGGCTGGTTTACCGATTCCAATTCCAACTTGGTGGTATCCATATCAGCGACGGCAATCCACAGCGTATCGGATGTTTCGGCAGTCAAATTCAAGTCACCCGTCCAAAGGCCCACCTGTTCGGTGGAAAGTTCAATTTTCTGGTTTCCGTTACCATCTACAAACGCAACCACGCGGTATTGCCCCGCCTTAAGTCCCGTCAAGGTAAAGTGGCCGGCACTGTCGGCGCGAGTCACGTAGAGCGGAGGTTCCTTAAGCAGCTGCGGTTCCTTGCTGATTTCCTTAGTCGTGGTATCGCGGTACTTCTCAAGATAATGCTTAGAGGCACGATTTTCTCCCAACAAGAATAGACCGATACTGGGATATTCTTTTTTGCGTGCCATAGCCTGGTTCACCAGCACGCGGCCAGAAACCGTCAACGAATCGATAATCGCACCCGTCGAGAACACCACCTGGAAAGGTTTTGCCAAGGCGTTACCGTGCAAGTCCTTGATGCCGCCGGCAAAAGTAATCGTATAAGTCGTACCCGTATCAAGTACCGCTCGCGACGAAAGCACCAACGTTTTTCCGCTTACTTCAAAGCGCAATTTCTTGTCGATCGGCGGAGAAATGGAAACGGCGCTGCGAGGAATCGATGCATTAATCCATTCGTCGAACTCCAGCTTCACCATGAGTTCGTTGGGATGGTTCGTTGTATTCGGCGCAGGGTAAACGCCCGCTACACGCGGCGGCAGTTTATCTTCGGGGCCGCCACTAGGCGCCACCTGGGTGGCGCATGCCACCAACAGAGCCGACGCCAAGCCCGCAACAACAGCACCGTATTTCAACAACGAAAACTTCATCAATCAATCATCTGGATAATTTTGCCGAGGCGTCCCCAACGAATGCGGAACGGAAGTCTCCACCACGTAAACGGATTCTTGAGGGCAAAGGCTTCGTCATCGTTTTCAAACGAGAAGTAAATCACGAAGGCCTTCGCACGGATATTGCGGAGCGAAACAAAGCCCCAATAACGGCTGTCGGCAGAATTGTCGCGGTTGTCGCCCATCATAAAGAACTGCGGCGTCTTGACAACATAGCTTTGAATAGGCTTACCCCCTACCAGCAGCTGGCGGCGGATTTCAAATTTGGACTTTGCCGGAGCATCCAGGGTATCGCCTGCAATGCCTTCCACGGTAGTAGCGCCATCTTGCGGAGCATCAACATCCACCAGCTCCACGGTTCCGGCATTGTCTTCTTCGGCCTGGTTCAACAAGGCTACGTTGCCTTCCAGATCGCGCAACAGAGAACCTTCAAAAGAGATGTAGCTCACCGGGCGCATAAAACCGCCCTGGACATTCGGGTCGATCATCGGCAGGTACGCCATTCGGGCGAGTTCCTTAAAGAAATTGAACGACATCACGCCCGAAATCGTATCGCCTTGGGTAAGGCGCTGCTGCAGCACCGTACGGTTCCTGCTGAAGAATTCATTCAACGCAAGGCCGCGATCGTTTTCGACAGGTATCTTGAAGTTTTCAAAATCATAATTGTTGACTTCTACGGAATCCTTCCACAACGAAATATCCAGCGTCACCGTTTCGTCGGGATTTTCCTGTGCCACCAGCGAACGCAGCCACCACAGTTTTTCAAGCGGCATGTCACTTACCGTAAAGCTGTCGCCCACAGACGGCACCACAAACGCTTCGCGTTCATCGCGGGGCGAGAACGTTCTGGCCGACGCCGTGTACTTGCCGCGCCCCGGCAAAGAATTTTGCAATTCTCCATTCACAAAGAGACGGCCCTTGTGAACGGCAACCGTATCACCGCTCACCGCCACACAGCGCTTGATATAATCCTTCGGTCCATCGGCGTAGTGAATCAAGTGCGGTTGCCCGGCACCGGGCTGATGGTCCCAATAAAGGTTGCCGAACATGAGCGCGTTAAACAAGTGCGTATAACGCTGCGGATTGCCATCAGGATATTCCGGCTCGCCCGGGTAGCGGAAAATCACCACATCGCCCTTGGCTGGGTATGCATATCCCGGGAATTTCTGATTGCTAAACGGAATCGGCGAACCGTAAGTGAACTTGAGGCCCAGCAAAAAGTCACCCGTATGCAAGGTATCTTCCATGGACCCGCTCGGAATCTGGAACGCCTGAATCACATACTGAATTACAATCAACGCGAGCGCCACCGGGACAATGATTTCCCGAAGCAGGCCCTTCAAAAATTTCTTCGCCGAAAACGGCTGTTTTTCGTTATCCATAGAAATCCGAATCTAAAGTCAAGAATTATGGATACAATTTAGAAAAATCGCCGCCATTAGTTGTCTTTAACACAGCGAACCAGGGACGGACTGTACTTTATTTTTGTCATATAATCTAATCCACCAGTCCTAACTACAGCAACATTCGCTCGAGTAGGAGCCCTGAGAAACAAATCATCCGTTTCATCTACCACCCACATATAATCCATAGAGATTTTTTTTATAGACGACACAGAATCAATGCCGGCAACAGTATCACGAGCTACAGCCAACTCGTTTCGCGTCATAAAATGTATACCGACAATATCGTCATCACCATAGGTTTTCGAAAAGCCTTGCAAGCGATAATAAATCTTATCGGTCAATTTCTGTTTAATCTCATCATATCGCGGAATATGCCAACCCTCCATGCATGCACCCTGGACAACCGTATTCGATTTTATAACAGAGCCTTTGGCAAATCCCTTTTCATACTTTTCATCAAGGTTCATTGCTACAATCCAAGGGTAATACACCAATTCATCCGCTTCCACTTCTTCGACCGGATAAATACTCCTTTCTACATACACGGTCTTTCCTTTAGGAACATACCTCAACGGTTCAGCCATCCATGTAACGCCATCAATGGTAATCGCCGCATATTCCTTGCCGTCACGTTTGTCAGTCACATGGAATGTATCGGCAGGAACCCATCGACCACCAAGGCACACACTATTCGTAACTCCGTTGTATTCAACAAGACCCTCATTATCTTCATTACACTCACTCATGTATTTTGAATAATCCTTCGTGATCCAGGTTCCGCGACCATTACATGCAACATATGAGGAATCTCGCAGAACCACGACTGAATCTTTTATAGCTTTATGACAATATGTACCAGCCAACGAATCGGCCTCTCTATAACGATACCAGTTGTTTCTCGGGGTAGTGTTTAAAGTGGTATCACAAACAAATCTCAGCCCATAATAAACCGTATCAGTTCCATGGAGTTCACCTTCACAATTTCCAAACACTTTCTTATAATCATTTGACATTATAGGGAACGTGGACAAATAGGATCCTCTACAAGTGTATGTTGTGTCCCCATAGAATAAGACAAAGTTCTTCCCCGTTTCACAAACTTCATACTTCTGTTCAACTATATGAAGTTTTCGATTTTCCCAGGTTCCATCACTACAGAAACATCCTGAATCTGCATACAATTCCGTACGGTCTTTTTCCTTGACGCACAACCCGAACTTTGCTTCGCAGACTCCCAGTTTTCGGTTACTCCAATAGCCCTGCTTGCAGCTATAATAGGTACCGTCTTCCGTGATGGCATACACCGTATCCAGACCACAGGCACCATATTTAAGTTCGGCATCGGTAGCTTCCCTAAATTCTAGTTCGTTGCTTTTTACAGAACAAATATACTTGACCCCGTTCATGGAATACATCTTGCCGTAATTTTTCATGTTGCAGCTTACCGAGTCTGTCTGGTCATCAAACAGTTTATGCTCTATAAGTTGCCAACTCTTGGTCATGACATTGCACCAGTATTCCTTATGACCTATGTATACCGTCGAATCATATACGACATTTTTACTAAAGGAGTTACAAAGAGGCAAAATGGACGTATCGTTTTCCTTTTTCCATTCGTGGTTTTCTCCGCATGTATAATAGGAATCATTATAAATAACGGTATCCTTAAGATGTTCATCGGTGCAAAACCCGAACTTTTCATTGATATTGCCCTTATTCGAGACCCAGTCAAATTCTTCATTGTATTTATACACTATTGTGTTACAATACCATTGGACTGAATCAAGCGTCACAATCGAACCATTCAACTTCCTTGTACAACGGCCATAGACATCTGCAGGTCCCGCAACGACCCATTTTCCCGAATTTTTGCATACATACGTCTTGTTGGAATCAGACTTGGCCACAGTACCGAATATTTCAGAGTAGCATTCCCCAAGTTCAGATGCAGGATATTCAAGTTCGACCCATCCTGTCTTGGAACAGGCGTAGCGATTTCCGTTAAAGACAACATTCTTGTGGCGATTTTCATCAATACATGGTTTATCGATATCGTCAAGGGTCGCTTTATGCCACTTTCCATCGGTACACGCATACAGCTCTTCCGTCTTGCCTGTAGAAACATATTTTTCACCATCACTACACACTGACGTTTTTCCAGCATATTCCCACACGTCTCCATCGCAGGTGTAGGCAGAATCTTTATCAATGGCATAGACCATACGGCCACGGTACGTACTTACGCATTGGGGCAAATCCCTGTACTTGTCTACAATGGGCTTTTCCCTTACGCAACGAACACTGCCAAGCCGACTATCATTTTTAAACACATCCAACGAACCCTTCTTTGAAATCGAGACAACGCTATCATCCTTGGTTATATAGTAAGCCATACTGTCCAAATCCGAGCATACGATCGGGGCATCATCTTGCGTCTTGCAACTTCCAGCAAATTGTTTTTTATAGTCTTCCTTGTATTCAAGCAAGAGCCTGTATTCTCCGGCGAGCGGCAACCTGAAACCATCGGGGCAAAGGCTCTGCTCTGCATTGGAATAAAGCCTTCCGTACTTGGCACACAAAGAATCCGAGTAATCGTAGCAGGCGCTCATCGGGCGGGTTGTTTTCAAATCTAGATTCTCGTTTGTCCAGACCAAAATTCCCGAAACCAAAAGGTCATAGGCTTTTTTATTCCGTTCGTCAACTACAGAGCCATCTTCCGCATATTCAATCAGGTCTATAGAATCTGCTTCTACAACAGAGCCCTCCTTAACATCGACAATCGCCTCGATGCTGCTAGAAGACGCGCCCTTGCCGCCACTCACGCTGCTACTGCTGTTTTCTTCAACAGAGGGGGAATCTTCTTCGACATCATGCGAAGAGTCCGAATCATCACCACAGGCGCAGAACAAGACCGCCAATATTCCGCACAAGAATACAGGAATTTTTTTCATCATAATCTCGGAGAACCTCTTCATTATTTGCCCTCCTTCTTAGAACCATTCACACGATAGGTGCTTTTATCCTTGTAACGCTTCCAAAGACCTTTATAACAGAGGTATTTTTCGCCCTGATTTTCTACGATAGCCCCGTCATTTTTCATGGAACAAATGCCAATTTGTTCTTCAAAGCGCTCCAAATGGCGCCACCCTATATAGTCACAAATGACTTTACCGTATTTTGTTGACTGCGATGTTTTTCCGTAATTCTTGGTAGTACACTTATCAAGACCTTCATAAACGTTGTGCCAATAACCATCGCCATTACAATAAACCGGTTTATCAGAATAGGTCGTATCTACGCCCTCATTTTCCTTGTCACACTTTGAAAAACCGGTATATAAAACTGCATGGCTTTCACTTTTTGAATAATAAATACACACAGCAAAAGAGGAGTAGTTCCCGTTAAGGATTTTGCCATCATCTTCCGGCTTGTCACACGAATACATAACAGAATCCTTTGGCCTTATCACGTTTGAATTTGTCCAAGTTTGCCGCCATCTCCCATAATCTTCGCACAGATAATGTTTGTCTCGATAGATGGTCATATCGCCCACTTCAGTAGAATCACAACTTCCGATAATGTCGTTCTGCGTAAACTTTTTCCACCCCGTCGTATCGCACAAATATTCGGTCTTGTCGTCATCTACATCGTAGGAGCCGTTTTCAAACATAAAGAGTTTAGACGGAATACAGGCTCCAAAGCGTTTTTCAAGAGAGTCGTATTCAGCCCATCCGTTTCCGCGACAAACATAAAGCATATTCTTAAAATCAATCGTATCGTTCATGAATTTCGAGGTGCTGTCTTCGCAAGGGCCCTTGTACATTTCGATAGTCGCCTCGCCCCATTCCTTGCCATCGCAGTGATACAGCCTAATTTTACTCCCCGTATACAGCGTGTCAAAGGCACCCGATTTACGATCGTTACAAAGACCCAATGAATCTTCCAGTCCCGTAAATTCGCGCCACTTGGAACTGTCACAGGCGTATTTTTCGCCGTTGAATACAAGGATTTTCCCGCGATTCTCCGAGGAACATTTTTCAGGCGATTTTTCCACGGTCGCATATTGCCATATACCATCTTCGCAAATCATCATGGTGTTGTCGAAGACAATCGTTTTCCCCTCTTCCGTGCACGATTCAGTAAAATCAGGCAACCAGGATTCTTTTTCTGGGTAGCAATGGTAATTTTCCTTTTCATCAAACACGTAAATCACCCTGGGCGGGCTCTTCAAAGACGAATCGCAAGCAGGCAAGTCCTTGGTAGACTTCACAAAGCTCGGGTACTTAATGCAGCGAACATTGTAGTAGCCGTTCTCCTTGGCAGGACCGGTTTTAGCCAACAAGTCACCCTTCTTGATCGAATAGACTTTTCCATCAGAGGTCAAGTAGTTTCCTGTCGTATCGATACCGGAACAAACAAGCGAATCCTTGACCATTTCGCAGGAGCCGCCGTATTCAAGAGCCATACGCTCATCTATTTCACCATGCTTTAAACGGAAGGCATCCAGCACTTCATAGTCTTTTGCCGAGGCCAGATTCTGTCCATCGGGGCATGCCTTATGAGCCGGAACCGCACTTGCCGCAAACAGGCGACCGTAATCATCGCAGTTGCCGTTCTGGTCGTCATAGCACACGCTTTCTACATCATCCGTTTTCTTAGTCACCTTTTCTAGCGACCAGACGATGTTGCCCGTGCGAATCCAATAAGAATAGGTGCCGTAATAGGAATCACGTACGGTATCAATCGAAAATTCGTCTGTCACCGAAAGTTTTGACTTGACATAATCCCTTTCGTCGTTAGGATCACCTTTTTCGTCCTCCGTCTTTTTTCCGGAGTCCAGCTTTTCATCTGAAGCCTGTTCTTCTTCCGGATCCTGTTTTTCATTATCCGAAACTTCAGACTGTTCATTACCGGAGTTTTTTTCTTTTACAGGTTCCTGAGAATTACTATCCGAGCCGCAGCCCACAAAAGCAAACAGCATCGAAACCACCAAGCACTTTATACTCGTAGCAACGACATTTTTCATGTAGTCCTCCTTTCCACAAACAAATCTTGTCTTTAAAAATTACAGCGTTCTAATTTTCTTCACCAGTGAGCGGCTTACCACCAGCTGGGTTGCTGCCTTGTCGCGGAGCACCATCACCATGCGGCCCGCATCACCCTTGCGGCATTCGGCAATGTAGTCGATCGCCACGATATGGGAACGGTGGACTCGGGTAAAATGTTTCGGGTCCAGTTTCTTTTCCAGTTCCACCAGCGGGGTATCAATCACGTACTGACCGTTCACGGTGTAAACTGTCGTGTATTTTTCTTCGCTATGGAAACGGATTACCTCGTCGATGTTCACGAACACAATGCGGTCGCCCACTTTCACCTGCAGACGCTGCAAGTAGAGTCCACTCATATCGACCAGGTTGCGCAGTTTCTCCCAGTTCAAGTCGCTGGGAATCGTCGTGTCGTCGACCTGCGGAATTGCCTTGCGCAGCTTTTCAATAGCAACAGCCAAGCGTTCCGGAGCCACCGGTTTCAAAAGATAGTCTACCGTATTTTCTTCAAAGGCCTTGAGTGCAAAGTTATCAAAAGCTGTGGTAAAAATCACCAGGGGAACATCATCCCCCTGCAAGGAATGCAGCACTTCGAATGCATCCATATCCGGCATCTGGATGTCCAGAAACACGACGTCGGGAATCATCTCGTGAATCATCTTGACAGCCTGGGCGCCAGAACCGGCCTCTCCCAGAATCTCTATTTCAGAAGAATAGGGTTCCAACAGCGAAATAATGCGCTTGCGGGCAAGCGGTTCGTCGTCAATTACAAGTGCCGTACACTGCATAAGTTACTCCTTGAGCGATTCTTCCTTCTTCACCGAATCCGCAACGAGAGAATCCTGCTTCGCTTCTTTAGCGGTATCCTTTGCAACAGATTTCGGCGCCACCTTGAAAATGCGAATCATTTCGGCCTTCATGCCGTCCTTGTCTTCGTACACGGTTCCAGCAGCCGTCATGTATTGCAAATTGCCAAACTTGACACGCTTGAAATTCCAATGTCCCTTGTCGCCTGCAAGAGTCACCTTGATGGTGCTATCGGTAACGGAATACGTACCCTTCAGCGAATCCGTTTCCATGGTGTCGCGCAAAAGAAGCTGGATTGCTTCTACGGTGCTGTCTTCGCCAAGCGTCATGCGCACCATGCGGCTAGTGCAGTCATCGCATGGCAAGCTGCCGGAATAAAGTCCCGGCACTTCCTTCGGAATTTCAATCGGCGGAAGATTCGGCAGCGGATCCGACTTTTCATCTTCTTCGCAAGCAGTCATTACAAAAACAGCAAGAAAAGGCAACGCCATTCTCGCAACAGGAAAAACCATGGATTCAAGCATATTCATGGTTTACAATGTAGCAAAAACAGAAAAGTTTATATTAAATGCCTTGAGAATAGACAATTCTAAAGCCAATTGTCTGGCTATGGTGCTTGGGGGCTTTCTTGTCACGTTCACCCGAGGCAAGCGCAGGTGCCTTGTCGGACCATCCACCGCCACGGATTACCTTGTAGTCACCCTCGGCAGGGCCTACATAATTATCCTGCGATACCGTCGGGTAAGCATAGTACCAGTCGTTCACCCATTCAGCCACATTCCCTGCCATATCGTAAAGACCTGCGTCATTCGGAATAAACCCTGCCACCTCCACGGGGCCTTTACTTTGTGCATAATACGCATACTTGGAAGCCTCATCGGTATCCCAGTAATAGGTGGTCAAAGTTCCGGCGCGGGCGGCGATTTCCCATTCCATTTCAGTCGGAAGTCTCACCGATTTGGCTGCGTAATCGATAGACAACTTACCCAATTCAACGCCACCGACGATAGACTCGTACACATAAGCCGTATCAAGACCGACTTTTTTAGAAAGCGCATTGCAGAACAAGGCGGCATCGTACCAGCTCACGTTGAAAACCGGGAAGTCATCACCTAGAGAATCTTCTTTAGCGACAGAACCCATCACCTGGCGGTACAGGCCCTGGGTCACTTCGGTCTTGCTAATAGAATAAGCGTCTACCGTAAAAGCCGCCTCGCCGCGGATAAAACTCATGGCCGGAATATTCACCATATCGACCAAGCCGGACAAGTCCTCGTTTTCTTGAGGATCTTCAAACGAGGAACTGGAATTTCCCTTGTTGTGAGAACCCTTATTGCCAGATCCACCGCCGTCGGAACCGCTATTTGAATCTGCGGTTGAGTCACCCACAGAATCACCCGTAGCCGTACAGGCAAACAAGGAGAAGGTCAATAGCGAAATTGCAACCAGACGCGACATCATAACATTAACCACGCTTTACTTAACTACACCCACACGGTAAAGTTTCTGCTTGGTCTTGCCGCTTTCAAATTTCACCTTGAGGCGTGCAGTGTAAACGTCAGAACCCAAGTGTTTCAAATCAAGTTTTTCGAACTGGTTGCGTCCCTGTTTCACGTCACTCATCTTCGTCTTGAACACGCAAAGGCCTGTAATGTCATAGAGCTCAAGGGTCGCATTCTTCGCTGCCGCACCGATTTCAAAGCGTGCCTTCGCATCGCCACCACGCACCGGGTTCGGGAACATGAAGAATTCCGTAATTTCATCCTTCGCAGTCACCTTCTTCACATCGCTAAGCTTCGAGGCGTCAAAGTAACCCATACGTTCGTTACCACCCGCCGGAAGCGTCCACGCGGCAGCAGAGGAGGCCGCATCGGTTTTAGCATTGCGCAAACGGAATGCCGTCAGGCTGTTGCGATGCAGGGCAAATAGTTCCGGGCCCGCAGATTTCTTGTCAGAAACCGCATTCGCCACAAAGATACTCATGGGCTGAATCACGCTCGTAGAATCCATATCTTCGTAGCTGCCCGCCGCAATGGGGAAGCCGTCCTTGCTAGTAAGCATCTTTCCCTTGCCGGTCACCGCATAAACCAGGCCATTGTTACTCGGCACCAGAATTTCAGGAGTATCATCGCCCGTCACATCGACAAGCACCGGGTCGCTAAAGAATCCGTAAACCGGAGCGCCGCGAGAAATCTTCACCGGGAAACCGGCAATTGGAAGTCCCGAACGGTCAAGCGCGTACACCAGGTTGTCACCGAGGAACACGATTTCAGGATAGCCGTCACCATTAATGTCACCAATAGCAATGCCCGAAGTCTCATCCTTCAAGCCACTCGTGCCACCAGCGCCGCGCTTGTAGGTTTTTGTCCAGTGGGTCACTAGACTCTTCTTGGATTCATCATAATTCACAGCCACAACTGTCCCGCGACTACCTACAGCAATGATATCCACCTTGTCGTCCCGATCCATATCGGTACAGGCTATGCGGAAGATCTCGCTATTTTTTCCGTTCAGCTTGATCCATCTCTGTGTCGTAAAGAGCTCTCCATCGTTGGACACCTGTACATTTTCGATACCCTTGCCGGCATCTTGCTTGCAATAGGCCATATCCGTATAGATTTTTGATGCGGACGAATTGGACTCATGAACGTTTATTGTCGACTTCTTTTCAAACTTGACTGCATCGTACATCGACACACCCTCGCGGCTGGCAATCCAGATCTTTCCGTCGTAAACGATCGGACCTGCCGTCGCGGAATCGATGTCAATTTCCTGCTGTGTCGGCACGCCACCCACAAAGTTCGTCTTCACCAGTTTATTCCTATGCAGGCTGTAAACGTCCTTGCCGTCGCTTGCCATGCCTACCAACGGACCGTAGCTTGCACCCACGCGGTACAGAGGAACCTCGCGTTCGACGCTGTTACGGGTCAAAGTCTTCTGCTTGATGACCGTATCCGCCGGGAACAAGGTGTCGCCCAATGCATTGAACACCTGCAGCGTTCCATCCATGGCGCCCACCACCAAAAGCTTTTCACCTTCGTTTTCAGGGTCGTCCACGAACACGGCGCCACGCACCGCAGAAGCAAGGCCAATGTCTCGCGGGAACTGGGAGCCGTCAATGCTTCCGTCATCAATACTGATTGTCACGCTGATCTTTTGCGAGCCAAAGTTCACCACACTATCGCCCATAAAACTGTTGGAAGTCTTTTCGATGCGGGCATCCTTCGGTACATTCACCTTGATCTTAATACCGGTGTAACCGCCTTGCGTTGTCATGGTGTTCGCATAACCCGTCGAGCCAATCGTCGTCACCGTATCAAACGTCTGTTTGGATTCCTTACTCGGCTTGCGCAAATGCGGCAACAAGTCCGTTCCCGAGCCGTAATCGTAAGTATCTTCGCCAAGCGCATTCTTGAACGTCTTACCGATACTCAAAATACCATCGGCTTCCACCATGGCTATGCCGAACTGGTGGTCACGCAGGGTATCGCCACCCCAGAAATTCGCAATGCCGTATTCCAGCGTCTGTCTCAAGTACCAGTCGTTCACTCGCCACACGACAATGCCGCTTGCAGGAATCCCCGCGTCAAGGCTACTCACGTCCACAATAATGCCGCTGGCCTTCTTATCGTTCTTCTTATTCTTCGTGCACTTGCTATCGACACAGACGCTGTCCTCGAATACCAAAAGCAGGCTATCTATCGGAACTGTTCTGATAATGGTATCGGTACTTTCGTCGGGGTCGCTCACCGTTACGTTCACTTCGCCGTTCTTGTTCCAGCTACGCTGACGGTTTTCAATCAGCAGGTATTCGCTCGCAGAAAGCGGCACCTTCACAATTTCGGTTCCATCGCCAGTTCCCGCAGCAGAAATTTCAACCGTTACCGATTTACCCTTAACGGGGCGAACTTCCTTCACGGAACTCCAGCCCATATAAGCGCGTTCCCACGCCGCAGGCATCGAGGGCAAGAATCCGCTACCCGCATTGTAACCCGCAAAATCCATCATGTCAAAGTAACCCAGGCGACTCGTACCCTTGGCCGCATCGTACGTATTCGGGAGTCCAAGTTCGCGGGCGATCTGGTTCACGATAATTCCATTCACGCCCCAGTTAAGCCCATCCTGCGAAGCCGTTTCGCTAGACACCATAATCGTGCTGAGCGTATCGATGGTAGCACCCTCCAGCGCAAGGCCCTCGACCACCGTGGAATCCTTCCCCGTACTCGTCTTGAGTTTCTTGACAATTGTGCCCTTCAGCGTATCCGGCAAGAACTGCCAATAATCCTTTTCAATGTACGCATCCATAAAGTCGCCCGGAGTATCCGCACCGCGCGTTCCCATGCTACCGCCATCGACCAAGCGGCTTGCACCCGCATGGATAATCATGAAGGCGCGTTTCGTATTCGGATTCTTCGAGAGCGGTTCGCTAAATGGAGATTCACTCGATTCATGCGCCGCCATCACCGCGTCGTAAATAAAGCGCAAATAGTCGCAACTGCGTGCCGAATCGAACGCTGCTGCCTTTTCGCCCTTCATTCTAGCTGTACGATTGTAATCGATAATCTGCTTTTTAAGCTTATAGGCACTCGATGACTTCGGGAAGATGTGCGCATCAATCACCACATTTCCGTTACTCGCCTTTTTAAAGTAGGCGTTCGCAAAATCAAAATGCTTTTTCCAGTAAGACACGCTATTGCGCATGCCCGAAGGGTCCAACTTGTAGTCCCCTTTTTTAGACTTGTCAGAATCAAACAGGCCTGTTCCCGTCGTCAAACTGTTGTCCGGCTTTTCTTCTTCAAACTGTACGCGAATCGCATACACTTGCAACGTATCTGCCGCAAACAGCGGAGCACAACAGAATAGCCCAAAAAACAATGCAAAAATCTTAGCATTCAACTTCATAACCATAATTTACAAATTTTACTATTCCCCGACGCGCTTAAAGCTCTTGGGGATGTTCAAGCGCCAGGTTCCCGAACTGAACGACTTGTTGCGAGCAACTTTCTTGATGCGAATTTCAAGGAATTTTGCACCTTCGAGTTCAAATTCTATTCGGGACGGAGTTTCTACGCCTTCAAACCCCTTGAAGTCATAATAGCGAATGACTTCTGTCTTTCCGCCGCGGCCTGGCCGTGAAAGCCAAGAAACCCTGTCGCCGTCCTTTACAAAATGGAAGGGGCGTCCCATTTTTTCGCGGGCATAAACGGCACCCTCCACTTTTGTTGAATCTTCGGGTGGAGCAACTTCTTCATAATCTTCGGGCAACAGGCGTCCATCGAAAATGTCCGCCACCTGATGAATATGCACCATCGGAAGCGCATCGTTATTCAAAAGTCCCACCATGTAGCCAACGCCCTTCATGTAAAGTTTTTCCGTGGGGAATGTCATCTGCCAACCGTCTTCTTGCCACAGGAGCGAGGCCACGCCAATACCCAGCGGGCCCGTAAGTTCCATACGGTAACGCTTGCCCGGCACCGAGAACAAGACCGCATCGAACTCCTGCGTTTTTATTTCTTGTGTCGCAGAATCCTGCTGGTATATCGTCAGCAAGAATTTGGCACGCAAGCTATCGCGAGGGGTTTCGACAACAGCATTGCTATCGGCCGTAGCATTAGCAGGCTCCACCACAGGCTTTTTACCCGCACATCCGGCAAGAATGCACATCGCAAACAACACCAATATGGAATAGATAAACTTCAACAAAAGATCCTGCTCCTTCGAACCTAATTCAACTAACGCTCTAAAGAGCGAAGTTTCATATATCGACATCGTTACACTCGCTCAGGATGACACATTCGTGTCACTTCCTACCGTCTACTTCCTACTTCTTAAAAAACTTCTTCACGGCAGGGTGATGCGGCTGCAGCTTTTTCAATTTCTTGTAAGCAGCCTTGGTTTCAGCCTTCATGCCTAGCGCCTCGTAAATAGCCGCCATGTGTTCCCAGTAAACGTAATCGTCGTCAAAGTGAGGACTCTTGATAAGCTTCATGACCGTAAGCGCATCTTCAAACTTTCCCTTGCGGTAAAAGCCCCAAGCCCTCGAATCCAAGTAAGCTTCCGACGGCTGACCATTCTTTTCCATCAACAGGGCCTGATCGACCATGGCAATTCCCTTGTCCAATTCTTCGGGGCTGCGGTTCAAGTCAATCAGCGTGTAGCCGTAATAGTTCAAGACTTCGGCGCGGTCAATCGGAGCGTTCTTAATCTTCAGAATTTTTTCGAACATGGCAAAGGCTTCTTCGTAGCGATCCATGCGTTCCAGGTTCATTGCCATCAATACAAGAATTCCCACATCAGCCGTATCCTTTCTGGCAAGTTCCTTGTAAAGACCGTCAGCTTTTTCGCGCAAGACAAGCGCCTTTTTAATCCGTGCAGAATCCGCAATGTCCTTCTGCCAGATTTCCTGGGCTTCCACACATAAAATGCGGGCATACACGCTGCGGAACTGGCGTCTATTGCGTTCGACATCCGTTTTCATCCGCTGGATCGAAGCAGAGTCGGCGATTCCTTCCATGGGCGTCCACTTATCCCACACGGCGATTACCGAATCAAGCATCTTGTATGCCTTGCTGTACAACCCTGCCGTACCGTAAGTCAAAGCGAGGGCGGCCTTGTCGCTACCCAGCGCCACGGAGTCTGCCTTTTCGGCATAGCGCACGGCATCCTTGTTTTTCTTTTCTTTAAAGGCAATTGCGGAAAGAGCGTGGTAGGCATTAGTCGCATAAACCCGTTGGTCACCCAACTGTTCTGCGGCAATCTTCAAATGCACCTTTGCGCTGTCCAGGTCATCGAACATATGTTCGTAATGACCCAAGAAATTTGCAAGTATCGGCGTACGCACCTGGTCCACGTAATACTTCTTCTTGAGCATGGCGTAAGCAGAATCGCGACTCTTTTCGGCAAGGGCGCTCATCAAGAGCACAATCATGGATTCATCTTCCTGAGTCGATTCCGTAAGGGTATCCACTACCGCCTTGACTTCTTTCAAGCGCTGCTGAAAGACAAGCCCCTGCACCATCTGCAAAAGCATCTTTTTATCGCCGGTAGCTTCGTGACCTTTTTCAAAAAGCTCCACGACAGCGGAATCCTTTCCCTGATCCAAAAGCAGCTTGAGCTGGCGCTGGAAAAGCGTCGGCATGTAATTCACTTGCGGCAAAAGCAAGTCGTAGACACGAGTCAGTTCCTTCGTATCTTGAACCGCTTCCAGAAACAGGCTGTAATCGTACAGCAGCGTCATATCCTGGTAGCGAGAGGTATCTAGAGCCGCATTGAAATACTTTCGGGCAGAATCGGCTCGACCATCTTTCACGTACAAATGGGCTAGCATTCCAAGCTGCGAAGCCGTCGGGCGCCCCTTCAGCTTATGCGCACGCTGAGCCTGAATCAAGGCGAGAGAATCCGAGCCCTGAGACATCATGATTTCGACAAGTTTAAATGCCAAGTATCGGCTATTGGGGTCCGATTCCGCTGCATGCTGCCAGAACACGTTGGCCAAAGCCTTCTCGCCACGCAATTCCATTTCCTGGGCGCGAATAAAGGATTCATGAGCCGCGTCCACATTCTGCGATTGAGCCAGATCTTCGGCGGCTTTCTGTATGGAATCCAGCTTTGCATTCACCGCCATGGCAATCGCCGCAGAATCCGCAACGGTCAGCTCCCCCCCTTTTTTCGACGAAGCGCACGCTCCGAGCGAAAGCGACATCGTAAAGAGAGTCGCTATCAGAGACAGTGAAAGTAGTAACGCCCTCATGAGCTTTTTAGTCCGCAATCACGAAGTTAATCTTGGTGTCGGGCGGCAAATAATCGCCATGCTTCGGCGAAGTCTCGATTACCGTACCAGGCGCACGGCCTTCTTCGTCTTTCTTGCGCTTGATTTTTCCGACTTTAAAGCCGAGAGTTTCAAGTTTAACATAAACGTTGTCAATTTGTTCGCCGCTAAAGTCCGGCAGAACAGTCTTACCCTGGGTAGCGCCAGCCGAAATCACGACCTTCACCGTATCGCCAATGCGGACCTTTTCGCCAGCCACAGGAATCGTGCGAATCACGACACCGCGGGGAATGCTCTGGTGAGCGCCCTTCACAATAGCGCCTTGCACAAGGCCCGCACGTGCAAGCGAGATAGAGGCTTGTTTTTGGCTCTTGCCGCGCAGATCAGGAATTTCCACTTCGCGAAGTCCCAAACTCCTGGTAAGTTTGACCGTGCGGCCAAGCTTTGCTGTACGGCCCGCGGCAGGCATCTGCACAAGGACCATGCCGGCCGGAATCTGCGCGCTGTAGCGGACTTCTTCAAGCCATTCGTACTTGAATCCGGCATCTTCCAAAGCCTTCTGGGCTGCTTCTTCGCTCATGCCTTCCAAATTCGGAACTTCGCCTGTAGAGGCAAAATGGCCCGAAAAAATCGGCATGACAAGTTTGTCCACAAAGAACGCCAACAGGACCAGTAATACAATCCAGACGCAAAGAGCCTTCACTACAGGCGCCGTCTTGGCCCAGGACAAAACTTTATTCAAAATCGTTTTTACTTTATCCATAGTAGGTAAAACTAACCTTTAGTAGCTTTCTCCTGCAAAGCGGTTTCATCGAAAATGACAATGTCTTTTCCGGTCATGGCGATGGCGTTTGCCTTTACAAGCATCGAGCAAATGCGACTCACCGTTTCGCGAGTGGTACCCGACATGTCTGCCAACTGCTGCTGAGTCGGACGGTTGTGAATCACCGTCACCATCTGGCCGTTGTCCGTATGAATGCGCATGCCGCGTTCTTCCATCAGGTTCAGTAAGGTACCTGCCACGCGGCCACTTACGGACATAGTCGACAAGGAACCGATTTGCTTGTTCGCCTTACGCAGTCTCTTGCTCATTTCGGACAAAAGAGACATCGCAATTTCAGGAGTCTGGCGAATCAGCGTCAAGAACGGTTCGCGGTGAATGATCATCAGCTGCGCATCGGTGACGGTGCGCACCGAGGCAGACCTCGGTTCGCCGTCGATGAGCGACATTTCGCCAAAGAAGTCGCCGCGTTCCAAGAAACTGAGGATCGTCTCGCGCCCATCGACGCCGGTCATATAGACCTGCACCGTACCAGACGCAATCAGGTACAGCGCCTTCATCGAGCAGTCGCCTTCGAGCACCACCGTTTCGTCGCGGTTGAAGTCCTGGACAACAACCAAGTTGGCAAGCAAGCCAAGTTGTTCTTCCGTCAATTCAGAGAAAAGGTCAACCCCTTTCAAGAGTCCACATACATTGTTGTCCATTTCTTCTTTCTCCTTCGGTTAGATTCCTAGTCCAAATCTACGATGATGCTCTGGTCACGCTTTGCACCGATCGAAATCATGCCGATCTTCACACCCACGAGTTCCGCCATGCGGTTCAGGTACTTGCGGGCATTTTCCGGCAATTCTTCGAGCTTGCGGCACTTGGTGGTATCGCACTTCCAGCCCGGCATTTCTTCGTAGACCGGCACGCAGCGGCCAACCTTCGAAAGCTGGTTCGGGAAGTTTTCAATCTTTTCGCCGTCGCATTCGTAGTGAGTACAAATCTTGATGGTATCGAAGGTGTCAAGCACGTCCAGCTTGGTAATAGCCAAGTGAGTGAGGCCGTTCACCACGGCAGCCTTGCGGACCACCGGAGCATCGAACCAACCGCAGCGGCGGTTGCGGCCCGTGGTTGCACCGTATTCGTTACCAATCTTACGGAGCGTGTCGCCCGTTTCGTCCAAGAGTTCAGTCGGGAAGGGGCCGTTACCCACGCGGGTCGTGTAAGCCTTCACCACGCCCACCACCTGGTCAATGGCAGTCGGGCCGATGCCTGCACCGCAGCTTGCGTAACCTGCAACCGTGTTGCTGGAGGTCACGAACGGGTAAGTTCCCTGGTCCACGTCGAGGATGGTACCCTGGGCGCCTTCGAACACCAAGCGCTTGCCGGCCTTCACGGCGGCATAAAGCATAGCGCTCACGTCGCGCACGAACGGCTTGATTTTCTGGCCGAGTTCGAGGTAGTCCTTGATGACCTGTTCCGGATCAATTTCGGGAACATCGTACATCACCTTGAATTCTTCGTTGTGGACCTTGGCCATCGCTTCGACACGGGGGCGCAGTTCGCGTTCGTCCATGAGGTCGCCTACGCGGACACCAATACGGTTCACCTTGTCGCTGTAGCAGGGGCCGATGCCACGGCCCGTAGTACCGATAGCACCCTTGCCAGCCTTCTTTTCCTTGGCCTTGTCGAGGGTAGAGTGGTACGGGAGCACCACGTGTGCGTTGTCGGCAATAAACAGACGACCTTCCGGATTGATTCCCTTGGTATGCAAGTCGGCGATTTCGGCGAGCGTCTGCACCGGGTCAAGCACCACGCCGTTACCGATCACACAAATCTTGTCATCATGCATAATGCCCGAGGGAATCAGGTGGAACACAAACTTCTTGTCACCCACCTCTACGGTATGGCCAGCGTTTGCGCCACCCTGGAAACGCACGATGTAGTCTGCGTCCAGAGTCAGAAAATCAACAACCTTGGCCTTGCCTTCGTCACCCCACTGGGAACCGATTACAACACGATTTGCCATATATCCTTCGTTTTTCTTTCTAGTTAAACACGAAAATAAGCTACCCAGAGGATTTCCCTGAGCCCTTTTTCGCCATAAAGATAGTAATTAGATGTTAGAGGATTGGGGCAAGGGGCACTCCATTCTCTAGTTTTTCCGCATATTCGTCGGCAATACCCGTATTGTCATCTATCTAAAGTCTTTATCAACGAATCCAGCCGCGCAGACAAGTGTTCTGCGCCAAGGGCACTCAAATGGTCATAGTCATTTGCCATAGCATCTGTGTAGTCATGCGCACCGAATTTATTTTCATCCATCAGAATAAAATGCGGATACACGCTTGCAAGCGAATCCAAATACGCTGCGGTTTCAATCGCCACGCTCCTGCGAACTCCGTGTCGCCCAAAGCTTCCAGTCTTCGCATACTCCGGAGATTGCGGATAAATCAATCCGATTATCTTAAAACCTTTATTCTGCGTACTATCAATAAAAGCCGTCAGGCTATCAAGACTTCGAGCATAAATAACATTGCCTGACTTATGCATCGTATCAACCAAAATTGCCGGCTCTTCGCCCCAACCATTAGCCTCTATTTTAAGCAAACCACGCGAGTCAACATAATTTAAAGAATCCTCGTTCGAATAACAAACATTCACATCGACCATCCTTAAAAATGCATCGGGTACGCTATCTTTCCAGAACCCATGTTCCTTATCATAGGCATAACCCGGCGCCAATCCGAACACTTTAGCCATTCGTGTAATCGGGGCATTTTTCATTAAATCAAATGATATTTCAATAATCAAATATTTCAGTGCGCGTGCATGCGGAACAATATAATTGTCAAGTAAGTAGAGTGAAGCCCACGAATCCCCTCCGATAAAGCCAAAATTCAAAGACGGCCTTGAAATCCGTGCAGGGTCAAAGCCTCGCTCCGCACGAGAACTTCCTACAGCAATCACTTCTAAAGAATCATGCATATCCCAAAACATACGCATTTTAAGCGCGGCGGACCTTACACCGCTCTGAGACACAGGATCCCAATACATGCCAGCGCTATCCACATTCAAAGAAATATCTCCAAAAGGTTCGTCTGACATCACCCACAAACTCGGGTGCCAGACTTCATCGCCTTCGGCAAGTTCAACCACACTAGAATCAAGAACGTTCACAAGTACGATTTTCGAATGGTCTCCATTTGAATTCACAAGCGAGGCTATCGCCCAATTCTCGCGGCCTGTCCATTCAGAATGATCAAAAGAATATCCCTTAGGCGCAGGAATCGCTTTTACCAATTTTCCAGTGCTGTCAGCAACAAGCACTCGTTCATGTACGCCGTACTTTTCATTTGCAAACTTTCTTCCAGTAGCACCGCCAAAATCCAAAAAAAGAACTTGATTCAAACTGTCCTTCGAAAGTGACGCATTGCAAGCTTGTTCTCCATCATACCAAATTTCATCTTTTCCATTTGCATACACGCGAAGCTTGCGCGCACCCGACACAGCAAAATTCCCTTTGCGTCCAAAACCGCTATGATAAGCACCATCTAAAACCTTTTTCGGTTTTCCGAATTTTCCATTCGCAAACGGAACCATCCATGTTGAGCGCGCAAAGAAAACCGCGTCGTCACTATTGTCTCCGACATTGTCTACATAGACAATCGAGGTATCTCCCTTGTCGTCTACATACCAGCGGGGAATCGACGCATTTTTGGCATCCAGTTTTACAAGTCCACTACCCGACGCATCCAAGTTTCTCACATATACCGAAGATTCCCCGTCAATGCCTTCTACGCCCGTGCAAAACACAACCTTCATGCCATCAGGTGAAATTTCTGGATGATACACAGGAATGCTGTCCGCAAATTCAACCACACGAGCCCCGTTGCTATAATCTACATACGCCAAATTTCCAGTCTTGTCATTTCTAAAAGCAAGTTTCGCGCGTCCAACTCCAATCACCTCACGAATATCCGAATAAAACGCCTTCAATTTTATAAAGCTTGTCGCAACATCACCGCATTCATCCATCCAAACGGCTTCAGGAATTTTTCCAAACGCAAGACGAAAACCCATATACGGTAAATTCGTCGACGCCGTGACAGGGTAAACATCTTTTCGATTACTCAATTTGATATCACCAGATCCCTGCAGCATCGCCCCACCCTTAACAACTTTTTCGTACAACGAATTGCTCGTCGGGGCCCCAACATAATTTCCTACAACCGTATCTACCAAATCACCAAGCCAGTCATTCGTCAGTTCCAACAAATTGCCCGCAAGATCGCAAAAGCCTATCGAATCGGGAAAAGAACATACCAAACGGGGTTCAAAATTAGAATTGGAGGCATTCCAACTACAACGTTCAACATCCCATGCTTGCGATGCAGCCAACATCCATTCAGCTTCCGTTGGCAAACGATATCCATCTACATCCGTGCGAACTTCTAAACCTTCGAGGTTAACGCAATTTCCTGTTGAATTAAAAACCGGATGCCGATAAACATAGACTGTATCGTGCCCGCGAATCCTGCCATACGCATTTGCAAAAAGAACTGCATCATAGTACGTCACTTTGCTTACAGGCAAATAATCTTGCTCACAATCCGAATAAAAGAGGTCGGGCTCCATTTTATAAACCACTTTATATTCAGCACAAGTCACCTCGTGAATCCCGAGTGAATAATCATAATCCAAGTTCACCCGCATCCGGCCATCACCCAACAATACAGTCGCCCCATTAGGCTGAATTCTCATCATTTCGGGTCTTAGGGAATCTACCCTTATGACAGGGACCTTGACCGAGTCAACCGCCGGAACATCAGCATCGGCCACCGAGTCTTCTTGTTCTTCATAATGCGAATTTGAACACGCCCCCCAAAGCACACAGAAAAGGAGGCCGACAAGCAGCCTCCCGAAATTCTTTCTTGGAATTTTCGTTTTCACGACACCCGCACCGTTTTCGATTACGGCACTTCGACGCTGTCGAGAATCTTCTGCACCACAGTCTCGGCAGAAACTTCTTCCGCTTCGGCCTCGTAGCTCAGGATAATGCGGTGGCGGAGCACTTCCATGGCGACGGCCTTCACGTCTTCGGGCGTCACGTAGGCGCGACCCTGGATAAACGCATGGGCCTTCGATGCCTGGGCAAGGCCGATGGATGCACGGGGCGAGGCGCCCACTTCCACAAAACCCACCAGGTCGCTGCGCTTGATGCTGCCCGGATCGCGGGTCGCAAGCACCAGGTTCACGATGTATTCGCGGACGCGTTCGTCCACGTACACCTGCTTCACTAGCTGACGGGCGGCCAGGATGTCTTCCTTCGTGGCGACGGCCTGCGGCTGACGCAGCCCCGCACCGGCAACGGCGTCGAGAATCTTCATTTCGTCGGCCTTGTTCGGGTAGCTGACCTTCACCTTCAACAGGAAACGGTCCACTTGGGCTTCGGGCAGCGGGTAGGTACCTTCCTGTTCAATCGGGTTCTGCGTGGCAAGCACCAGGAACGGCTCGTCCAGCTTGAACGTCTCGTCACCGATAGTGATGTGGCGTTCCTGCATCGCTTCGAGCAAGGCGCTCTGCACCTTCGACGGCGCACGGTTGATTTCGTCGGCCAGCACCAGGTTCGTAAACAGCGGGCCCTTGCGGGTCTCGAACTTCGCTTCCTTCGCGTTGTAAATCGTGGTACCCAGCAAGTCCGCCGGCAACAGGTCGGGCGTGAACTGGATACGCTTGAAATCCAGCGAAACGGCATCGGCAAAAGCCTTCACCGCAGTCGTCTTGGCAAGGCCCGGCAAGCCTTCCAGCAGCACGTGACCGTCCGCCAAAATACCCGTCAGAATGCTTTCCACCAGAGCCTTCTGGCCAATCACCGTACCTTCCACTTCACGCAGCAAATTCATGCAAAAAGCACTCTGCTGCCTCACCTTTTCCGAAAGTTCCTGAATATCCATTTAGTTAACCTCTTCTGTTTTCGCGAATTAAGATACAAAAATCCAAGAAAAAAGGCAAATCAGCCACCAAAGAACCAACCTATTCCTTTTCATACCCCGGGATGCGCTGGGCATCAATGAAGAAAAACTCCGGTTTTATGTTTCCGGCATCGTCTGTTATGACATCGATAATAGAATCAAGAACCGCAGCAGTACTATCGGTAAATCCCGTAACAAACACGTCATTAAGATAAATATACGGAAGGTGGTCCAAAATTCCACGTATATTTTTTTCTTCTATGCTTGATTCTGCATCGGCGTTACCCATGACGATAAACTGGATAGAATCTCTCTCGGAACTAGCAAAGCCTCCATAAATGCTATCAAGCGGAACTTCATAGTAAAAGCCACGACTTCCATATTCTCGATCAATGAAGAAGAAATGCTGGTAATAGTATTTATGCACACCGTTCACATTCGCTCTTATGTATATGTCCCTCGGGAACCTATCCGCATATCCCAATTCCAAAGATCCCTCTTCTGTAAAGCCTACAGAAATCAACCTTTTCCTCTGATAGCTTTGAATATTTACTTCCCTTTCAAAAAATTCGATAGAATCTAGTTGTTGGTGGATATACCATGGCTGATAAATAACGGCACAGGCAAGCGTAGCAAGAGTATCCCCCTGCATCAGGCCGGCCAATGAAGCACTATCGGCAGAAACCACCATTCTACGATAATGATCGGCATTCCAAAAATCATAGTTTGGCTCAAATTCCTTGACCAAGTCTAAAGAATCAGAACCATGCTTCAAATAGCATCTTGACTGTAATGTATCAAGTTCCAAAGAATACGCACGTTCTCCCCCAAACTCCCCCCCTAATTCTACAAAGAAACTATTTAATGCCACTCTCTCACAACCGCTATAGCATTCACCACTCGTATTCCACGCGCTCCCTGGTTTCTTTGACGGGACAATCGTATATCGTTTCTTGAGGTTTCCACATTTCGCAGAATCCAGAAGAACTTCAAGCCTATGCGTTTCCGTAAGAGACGGTAAAAATTTTTTGCATCGCCAAAGTTTCCCACCATCTGGAGAGCATTCCAATTCCTTACCATCAACTAGAACGCGAGTATTCAGATAGTTACATGTTGCCGTATCGGCAAAACTAATCTGAAGGCGCAAATCCCTTACATATTCCCCTAATTCAATGGTAGAGTCTATTTTGAAATGCCAGCGATCTCCTAAATACCATATTCCATTATACTCGCCGGGAGCATAAATAAATTGAACATCAAAGAATCTTGCAGGTCCAAGAATGCTATCAATAATCGCATCTTCATACGAGTCAGAATCAAGCTCATCATCCTTTGCAGATTCATACGTGTCAGGCCCATCATCTTTTACAGATTCTTGCGCGGTCTCTTTTGCAGTTTCACCAGGATCCTTAGCAGAGGAGCCATCATCGGAACACGCAACAATTACCGATACGAACAAGAACAATAGGACAAATAAAAAACTGAACTTTTTTTGCATCAACAACATTCTAAACCTACTTTTTCTTCTTCGCGGAAGCAGGTAACTCCGGCAGCATCACGTCGAGCAAACGAACTAAGAGATCGTTATCTTCAATCTGCTCGTTGGTGATGCGGAGCATGGGTTTCGCGCCGTCGTAAGGCAGTTGCTTCTTTGCGCCGGGGAGCATCGCCAAGGCCGCGGGCACAGGCTTTACCAGCAAGCGATCATCGTAAATCCCGCCGAAGATTTTCCCGTCAGCGTACAAGATGTACTCGCCCATCATCTTGCGGGTGGTCACACGGAAACCACCTTCAAGCGGCTTTCCATTGAACTGTTCCAAAACGTGATCACGAAACTTCTCTGAACTCGGCATGGATTCCTCTCAACTTTTTTCACAATATAAAAAATTAATTTGTATATTCTCCCTATGCTCAACTACGTATTCCTCATCCTCGCCATTGTCGCAGAAGCCGCCGGCACCAAAAAGCACCGAAAAGGTGGTGCAACACCACCTTTTCACAAAAAAAAGCACAGATTAAGCATAAAATTCACATTAAAAGGTGGTATAATACCACCTTTTAATGTGAATTTTGTTATATTTAGGGTATGAAGCGCCCAAATCTCGAAAAAAACCTTGCCGAATGGCAGGCAATGCAGCCCCTTAGCGAGCACGACCAATTTCGCCTGAGCCGTCGTTTTTCGGTGGATTTCAACTACAACAGCAACCATATCGAGGGCAATACGTTAACATACGGACAAACGGAATTGCTGCTCTTTTTTGGCAAGGTGGAAGGTATCGCGAAGGTTAGGGATTGCGAAGAAATGAAGGCCAGCGAAGTTTGTCTTAAAATAGCTTCAGAAAAATCGCAGGACACACTCTCACCATTAACCCAAAATTTCATCCGCCAATTGCACAGGACCCTGATTCGAGAAGATTATCAAGTTCATTACACTCTTCCCGACGAGAACCACTCATCATATACAATTCATGCGGGGCAATACAAAACGCGCCCGAACAGCGTCATTACACGTTATGGGGATATTTTCACCTACGCATCCCCAGAAGAAACGCCTGCCTTAATGGCTGACCTTGTAGATTGGTACAACGAAACGGAATCGTCAAAATCAATGAATCCTGTCGATCTCGCCGCTTTGTTCCATTACCGTTATATTCGCATTCACCCCTTTGAAGATGGAAACGGACGAATTGCACGATTACTCGTCAACTACATTCTAGCCAGGCACGGCTACCCAATGATGGTGGTCCGTAGCCGCAAGAAAAACGAATACCTTGACGCTCTACACCAATCCGATTTGGAAGTCGGCGACGCCCCTTCTGATGGAGCGCAAGCGACTCTTCGACAAATCAGGGCGTTCAAGAATTATTTCAAGAAAATTTATGCCGAAGAAATCGCATACAACATAGGCTTTGTTCAGGAGCATTCACCCGATGTTTGGTGGTACGATGGGGAACGGATAACATTCCGCAGCGAGAACTCGACAAGAATTCTCGAAAGCTTATTGGATAACCCATCCATTACATACCGAGAACTGCAACAAAAAATCGGGATCAACATGTCAGCCATTCAAAAACAGTTAAAAAATATGACCGACAAGGGGTATATCCTGCGGTCGGAAAACGAATGGCGAGTGATTATCGTTCCTTCTACGTAGAACAAACACACCTACTTTTTCTTCTTTGCTTTCGCAGCGGGCAGTTCCGGGAGCATGGTCACGGAATTTTTCTGAACTCGTCCTGATTATTTCAGGCGTCGCCGTGCTGAATCTATTCTCGAAGATGGATATCCACTAGGATATTCTATTCGATAGGTTCTATCTGCGGTCTTATCCTGCAGGGGGAGATAACCATTTCGGCGAAAGGTCTCCAGTATGGGTCGCTGTAGGTGCGGGCTATGTCTTTCGGACAGCCTTCGCATTCCAGAGGCTTCGTCTTGACCTCGCATTCAAGGGCGTCTTCGTTAGTATCGATGAATGTCCCGCCCTCGGCTTCGCAAGAGTCCCGGAACGCCTCCTCGATACCGGTGACGTATTTGGCCGCGTTGCGGCTCAACTTTTTCGATACAGTGCTGTCGTCCATGGAGAGGTTCTCGCGGTAGGTAAGGGTGTCTTCTGCCAGTTCGCAGCGGATGTAGTCACTTGTTCCCCAATACATATTGGTTACTGTCCCGCTTTCTAATTGGACCCTGTGAGGGAGGCACCACATGGGATTATCCGGATGTTCTGGGCTTTCGACACACCAGTGATCAACCATGATCATTTTGCTGAGCGAGTACCCTTCCAGCCAGCTTTCGGGAATGGAGTCCGTTTCGTCCGTCGGATTGACGCGTGCATGTTGTTGTTCCTCGTTGTTGCCGGATGTCTGCGAAACGGCTTGTTCCGGGGCGGACGCATTGTCGCTTGAGCAGGCGAACAGCGCGATTGCGGCAAAACCGCAGACGATAGTTTTGATTGCGTTTTTCATAGGTTTCCTCCTAACGGTTTATGGTTTTAGTCGCGGCAGATGCCGACAATCAGTTTTACATACTTTTCCCAGTTGGGGTCGGTGTATTGAACACTTTCGGGTGAATTTTCATTTACGGGAGACCGCAATTCGCAGGTAAAGTTACGCTGTCGTGCGACAACGGTTTCCTCTTCTGTCAAGGTTCCGCCTTCGGCAATGCAGTCCGTTTCAAAGGGTTCTACGGATACTGAATCGGGCAGGTTCAGGTACTTATGTATTAACGAGTCGGAAACACTTACGGAATAAACGAACCAGTTGGAATTGTTTTCGCAGAAGAGCGCTTCGAAGTGATCAAGGACTTTGTTGTACAGCGTTCCGTTCTCGACTTCAATTCCTGGAACCCGGGTTAGATCCGAAATGATAAAGTGTTGCTGCTGAACAGCTGGCGTGTCGGAGGAAACGGGGACTACGAACGTTTTGCCCACGGTCCATTCGGCAAGGGCGCTGTCAAGTGCAACGGTGTCAACTTGCGCGGTTACGGAGTTTGCCTGTTCGTCGGTGCCGGCGGTGTTGTCTTTGCCGCAGGCAGCAAGCGAGGCGGCCGCAGTCAGGGCGAAGGCTGCCGTAAGCAGCGTGATAACGGTAGAGGAAAATGCTTTAGCGAACTTCATAGTAATCCTCCTATACATTGTCCGTGAGCGGGAAGAGTTGCAAGTTCAGACGGTACACGCGGTCGATTTTCTTGCAACCATTTGCAAGAGCAATCACATTGCGACGGCACTTGTCAATTTCTTCGGAAATCCGTGCGAAAGTCAAAGCGTCGACGCCCATGGTCACTCCAGAGATATTTCGCTCGCGCACGTCAACCTTGTCAATCGCTTCCTTCGCAAGGTCGCACATTTCGCGGTTCATGCTACGAAGCGCCAAAGGAATCGCCTCCGTCGAGCCGGTAATCGCCTTGTCTGTTTGGCGGTAAACATTCTCACCGGTTTCTTCGAGGAATTTCGCACGAGTGAGCATCGCAAGCGAATCGCGGACCTGCTGTGCGGTGTAAAGGTGCCTGATTCGCTTTGCTATCTCGTTCGGGAGTGCGCCCGGCATCAGGGGCGCAAGCTCGCGCACAATGGAATTGATGGCGGATTCGTAGTAGGCGAACGTGTCGGAATCGATAACGCGCGCTTTCTGTTCCTTGGCAATGCGGGTGAGTTCCGTGAATGCGGCCTTCTTCTTTTCGTCGTTCGATGCATTCCCGAACTCGACCATCTTCTCGAAGTAGGTTCGCTCGTAACCTGCAAGCCCCATGGCGTTTGCCACGCGCGGGAGCCCTACGCGACTGAGTGAACTCTTGCCTTCGCAAACCAGCTTGAGGTACGAAGGCGATGCAAAACCCGCTTCCTTCGAAAATTCGCGCCAAGTAAAACCGGACTTCTTCTTTTCTTCATAGAAGTCCTGCATATAGCGGCGGTAATCTTGATATTCAGTAATCGGTTTCATAGTTCGTTCCCTTACACCTTCAATATAACCTTAAATTTCCCAAAAGTCAATACAGAATGATACAAAAACATCAAAATTCTATCAAAATCACAAATATTTGTGACATAGCAGAAATTTATTTTCACGAATGATACAAACAAAGCACCAAATGATACAAGGCGAAAGCCCACTCGCACAGGTTCATACATCCTGCGTTTAAACGGTCGCGTCACTCCGGTAAAAGTTCGCGAATAAGTTTCATGAATACGACCGATTAGTCGTCTTCGGAAATTCCCATGAGAGCCATGGCCCCCTTCCAGGTTTCCTTGTTTTCGAAACCATCGCGCTTGCCGCCGCCGTAGCGGGCGTGTGCGAATTCTTCTACAAGGGTTTCCCAGCCTTCCAATTTACCCTCTTTCACGAGGTTATCGAGGTTGACCGCGGAGGCGGCCATTCCGAATTTATCGGCCACGTATTCCTTGCAGATGCTTTCGAGTTCCAGCAACCATTCGCGACTGTCCGCCGTATTCACGCGCTGTTTGAGCACCAGCATTTGTTCGCGCAGGGCGTTTTCTGCGGCGTTTTTCGCCGCAACGGCCTCTCGCACGGCAGCACGGCGTTTCACGCGCCACAGGCCCGCTAAAAGCACGCAAACAGCCACAGTAAGCCCCACACCAAGCGGAAGCGGGTTAAAAGGCTCATTCACGCGCACATCGACGCTTTCGCTGCGCAAATCGAGCGGTTGCCCCATTTGCGTCGGAATTTCAAACCGCATCGCCGGAATATGCAAGTCACCCGTATCGGCGGCCACAATCTTGTAGGTAAATGTAATCGAGGCGATTTCCTTGCCGTCTTTCACCGACCGCGCCGATTCCTGCGACATGCCCACCTGAGTCAGCCCCTTCGCATTCGCCGAGCCCGTCGGCACCACCAAAAGCGCACTCCCTTGCACGCCCCATGAAACAGTCACCGGAAATTCAAACGTGTCGCCCACGGTCACCGCGGGCATTCCACCTTGCGGCCCCGCCAAAATCGAAATCCCGAGCTGTTCCGGCGTCGGCATTTCGATCTCCGGTGCTGCGGCAACGCTATCGCCAGCACCGGCAGACTGCAACGAATCCGCCGCCACACTTTCCACATTCAAAGAATCATTTTCCATACGAGAAGAATATACAAAAAGCCGAGAGCCGTGATGGGGTGCTTGCACACCAGCATGACCGAGGCGCACGTATATGAATTTGCGCAGCAAATTCCATATACAAAAGCCGAGAGTCGTGGGCAATTCGCTTGCACATGACCGAGGCGCCAATTATGGCTCTGCGAAAGCAGAGCCCATATACAAAAAGAAGCCCTTGACGTTTTGTCAAGGGCTTCTATGCCTGCGAGGGGCAAGCCCCCTATTTAAAACGGACGCACAAAGTTGCCGTTCAGCAAGGCACTATAAATACCCATCAGGATATCGGTGAAGTAGCTAGAGCCCGTATTAGCCGGAGTTCTGGTGTTGAACAAATCCGTACAAGCGGTTACCCAAGTCGGATTGGAGCCAAAACCAGTTACGCACCAAGCGCCAAGCCAATGAGACGGAGTTGCCGTACCAGTGCTTGCAGCATCGCTCTTTGCCGGATCCCAAGAGTAGTTGACCATCAACGCATTCGAAGACGGATCGCCTCCAGACTTTCCAGAAATAAAGGTATTCAGCTTCGTCAAGATAGCCAAGGCACGTTCATCCTGGAACCAGTAGTAATCCCATGCGATACGCCACGGAATACGCACCGATTCCTTGTTGAACGTCCAGTAGGTCTTTGCGGCAGAACCGTTGTCCGGGTCCACAGCCACACCGGCCGAATTGCTCCAGTCCGGGAACACACCCGTACCGGCATTCTGCACCGTCGTCATGTAAGTATACATGGCGTCGAGCACACCGGTCCAGTTATGACTCGGATCGGTATCAACCTTGGCAAACAAGCGAAGTGCCACCGGCGAGAAATAGCTGAGGTTATAAACCGGATCATCCCCCTGCCACATATCGTCATCGCCCGAGTAAATCAGCAAACTGGTCTTGTTGATTTCCAAGTCCCAAATAGCCTTCATAATACGCAACGCGTCATTAAGGTATGCAGCAGAACCGGTCTTGTAATACATCAAGACAAGTGCCGTGGCAATATCCAGGTCAGCATCGGTCGCACTGGTATAGTCCACCTTCTTGGCAAAACTGAAGGTAATCCACGGAGTAAGATCCACGCCATAATAGTCGCGGAACGCCCTAGAATAATTCCAGATGCGCACAAAGGCGTCGTCATCGCCATTAAAGTAGGTGAGCAACATGCCGTAGCCAACGCCTTCGGACACAGTGCAACCGCGATACTTCATGTTTGCGACATCAGAATCCTTATTCAAACAGGACTGCTTGTAATAACCCGTATTCTGGTTAGACCAAAGCACACGACCTGCCGGCAAATACTGCGCTGTGAAAATATCCGCAAAGTCTGCGGCACTCGAAGAATAGTAGACCAATTCATCTTCGAGAGTTGCAAAGTGAGAAGGCTTCCAAAGTCCGTAAACATTGGCTGAGTAAGCCGGATTGGCAGAAGTTGCCAAAGCCACCGGCGATGTCCAAGGAGTTCCCGGATTGATAGTCGGCGTAGTAGTACCCGGATCAGTCGGAGTCGTAGTACCTGGATCAACAGGTACGGTCGTGCCTGGATCGGAAGGAGTTGTTGTACCCGGATCAGTCGGAATAGTCGTGCCAGGATCAACAGGTACAGTAGTACCAGGATCAACAACAGGATCGGGAGTACCCGACGAAGAATCATCGCCACATGCGGCAAGGCCAAAAGCCAAGCTCAAGGCCAAAGGACCCATCACGGGAGCTAAAAATTTCTTGAAATGCATAACAACCTCGTTTTGCGTTTTTCTCAAATATATATTTTATTCCCTCTTTTCAAAGAAAGAACAAGAAAAAAAAACATCGGTGTAATCTTCATCATACAAAAAAGAAGGATTGCGGGAACCCGCAACCCTTCCTTTAAGATTTTACCGAAGTAAGATTACTTCAGCATGATCTGCTGAGAGAGACCCATAGCGCGAACCATGTAGACACCAGCCTGGAGCTTGGAGAGATCCATGGTCTTCACAGAGGAGGCTGCCATAACAACCTGACCCTGGAGGTTCACAATTTCAGCCTTGGCAACAGACTTGCCGAAGGAAAGCGTACGGCCAGCAAGTTGAGCCTTCAGAGAAGACTTGATAGCCTTGGCACCGATTGCATTAGGATCGCAGGTACCGGCATCACCGACCATAGTGATCTTGAAGTCACCGGCGGAACCAGTCTTAGCCTGAACCTTGAACTTGATAGCAGCCAAGGAAGCAACGGCGTCGGCACTGGAAATTTCTGTCTTTGCCCAGGACGGCTGAGCAAACTTGCTCCACGGAACGTCCTTCACGGTACCGGTAGAAGACTTACCTAAGTCAAAAGCCGGGTTTGCGTAACCGATCTTAGCGTCGGTAGCGTCGCCGAGGCCGAGTTCGAGGGTGGCAGCGTGGGTAACGCTAAAGCCAATGCAAACACCCTTCATTTCAGAAGCGTCAACCGGGATAGACTTACCGGCCTTGTCAGCACCACCAACATTGAAGCCAATACCGATGAACGGGTCATAGTCCAAGGTACCCTTGTCGAGGGTGTAGGAACCGCAGATACCGTCACCGCAAGCTTCGAGCACGGGTTCAAGTCCACCGTATTCTGCATCCGGTTCAGCAGCCCACTGCACGACAGAAGCGCCGCCATCGGCATCGTCGGCGTAGTAGTACCAGTAACCGGAGTTGTCTTCACCAGCGTCGAGTCCGGTGCTAACACGAGCAACACCTTCGCTACCAACCCAAAGATCGAAGCCGAAGGACATAGATGCTGCGGCCAAAATAGCAGAAGCAGTAAGAATTTTCTTGTTCATAATTCTCTCTCTTTTTTAAAGTTAAGCCCATTAAGGGCGGTTCGGGGTCTAATATATCTTTTTTTTCTGCAACCTGTCAAATATTTTTTTCTTTTTTTCGCAAAAAAAAGGATATCATGTATACAAGCCCCAAAATCCGCAAAAAAACGCAAGTAAGCTAACAAAAATTTACCAAGCCTTTAAAAATTCCTTATTTTCGCGAATGTAAGCGGCGTCACACTTGATTTTACCGTATTCACAGGTAAACATTATTTTAGTTGTTACACCCTCCAAATATTCCATAATTAAGGTATCTTTACCCCTGATGGGAAAAATTGGGATTATATAAGGGAATTCACTATGAAGATTAAAAAAATTATCCCCTGCCTGCTCGCACTCGCTGCGGTGCCGGCACTCGCGGCAGCATCTACTGCCACCCCCAAGCGCATTGGCCCTGTCAGCTATTATGGCGCGCTCCACACCGACGGTGGCAAAATCGTCGGTGCCAAAAATGGCGAAGAAGCCATGATCCGCGGCATGAGCCTTTTCTGGTCCGACGCCACTGGCATGCCGTACTATAACAAGAACGTGATTACTTGGGCAGCCGAAAACCTGCCCATGGACGTTTTCCGTTTTGCGATGGGCATTACCTACTACGATAGCGATGGTGGTACCAGCAACGCCCTCGACGAAGCATACTCCTACGCCGGTGCACCCGATGGCTATATGGGTATTATCGACCAGATGGTCGAAGCCGCCATCGAAAACGATATCTATATCATCATTGACTGGCACAGCCACCGTGCCACCAACGAACAGAATATCGCAAAGACCTTCTTTGAACAGGTTGCCAAGAAGTACAAAGACGTTCCTAACGTCATTTACGAAATCTTCAATGAACCCGTAAGCCAGAGCTGGGATCAAGTGAAGGGTTACGCCAACAACATTGTTCCGCTCATCCGCAATAGTACCGACAACCTGGTTCTGGTCGGTACGCCGAGCTGGTCCCAGATGACCCAATACGGTGGTGTAAACGGCAAGAACGTGGGCTACGTGCTCCACTTCTACGCCGGAACCCATGGTGTAGGCACCTACGGTGGCCGCGCAACGCAAGCCAAGAATTCCGGCAATCCCGTGTTCATTACCGAATGGGGTACCACCAATGCCGACGGTGCTGGCAGCCCGAGCAGCGGCAGCACCCAGGAATGGATGAGCTTCATGGAAACGAACAAGATCAGTAACTGCAACTGGAGCTTGCGTGCAGTCGGTAGTAAATATGCCGTCAATAACAAGCAAGAAACTTCCGCTATGTTCAGCGGCAGCGATGACTTGAACACGATCGGTAAGCTCAATGGCGCAAGCTACAGCGAATCTGGCAGGCTCGTCAAGGATTACCTTTCAAAGCATGCAACCGATTGGCCCAGCTTGTTCGCCAAGTCCCTGAAAACCGGTTCTTGCTCCTTTAACGCCACAACGGTTAAAGAATCCGCCGGCAGCGTTGCAAGCGTACTCAAGTCTGGCTGTTCTTACACATCCAGCAACGAAAATGTCGTGACCTCTACCGGCGATATCAAGAATTCCGGCTACGTTATCATGACTGGCAACGACGGTTCCCAGTCCTTGGTTGTCGTTAGCGCCGAGGCTAAGCAGACTATTGCCGGTTTTACAGACCTCAAGTGCTACAACAACGGAGATTGCAGCAAGAACAGAACCCAGAAATATTCTGGCGGCCAAAACATGGAATGGGTTGTCTCTGTTTCCAACACCACCGAAGAAGGCGCCAAGTTCACTCTGACCTCTCTTGATCCGAGCGTCGTCACGATCAAGACCGCCACCTGCTCTGACGCCTCCTGTTCGTCCCTACAAAAGGGCAAGCAAGTTGTCATGTATGAATTCAAGGGTTACGGTACCGCAAAGGTTGTAGCCACTGCCCCTGCAGCAGCAGGCTTCCCCGCCCTGCAAGACACGGTCGAAGTCAGCTTCCTCAAGGCTGTCAACAAGATTCACAGTAACTTTGGTAAGGGCGCCGACAAACAAGGCAACTTGACCGTCGCTTTTGGCGACACCAAGGCCAAGTTCTTACCGGACACCGCCATTTACGAAAAGGCCAAGGTCACTTACACCTTTAATGGTAAAGAATCTTCTGATTACCTGACCAAGAATGGCAACGACCTCGTTGCCGGCAACCAGAACGCCATCGTGATTGTTACCGGCCACGCCGACGAAACGGCGAACTACGGCGAAGTAACCCGTTCCTATACGGTTATCATTGGTGACGGTGCCTCTGCAGTGAACTTGGAAGAATACTACACCGAACTAATGAAGCAACAAGGCCAGCAACAGGAAGTCGGAATCTTCAAGACGAAGCCGACACTTCCGCTCCGTGCCACCATTGCTAACGCTCAGTTGCATGTCAACTCCAAGGAATCTGGTGACATTTACGTAGACGTGTTCTCGATCATGGGCCAGAAGGTCATCTCCAAGACCATGAGCAACAACACAGCTCTCTCCCTCGAAAAGATTCCGACAGGCGCTTACCTGATCACCGTAAGACAGGGCGTCAAGCAGCTGAACATCAGGTGGACCAAGAAGTAATCTAGACCTCAAGAAATTCCCTTAAAGAAAGCCGGGCGATATGCCCGGCTTTCTTTTTTACGATATATCGCTGCAAGCCGTAATATATCCCTAAACGAATGCAAACCCCTGTGTGAAGACATATCCTGAAGAATAAGCACAGAGGCGCACGTACAATCTCTATAATTGCACCAGCATACAAAAGAAAAGAATAAAAAAAGATCCCGGCTGTTGCCGGGATCTTTTAAGCTTTATTCTAAAGAGAATTACTTCTTCTTGGCCTTGTAATTAACTTCAGGACGGAGCTGCAAACCGATAGTTACCAAGAGGGAAACAATCGGTTCGTGATGGTCTTGCGAGAGGTCGTAAACCGCAACGCCAGCCATGCCATCGCTCTTGACCTGTTCGGCAACAGCCTTCACCGAAGGAATACCCATGAACACGATGGTTTCGGCATCGCTCACGGCCACTTCGGACTTGGAAGAAGCATCGAAGGTCACCTTGTATTCCGGAGAATCGAACTTGCCCATGAGTTCAGCATAAGACACGTAACCTTCGTTACCGCTACCTGTACCCTGGTGAGAAGTTCCGAGGCCCTTAGCACCGCTCCAAGTCTTACCATAAAGGAAGATTACCGGCACGAGCAAGTCGCCATTCACGCCGGCGCCCTTCACAGCATCCAAGGTTTCTTCGATAGATTTAGCACTCTGGTTCGGAACCACAGAGGAATTATCTTCGGTCATCTGGTCTGCCATGAACACGTCCACGTAGGCGAGGCGGTTCAGAGCGTCAGCCTTGTAGGCATCCATGCCGGCAGCCGGATAAATCACGGCGGTCACCGGAGCGCCCGAAAGGCCATCGACCAAGGCGTTCAACAACTTGGCGTAATCCTCAGCATCTTCAGCCGTCACGTTCTGCCAGTCGAGTTCTACACCATCGCCACCGTTTGCAGAAAGCCAGCTAGAGACATTCGATACAAACGTCGGCAGAAGTTCTTCGGAAGAAGCGATAGCCTTCAAGTAGCCTTCGTTTTCGATACCACCCACAGAAACAATCAACTTCACGTTGTTGTCCTTGGACATCTGCACGAGCGTCTTGAAGTTTTCAGCATCGTTTTCATCCGCAAAAGCAACAGAGCCATCTTCACCGGCAGCGAGGCCGACATAGTGAATATCTGTCACGAAGTTATAGCGGATATCTTTCGGATAAAACTGAGAATACTGGCTCCAGTAGGGGTAAAAGCCAACTACCTTATCGGCAGCAGCCTGGGCTGTAACAGCAGCCCCAAGAGCAAGAGACAAAAGAATCGGTTTAATATTCATAAATTCACCTCTTCCTAATTAAGTTCGCGGGGTTCGCCGTTATCGTCGCAATAGAGTTTGGTCATCGGATACACTGCCGTCTCAGTATAAGTGAGCGTTTCCGGATCAAGTTCGTAAAGAAGCTTGCCGAGGTTGTCGCCTTCCTTGCAACGTCTGTATGCCCAGCCATGATCCTGGCCGTATACGGAATACTGATAGCTAATGGCGAACAAATCCGGTTGGTAGGCAGCGAGCAGATCCCAGTCCGTCAAGACATCCACAAAGTTAAAGCTCTTTGCGGCTTTGACCAAAGCCGGATTCACAACGCCTTCAACAGGGACCAGATTCACACCGATAGAATCCTTGTTTACACGGATCTTCAAACCCGCTTCAGTAGGCTTGTCAGTTTTGGTGTTGATTTCATAGTCTGCAGCGGCATAAACCGTGGCTTCACCCGTACAAGAAGAATCAGCGTAGGCGCTCACTTCAGAAATTGCAGCGTCTGCATCGTACTTGATAGAGCCCTTGGAGCTTTCGGGGCAGAGCCAAACCTTGACGAACTTGGCTTCGGCATCGGCCTTGTCCTTCACGCCCACAGTAAGCGTATCGGAAGTTTCTGCGTAAACGACTTCTTCCTTGGTCGAAGCCGACAAGGTAGCGTTCCAGTCAGCTTCGGTATAGCCGGCGTAAACCGTCACGATTTTATGGATCGTAGCAGTATCGGCTTCAAATGCGGCTTCGTCAGCAGCCTTTGCTGCTTTATACTCATTGAAAAGACCTGCCTCACGGGCAGCGGCTTCTGCGTTCGCATTATGGAGAGAGACAAAGTCCTTAATCTGGACACGCAGCAGTTCCGGATGAAGAGCCATATACTCATTAACGTCAAAATCAGACGGAAGGTTGCCTTTCAGAGCTTCGTCTTCGTCTACAGCCATAGAGGAGCAACCCACCAAAGCCGAGGCAACCGCAATCGAGAATAAAATTTTAAAGTTTTTCATTGCAATACCTCTTAGAAGTTCACCGTCACATCGGCAATAATTACACTCTTGTCAATCGCCAATTCTGCAGGATTCATCTGGAGAGCGGCTTCGCCAGTCAGAGGATCAAGAACAGGGGCGCCGGTTTCGTCGAGCATCGCGCTAGCCGAAACGTACGAAATCTTGTCCGTGAGGAGTCCGTATTGCACCGACAGGTAAGAATGCGGAGCAATCTTAATCTTCGGACCCACAAGAAGCATCGATTCCTCAGCCTTGTTGACAGAGGCGAGATTAGAAACAAACAGCGGAACGCCGAATTCACGAGTCGACATCTGGTAGCCGGCCAAGAGGGCCACCGGGCCAATCACGTCGATATTGGCGCCAGCCATGATGCGATCGTTCTTACGCTGGAAACCCTTGTCTTCTTCGGTGTGGTCGTAAGAGCCCTGGAGCTTGATCTTGCGATCCAGTCCAAAGAGGCGGCCGAAATCAACGCCAAGGCCAGCAGCATAGCGAGTGAACTTGACTTCTTCGATATCGGAGTTCACCGTCGAAATCATGCCAAAGAGAGCGTTCAATTCAACAGCGTCGTTCCAAGAGAGGTCCAGGTTCACGTTCAGGCCCTTGCGGTCGCCAGTTGCAACACCGAACGGGAGAGCCATATCGTTTGCCGGATCCAGATAGAGAAGTTCCGCTTGAATTTCGCGAGCCTTCTTGACATCGGCATTGTAGCCGTTGCGGTAGAAATGAGCGTTCTTGTAGTTGTTGTACAGGCGGAAATACATGTTGCCCGATTCAGCCTGATCCGTGATGGCGTTCTTGGAATTGGACGTCATCAGGTTGCCTGCATAGAGCGGGTTGGAATTATAAACCGTCATGTACATGTTTTCGAGGCTAGACATACCGAAATTGTCAATCAGGCTTGCAGCGCTGTTGTCGCCATACAGGGCGTTCGCGTTGAGCACCGTGGCACCACCGCGGTAAACCGGGCTAGAAGCCATTTCGCTCCAGAACTTTTCGTCGTTCTGCAAGTACATCACCTTAAGGGTTCCTTCGATACCGGCAAGATCGATCGTAGCAAACGGTTCCACATAGAATGCATTACCATCAACAGTACCCAAGTCTTCGTTGAAATCCGTTGCTTCGGTCGTTTCGTTCACCTTCACATAGACAAAGGATGTGTCACGACGGTTGGTCAGAGCCGGGTCCAGGACCACCATGAATTCATTCAGTTCGTAGAACTGCTTTTTCTCGTTCTTGATGTAATCACGGGATGATTCAAGCGAGCTCATGGCAAATTCGCCGTTCAAGCCGAAACCGAACGAAGAATTCTTGAGGAGTTCCTTGGAATCGAAACCGGCTTCGATAGAAAGCACAGAGTTGTCTTCGTAATAGACCGTATCATTTGTGGAAATCTTACGAGAGCGACGGCTCTTGACGCGGTCGAACACATCGGTGTAGTTCACACCCAAGTGTGCGCCATAGGCATCGGCACCGAGACGGAGACCGTAGAAGTAGCGGTCGGTCCAGTCGAAGTCAAAGAAAACCTGGTCAGTCTTCTTGGCAGCGTCACGCATACGAGCGCCAGTGACCTGAGCGTGAATATCGCTCATGGGGCCAACATTACCGCTATGGAAGTCGGCATTAAGACCCTGCATCAAGCGGCGGCTTGTGGTATCCAGGTTGCGCTGGGCCAAAGCTTCAACACGCTTTTCGGCAAAGATTTCGGGTTCCTGGAGCAGCTTCTGCTGCGGAGTATACAAGGTGTACGGCGTATAGCCAACGCGCATGTAACCCAAGTTGAAATCCAGGTGCTTGTTCAAGATCGAGCCGTCGTAGCTAAACCAGTGACCAATGACGGGGTTGTTGTTTTCGTCATAGGCGTTCTGCCAATCCTTGTGCAAGCGGAGCTGAATCGTTGCGCGGGTTTCTGCGCTCGGATGAGCCGTGAGCACCAAATTAGCATCGGTGTAAGCCTGGTTTTCTTGCGTCGGGGACTTGTCGCTGAACTGGTCAGACTTGGCCATAGAAGTAAGGCCGCCCGCCTTGACCGTTCCATTAAACTTGAGACCCAAAACAGAGGCGCTCAAGGAATCAAGTTTCTGCAAAAGCGAAGTCTGCTGGGCTTCGACACTTTCGCCTTCTGCGAAAGCCGTTGCTGCAGAGAACAAGATGGCAGAGGTAAGAGCAATTTTCTTAGTAAGCATCATTTTCATACCCTCCCATTAAAATTCCACGTTAATGGAGGCTTCAAGGACCATCTGAGAGAATTCACTCTTGAACACTCCAGAGACGTCCTTTGTAACATCATAGTAGTCCGGAATGTTCACTGCACCTTCGGAAGAACCCTGCTGAACAAGATTCATGGTGTTGTATTCATTCGAGACATTGATCATACCGAAGTTAACCGCAAGCCATGCATCGGGAGCGATGTTGTAGTCGAGACCGACCATCCACTGCATCTGTTCGCCCTTCATCAAAGGAGCGGCTGCAGAGTAGGGGTTGTTGTCGATGTTTTCGTATTCGGTGTTAATCATCTGGAAACCAGCATTAAAGCCGAGGCGCGGCAGGTACTGCACGTAGAGGCCCGCGTTAATGAAGTCGGACTTGAGGGAGGTCTTCTTGTCAGCCTTGCCCAAAGCAACCCAACCATCGGTATCCATGGTGCGTTCGGAATGCTTATAGGAACCGGAAATTTCAAGAGGCTTGCTGAAGCCGAGCATCTTGAAGATGTCGATCTTTGCGCCGCCGCCGAATTCCGTATACTGGGCAGCCTTGTAGGTCAGTACTTCGGGAACAGCGACTTCGTTCACGACATTATAGTGCATAAAGGACTGACCCTTGACCTGATTGAACATGCTGAAGAGGCCCTGGACTTCAACGAATTCCTTGAAGTTAGCGACCAGGTTTACTCGGGCACCCACGCGGTTTGCCGTAGCAAGGCCGTACGGGAGAGCCATCTGCAGAGCCGGATCCAAGAGGTATTCCATCAGGGCCAGCTGGTTGCGAGTATAGACGTTCGTGGTCCAGGAATTCTTGTTGTAGTTCGCAATGTTGTAGCTATTCACTTCGCTACCCTTGAAAGCGTCATCGTTGGTGTTGAGGGTAGTCGCCACCGGGCTGAACTTGGGAGTGAAGTTATAGAGAGCATCGAAAGAAGAATACAGCGGAGAGTTCACGCCATACTTGACCGTCTGACCATCCTTATCGGAGTTTTGGACGCGTTGGGCGAAGAATCTCGGAGACTGGGCAAGATTGTTGAACCATGCGCTGTCGTTCATAATGAAGTCAACGGCAAGGCGGGCTCCCCAACTATCAGTCTTGTAGCCCAAATTGGCATTCACCAAGAGAGCGATGCCGGATTCCTTTTCGTTATGGAATCCTGCAGAGTCCACATAGAGTTCGTCGTCGTCATTCTTCAGGTAAGCAATACGCGGAGTCCCTTCGTAAGTAGTCAAGTCTTCGATCGGGTTGTCGTCTTCGTCAACCAGAACCGGAGAACCGTCGGCGTTCTTTTGGTAAGCCAGAGCAGAGTCCGGATAGTAGACTTTGTCGTTAGACATCGCGAATTCACCCGTCACGTCAAGAATCAAGTTCTTGTTGTTCATGAGGGAGGCGACATCGGCACCGATACGGCCACTGACGATGAAGGTTTCCTGCGGGTTGGGTTCGAACGGGTTGATCGAAACCGTATCGTAGGCAGAGCTCACGTCGTTTCTCGGATGGCGGTAACCATAAGTGTAGCTGTCTTCGTTATCGAAGATGTACATCGGAGTCACACCCAAGTACAAGGAACGGTTGAGCGGCAGCATTTCAAAGTTGCCGGCTGCAACGAACTTGTCCATGTTGGCTGACTGCGAAGCGCCCCAAATGGCGTCATTAGGCAAGATGTTGCCTTCGGCACCGGAAAGGTCAAGCACAGCCGTACGGTTGATTCGTGCAAACAAGCCTTCTGCACGGACTTCACCGAGAGCAGAACCTAAATCGGCACGGAACTGGAGGTTTGCACCCTGCAAGTTGCGCTGGTTCCCTTCGAGGAACTGTTCATGTTCTGCCATGTAACGCTTGCGAGCGAAAATCTGCGGTTCGTACATGATGTCGAGGCTCGGCAGGAACAAAGTCAGCGGAGAGTATTCCTGACGGAAGTCACCCACGACCCAGTAGAAATTGTTGCCAAGGTTGCCTTCGGCATTGAGCCATGCCACGGAAATCGACTTGGCGGCAGAGGCGAAGTATTCCTGCATGCCGGCTTCAAGGCGAAGTGTTGCATTGGCACGGACATTTTCCCAAGGACGGAAACCAAAGTTCAGGTCCGCCGTAACGAATTCATCTTTTTCCACATTCGGCATGTGGTTGATGCCCGTAGGGTCGTTATCGGTACTGAATCTGGACGTCTGGGCTACAGCCCTAATGCTACCGGTGATTTCGACACCACGCTTTGCGTTGGCGGAATCAACCTTGCTCTCAATCAATTCCTGATTTTCTACAACCGAGGCTGCAGAAGCGGCCATAGAGGCAGCGAGGATAGCGGCAAAAGTCTTTTTCATATTCATAGTCTTTTTCATATTCAGCACCCCCTATTAGAACCAAGCCTTAGCTTCGGCTGAAATGTAGTGGGAATGCCAGTCATTCGTAGAAATCGTTTCGTCGGAATGAGTCATCCATTTGTAACGCACATGCAGACCGACGCGGTCAGCAAAGTCCCAGTCGAAACCGACACCGAGTGCGGTTTCCAGGTAGTTGATCGGAGCCTTCTTGTAATAGAAGTAATTCACCTGGTTCATGAGGCTGGAACCCTTAAGGGCGGCCTTGTAGCCCACAGAGGTGTAAGCGCGGTCGGAACGGAAGGTTTCGAGACCGAGGACACCCACCATGTGGAAGGTCGGGGTCACGGCGACAGAAGGTTCAAAGTGTCCGTAGAAGCTCCACAGGAGCATGTCCTTCTGAGATTCGCTGTAAGCGATCGGAGCGATTGTCGTAGAAATACCCGAAAGTGCGGCGTAAGCAGTCATCATGATGGTACGGTCGGTACCGAACCAGCCACCAATATCGTAGCCACCCATGAAGGACATGTAAGAAGACCACTTGGTGTGCGACGGAGCTTCGCCAGTCTGTTCAGCCTTCTTGACCTGTTCGAGATCGTCGTAAGCGACGAAGGATTCCCAGAGTTCCCAGGTTCCACCGTAGAGGCCACCCTGCTGACGGTACTGCTTGACACCCTTTTCGGAGTTGCTGTAAATACCGGTACGGGCCACGTAGGCAGAACCATCGGTATTACCGGAGTCTGCAATGAAGAGCGGCTTATGCTTGGTCCAAGAGTTGGTGGATTCCCACATGTTGCGGCCGTTCAAGCGATAGTTGAAGAAGATCACGTCTTGGCCGTCTTCGATCTGACGATGCAGGCCGTACTGGAAGTCAAAGTAGCCGCGGTTGAAGGTCGGTTCCAACTTGAAGTTGAGGCCAGCCATATTCGGGCTATAGCGCATGGAACCGCCATTCAGGTAGGCTTCGTCCTTACGCCAGCTGTTGAAACGAGACGGGTTGCTCAAAGAATACGGAGAGTAGAATTCCTTCGGGAGGAATACCGCTTCCACCGTCATGGGCCAACCTTCGATATACTTGGACTGAGCCTTGACATACACGCCCACCTGCGGGGTGTTCATCTTGGATTCATAAGAGTCCGGGAGGTAACCGGTGATGGAGCTAGCGGCCTTATAGTCGGCGGCATCGCTAGTACGGATGAACTTGACCGAGTCCGTCATGCTCATACCCACATCGGCCATCAAGTAAAGCTTCGGGGTCACGTTGCCCTTAATGTCAACAGAAACCACATGGTTGTTCAGAATCGGCGGACAAGGCACCTGTACGCTCGGGTCGGCATGACTCGGGCAAGTGTTGGTGAAGTACTTCATCTGCGTCAGGTATTCACTTTCGTAAACGATGTCGTTATCGAAGATGACTCCCATGTAGTTCACACCAAGAGTAAGATTGTCCGCAATCTTTTCCTTAGCGATACGACCGTGGTAAATGGATCCGCGGAAGTCGTAGGTACCGGACATTTCAAGTTCGCCCGGCTGGCCACCGTACATACGCAAACCGTCGCGGGTACCGATATCGGCATCGGCCGGCTGAGACACAAGGAACTGAGCCTTCATGTCGAACGGAAGCTGGTAGAAATTGGCAAAGACGCCGCCAAAGCTACGGTTGGTCCAGAATGCACGACCACCTTCCTTAACCGGCTTGAATACCTTTTCTTTATAGTAAGTAGAAACAGTCTTTTCGTCTTCGAACAGTTCGTACTGCCAAGCAAAGCGCGGGTTGGTTTCACGTTCCCACATTGTAAGCGGAGAAGCGTTAGCCCAAATCACACCACCTGCAGTCACGTAGGCACCAAAGACACCTGCGCGAATGTCCACACCGAAGTTCATTTCTTCGTTGATGGTTGCAGAGTAGAAGTCCGTCGAGTGGTCGTACATCACACGCTGGTCCTTGGTCGGCACCTGCGTCGGCTGGCTACCCAAGTAGTTGGAGTACGTACCGGCCAGGGAGAACGGGAAGCTCATGTTCGTCCACAAGGTCATGTAGGAGTTCGGCATGGCCACAATGTTCATGTTGAGCACGGCGTCTACAGACGTACGAGACAAGTCGTTCTGGACCCACGGGCTCGGTTCGGAATAGTGGAAGTTCTTGAGGCGGAAAGCCAAGTAACCGGAAACCGCGAGCGGAAGATCGTCCTTACCCATGAGGGTAGATTCCATGTTGTTGGAAAGCGTATCCAAGCCTTCTTCCACGTTGGCAATCTGGACCTTGGGGTCAAGCTTCGAGGAAGCGTTCACCACCAGCGGCTGGTAAGGCGTGGTTTCGGCAGTCTTGGAACGATCCACGGCAGGAGCGGCCGATTCTTCTGCTTCAGCAACAGTTTCTTCGGCAGGTGCCGGAGCTTCAACCGTTTCTTCGACCGGGGATTCATCAGAGCTTTCCTCGGCTGCCGGTTCGGATTCCGTAGCGTCAGCAACAGATTCTTCAGATGCGGAAGGTTCTTCGGCGGCTTCAGAAGCAGCCTCTTCTACAGCCGGAGCAGATTCTTCGAATTCTTCAGAGGACACATCTTCGTCCATCTGAGCAAGAGCCAAAGACGTGCAGCAAAGCAGTGTCGTAAATAGTGTAGGTAATTTGCGCATAAAATCCTCTTAAATCTCGTTGCGGAACGGATAGTTCATCGGACCTTCGTAAGCCTTGCCATGCTTCTTGATCACGATATCGTCAATCCAGACCTTGAAGGACTCGTTTTCATCTTTACGGACTTCAAGACGGAATCCCTTGAAGTTGCTCCAGCTAAACGGCAGCATGACTTCACGAGTGTTCTTGGCATCCCAATACACACCAGTCGTACCGAACAATTTGAGCGGAATGCTGAAGTGTTTCCATTCGGTGGTGATTTCGCCGAGGCTCTTGGAACGGAGCTTCACCTGCAAGGATTCGCCACCGCTCTTCACACCGTCGTCCACCAACACGAACAAGGCATTTTCGCCACCCTGGGCACCCTTGATCCAGAACTCGAGGACGCCTTCTTCGAAATAGGGGGTCAAGTCAACGGAACCGGCAATACAAATAGCCACGCCGGAATAGTCGCTTGCAATAAGTTCAATTTCCATGGAAAGGGCGCCTTCCATAGCATACTTGTCCGTAAGAACCGGTTCGGGGTTTTCACGCGGGTACTGGTAGGTGTATCCACCACCACGCGGAATAGCTTCGCGCATCACGACAGACACGACATCCTTGTCGGGTCTGAAAGGCTTCGCTTGCTTAGTGACAAAACGGGACTGGTCGCGGTCGCGGTAATCGCTAAAACCATAACCAGCAAAAGAGAAAGACGCTAAAAGGAGAACGCCCAAGGCGCACGCCCAACTTGCTTTATGCGGTTTTACGTTCATAATATCTAAAAATCTCCAGATACGGACCACTACAATATAACTTGTTTTTGGAGGAGTCATTGGCAGAAAAAATCAAAAAGTTTGAGGAATTGGGATATACCACCCCGAAAGCCCTTGATTTTACGCGATTTTAGCGGTTTCAAAGGTAAACATAATTTTTTATTAAGACTTTCCGTACGCCCTAAAAAAGTGTAAATTTGTAGTTAACAACCAATCACTCTTTCCGCGAGGAAACCATGATTCATTTGCGCGCTTTATTACCTTTAGCTATAACTCCCTTTGTGGCCGCATTAGGCATCGTCTTTGGCGCATGCTCTAGCGAAGGCAATCCCCATACCGCAGCGACGGTAACCCCCAAGGAATCACCCGATACGACCAAACAAGAATCACGCGTTATTGTCCCTGTCGACTATAGCCTCGGCCGCGCCATGAACGCCCGCATTGGCAAGGGTATCAACTTTGGCAATTCCTGGGATTCCAGGGGCAACAGGCTCGACAGCAGCTGGGGAAACCCCATTGCAGACTCGGATTTTGAATTCATAAAAAAAGCCGGTTTCAACTCGGTCCGCATTCCCGTACGTTGGCAACAGAATTCCGACTACGGCACACACACTGTAGACCCCGAAAGACTTAAAGGCGTCAAAGAAGACATTCAACTCGCCATAAGTCAAGGACTCGTCGTTGTTCTCGACTTCCACCATTACGACGAACTGAACTGTGCTGGAGGTGGCGGATCTAAATGCACCTACGATTCCACCGCCTACGAAAAAGAAAAGGAACATTTCCTCGGTATGTGGGCACAGGTCGCAAGCGAATTTAACGCCCCCGAGTTCCCGGACTCCATGGTTGTACTCGAAATCTTGAACGAACCCACCATTCCTAACGCCGAACGCGTAGACGCCCTGATGAATGACGCTTACCAGGTGATTCGTGCGGCAGCCCCGGGCAAAACAATCATGTTCGAATCTTACCATTCGGCTAAATTTGCAGACCTCAACATTTTGCACCTCCCCGCCGACGGAAACATCATCTATTCGGGTCACTACTACGAACCCTATGGATACAGCCACCAGGGCCACAGCTACAGCTGCAGGGGCGACGAAGCATACGGCAATACGGCTTTTGAAGACCTGAAGAAATACGTATTGCAGGCCAAGACGCTTTACCCCGACATAGACGGAGTAAACAGCATTCCCCTGAACATGGGCGAATTCGGCATCTCGGGCGGAACACCCTACGCCAACAAGAACACCTGCAAAGAAGGCGAATCGCTCCCCACTCCAGAAAAGAAAGCGCTTTGGGCCAAATTGAGCATCACCGCAGCTGAAACCTACAACATTTCCTGGAACTACTGGGGATTTACAGGTGTAGGCGGATTCGAAGCCGCATCACGCAACTTCGACGATGCCATCACATGGTACGAAGGATTCCCCACCGCATTCGGACTGTAAGAGGCTAATTTATGTGAGCCGAAAGCGACTCATCTTAATGAGTCGTGTCGGCGAGAGGACAGGCTCCAGAATAAGGACTCTGTAGAATTTAGCCAGTCCGGTCTTATATTCTACGGGCGCACGAGAGTGCCGCCCCAATGCTCGTCAAAGAAGGCTTGGAACAAAGGTTCCGGGCCTTTTTTGAGTTCTTCGACAACGTCGGCGACAGGGCGCCCGCTGCGGTAAAGTTCGCGGTAGGCGCGGGAAAGCGCCTGGATCCGCTCTTCGGGGAAGCTTTCGGGATGCAGGCGGAGCGCATGCAGGTTCAAGGCGCCGTAGCGGATGGGGTTCCCCGATGCCTTGGTGCATGGGGGAACGTCACGGTCGACCTTGTGGGTGCCACCCACGAAAGCGTAGGCGCCGACCTGATTGCGCTGCTGGATAGCGGTCACGCCGCCGATAGTCGCATATTCGCCGATGCGCACGTGGCCGCCCAATTGGCAGCTGTTCGCAATGACGACGCCCTCACGGATATCGCAGTCATGGGCGATGTGCGAGTAGGCCATCACAAGGACCTTGTTTGCCACATGCGTGCAACCGCCGCCCTGAACCGTGCCGCGATTGAGAGTACAATATTCGCGAATCGTGCAATTTTCGCCAATTTCGAGTCGGGTAGGCTCGCCCGCGTACTTTAAATCTTGCGGAGGGCCGCCCAAAATGGCGCCATCGTAAACATGAGTATTTTTCCCGACCAAAACCCCGCCATAGACATGCACGCGGGACTCCAATATGACACCTTCGGCAATTTCGGCATGGGCATCTACCAAACACCACGGGCCAATAACAGCTGAATCGTGAACTTTGGCTTGCGGGCTTACAAATGCAGAAGGATGGATCATAGGCGTTTTTCGTGGCTTCGCCACAGTTGGCGGAACTTAGTAGGCAGAACTTAGAAATTTTTAATTCAACTAAGCTCTAAACTCTAAGTTCTAAGTTCTGTTTTTTCTACATTTTCCCGCATGGGTGGTATTATCATTGCATGCCTTACGGCGCTGTATGTATTGTTGTTCCTATTTTTCATAATAGGAGTTATTCGCACGCACCGTTACAGAGGCCCCAAGGCAACCCCGAGCGTGACTGTCGTAGTGCCTATGCGCAATGAAGAAGAATTCGCGCAGCGCACGTTGGAAGCTCTTGCCGAGCAGGATTACGTGGGCCAGTGGGAAGTGATTTGCGTCGACGACCGCTCGACGGATTCCACCAAGGAAATTCTCGAAAAGTTTGCGGCCACCCACCCGAAATTCAGGGTACTCAGCCTTTCACCCGATTTGCCGCAAATTGCAAGCCCCAAGAAGCGCGCCCTGGAAAGCGCCTTCAAGATTGCAAAGTACGAAGTGCTTTTGACGATGGATGCAGACTGCATTCCGCGCAAAAGCTGGATTACCGCTATGGCGGGCCGCTTTAACGACGGCATTTGCATTGTGCAAGGCCCTAAGCAGAATAACGGCAGCCGCACCATGCCGCACCTTTACCAAAAACTCGAAACCCTGGGTTACACCGCCATGGAAGCAGCAGGCTTTAGCTGGGGGCACCCGATTGTGGCAAGCGCCGCCTGCCTCGCCTACAAAAAGGACCTGTTCTTTGCGGTGGGCGGTTTCGGCGACCTGGTGAACCTTTCGAGCGGCGACGACGACATGCTCATCCACAAGATGATGAAAATCCCGGGCACCAAGGTCTGCTACAACCTGGATAAGGACGCAGTGATCGAAACCGCCCCGGTGCACACCTGGAAGCAGCTCTTTAACCAACGCGCTCGTTGGAGCAGCAACGGCACCAACTACGAAAGTAAGGCGTACGTCTTGATGCTCACGCTGATTTACACCTACTACATCTGGATGTTCATTAGCCCGTGGTGCGTGCTCTTTTTGGATTGCCCATGGCAGTGGTGCATTTTCAGCATTCTGCCCAAGATTCTGGTGGACTTTGTATTCCTGATGATTGCTTCTTGGAAATTGCATGCCAAGCGCAAGATGCTTGCATTCTTGCCCACCGAAATTATTCAGGTTCCGATGATAGTGTTTGCGGTACCCGCAGGCATTACAGGTTTATTCCGCTGGAAATAAAAACAATGTGAAATGTGAAGTGTGAAATGTGTAATTAATCATTCCACATCCCACATTAAACATTACACATCTTTCTCGCCCAGGCGACAGCTTCTTCTGCATTCTTGATTTCGCCGTCAAGTTGCAGTTCAAAACTTTTTTTGATGATTTCGCCCATTTGCTTGCCCGGCTTGACGCCCATATCCATGAGCATTTTGCCCATCAGGTAAGGCTGTGGAGCCTCTTCAATCAAATCCAGTCCGTTTGATGCATTCCAGAACTTGTCGGCAAAGCATTCGCCATCGGCCGTGGAGCCCGCATAGAATTCACGGGGAGTGCATTTTACGAGCAAGCCAAGTAACTTTAAGCCGCCGAGCTTTACCGCGAGGCGACGAAGTGCCGGAGCATCGTCTACAATAGCCGTATCCAGTTCTTGGTAAGCCTTCAAAAGCGGAGGCACAATCTTGAGCAAGTGCGTTTCGTTCGTGATGCGTTCCAGGAACTTGAGCGAAGTTTCAGCGGAGCCACACAAGAGGGCGGCAAAGGCAAATTCCATCGCCTGCGCCTCGGGCAAGGTATCGCGCCAAGGAACCATGTTATCGAGAATCGCGCCAAGCGTTTCCCAGGAATTCTTGAACGGATAAATTTCGGGAAAATATTCGTCGAGTTTGATATCCAAGAAAGCCTTGAGGCCAAGCGAAGGTTTGCCGGGCTTCAAAAGCCACTTCTTGAATTCTTCGAACAGGCGTTCTACGCTCAAGTCGTCGAGCGAAAGCGTGCGGCAAAGTTCTACCGTAGAGGGCGCAAGCGTGCAACCGAAACGGCTGGCAAACTGCACCCCGCGCAAAATACGCAAGGAATCTTCGGCAAAGGCCGGACCCACATGACGCAGCGTATGCGACTTCAAGTCGTCAATACCGCCGTAAGGGTCGCAAAGCGTGAGTTCCGGAAGTTCCATGCCCATGGCATTAATCGTAAAGTCGCGGCGGAGGGCAGCTTCCTTGAAGGAGAGTTTTTCGTCGGTATGCACCACGAAGCCGCGGTGGCCATAGCCCACCTTGCTTTCGGTACGCGGGAACGAAAAATCAAGCGAAAGGCCCTTCATGGCTAAGTGAATCACGCCGAAGGCCTTGCCCACCAAATTCGTGCGGCCGTACTTCGAAAGAATCGGAACAAGCGCGTCTTGCGCCATATCGTAGACTTCGACATCGTAGTCGCGACAGGACTTGCCTAAAAGCGCATCGCGGACCCAGCCGCCTACTAAAAACGCACGGCCGCCCGCTTCGCGGATATCGCCAGCAATTTTGAGAAGGCGCCCCGGCAAATCCGGTTCGAACCATTCACCCGAGAGCGTCTGCAATTTAGCCATCTACAAGGACCACCTTACTGGAAACTTCCTGCGTCTGCAGCGGAGGTGTCGGCCGGAACTTCAGCAGGAGCCGGCGTTCCTTCTTGTGCAGGTTCAACAGCCTTGTAGCGGTCATAAATACTGGTGGTTTCCACGCCCGAAGAATCCTTCAGGGCCTCGGAAACAGAAACATCCTTGTTGGCGGACTCCCCATTTGAAGATTCCTTTTTAGCACCCTCGTTAGATTTGGCGTAACGATCGTAAATGCTCTGACGAGCTGCTGCGCCTTCCGCCTTCTTTTTAGCTTCTTGTTCACGACAGACGCGCAATTCTTCTTCGGCATAAGCGCGCTGGTCTGGCGAATAAGTCATAGTGTTTAAGCGGTATTCCATTTCTTCGCACACTAGTCCCTGACGCTCGCCGGCGCAACCTGCCAACCAAACGGCAACGCCCAAAAACAACCACACCGCAATACGATTCATAAAGCCTCAGCGTTTTTAATGTACGATTATGAACTTACCCTTCTTGACCTTGGAGCCGCTTTTTACCACATAGTAGTAGACTCCCGGAGCGACGACACCGGACTTATCCATGCCATCCCATTCAACCTTTCCTCCCAACACATCTTTGTTGCGGAAAGACTTTATCAAGGCGCCACCACGGTTGTAGATTGCGACCGTCGAATTGTCGGCAATGCCATCGATGGTGAACAGTGCATGAAGCCCAGGCCTGAAGGGAACTGGGTATGCATAGACATCGATCTTGGCGGAGTCAGTCATATTCTTGCGGGCGTCTCGGAGGTCGTTGCGGACGTAAAAGCTCACGCCATTATCATGTGCAAACCAGGCGACACCAAACACCGGATCAATAGCAACATCGGCAACATTGTTATCAAGCAAGCCGTCTTTCGTGGTAAAGTGTTCAACCTGCAAAACATCCGGATCACCCTTCTTCGGCGTCAAACGGAACACGCCCTGGTTAGACGTTCCCACCCACAAATTTCCGCGAACGTCCATGTCAATAGAAGTAAATTCTGCGCCGAGCATGCCATTTGTAGAAGAAGGAATCAACAATGAATCTTCTTCGGCATCAAGGTAAGCGATATTCGACATTGACACGACCCACAGACGGTTATTCAGAGAATCGTAAACCATGTCGATAGGAGACGGCTTGATTCCGCTATAAGTCTTGACAGTCGGATTCACCAATTCGCCGCCATTGGCCTTGGGTGCAGGGAACTTGATCAGGTCCAGCCCACCCTCGCTAGCAAGAACGTTTCCGTCTCTGCTAGCAACATAAATAAGCCAATTACCGTCGTCATCCAATTTCGAATACATGACGCCCGGCACCCACTGTTTACCCACTTGGTTGGCACAGTGGATTTCGCCGTCTTTGGTAATGTAGACGACGCCGTAGCCGTTCTTCGAAGCATTTGTCGTCAAGAAACCGGAATTATCGGGAGCGGGAGTTGACCCGACAGAAACCACGTAATTTTCCAGATAGTTTTCAAAGCAATAGCCATCTGTAGCGCGGAAATAGTATTCGATTTCCGGGCCCCAATGAGAAAGCACCAAATAGACAAAGCCCCAAATATGATAGAACACTCGTTCATCGGGCAAAATGGACAAAGTCTTCATTCTAATCTGGCGGGCATTGAAGTCGTTACCCAAGGTTCCGTAAAGGTATTGAGGCTTACCCCATCCGTTAATGTTGCCATGGCTCAATTTGCCATCCACCGTTGCCGCAAGAACGCCGCCGACAGGTGTCGCACGCAATTCGTACACTTCGCCAGGAGTATCCCCTTCAACTTCGGTCAGATCTAGAATTTTTTTGTCCGCCTTCTTGCGGAAGAAAATATATTCAGAGCCAACCAAGTAAGTACCTTCCTTGGATTCGATTTGCCACCTGACCTTGCGTGACCCATCTTCATGGAACAGAATGGGGTCCGTCAAAGTTTCCGAATCCACTACAATTGGGGCAAGAGGTGTTTCAAACCCCTCCACCGAAACGCCAGACGGCAGGAGAGACCATAAGGTGGGATCGCTCAAGCGTTTATCAGTGGGCACGTTCGCCCAATCCATCTTGCGCGCATAAACGCCTTCGTTGAACCGAACATAGAGGGAATCCCCATGTGCAGCAATTTCGCGAACCGGCGTTATGGAAAGGGCTCTGGAGCCGACTCGATCAATTGTCAATATGGACAAGTTCCTTGACAAATCAAAGAACGCGATACGATCTTCAAAGGCAATCACCAATATGTTTCCAACGGCCACAGCGCCATGGGGTATTGTACGGACGCCATTTTTTACATAGGAACGGCTGAGAACGGTCCAAGGTTGATCGTTCAGCTGAAATTTTGCCACCAAGCCAAATTCAGAGATTGCATAAGTTCCTTGTTCCGTAGTGACCACCGCATTAAAGCGGGATGTTTCCAGCCCATTTTCGGAATGGAATATAGCCTCTTCGAGAGGCGTTCGGTAACGGATGCCACCATCGGTAGCAAGAATCACACCGAATTCACCAAAAGGGGCTGCATCACGAATAGGAAACGGATCCGAGAACGCCCCCCATTTATCGGCAGCGCCTACATAAGCTGCCAACAGCAGCAAGCAAGAAACAAGAAATTTAAACTTCACCCCCTAAAATTACGAAAATTCACTTGCCCGCGTTAGCAAATCATCCAATTTCAAGCAAGAACTTTCACTATTTTTAAACTTTGATATATAAATATCTTTCTTTTTACGCATCTTTCTCAAGGCAACCTTTTTTCTGCTTAGAAATGTTCCTCGGTTGACGCCACAATAAAGACAGGCATCCGCAACACGGATTTCCCCGACACAATGAATTTCCACAGCCATCCGCTCGGCAGCCGTCAGGTCTTCCATCAAGTAGTCCAACTCACGGCGGACAAAGAGCCACTTTCGCCGTTCACGCAATTCCTGTACGGCGTCCTTTTTATCGGTGACATCGTAAGGCACATATACATCTGACAACTGAGAAAAGGGGATTACGGGCAACATTCTCCGATTCATATCGAAAAATGTGTTATGGACAACCGTCCGTAACCAGGGATATATCGGCTTTTTAAGGTCCAACGTGCCTGCAGACCGGCATAATCGGAGCGCAACCTCTTGAAAAAGGTCTTTCGCGTTATCATCATCGTTACTCTGGGTCTGACAGAGTTTGTAAATTTGTGAGGCATTCTTGCGCCACACTTTTTCAACCCATTCGGGAGGTTCTTCTGTTAAAATTCTGGATTTAGCCATAAGCCTATCGGAATTTTGACAGCGAACTTTCAGTTGCGATAAAATTTATGAAAATAAAAGCGAAAAAACGGATTTTCGAAAATTTTGCAAATAGTTGTTTGCAGCTATCAACAGCTTTTTTTAGTTTGGCTTCATTTTTGGTAATTTATCCACAATCTGTTAACGCACAGGAGTTCAATATGAACTCCATGCCGCCCCCGGAAATGCAGATGCAGTACAGCGCGGGCGCCTTGAAAGACAGTGGAAAACTGACCGTATGGGTAACCATTCCCGAAAAGTGGCACGTGAACGCGAACGAAGTCACCGACGAATTCTTGAAGCCCTCTTCGATCGAAGTGAAGGCCGAGGGAATTGAATTCGGCGATGTGGTGTGGCCCAAGCCGATTAAAGAATATAACGAGGCGCTGGAACTCGAGATTCTGACCTTCCGCGGAGAATTCAAGATTGAAATCCCGGTGAAGGCAGTCGCCGACAAGTACGATAGCCTTGGAACCGAGGCGACCTTCCATTACCAGGCTTGCGACAATTCCATTTGCCTGGCACCTGCGAGCAAGACGATTTCGCTCAGCGAAAATGCGGCTGGCGCAAAATCCAGCAACGTGAATAGCAGCGCAAAAAAAAACGATTCCGAAAATGAAGTAGCCGCTAATAAGCGCGGCAACGAAAACTTGGAAGCAAGCGCCACGGAAGCAGCGGAGAACAGCGCCGCTTCGGCCGGAATTATCGCGCTCTTGTTTTTTGCATTCCTCGGCGGAATCATTCTGAACTTGATGCCGTGCGTGCTGCCGGTGCTTTCGCTCAAGCTCTTTAGCCTGATTAAGCAGGCAGGCGAAAGTCGCGGACGGCTCCTCGCTTTGGGAGGAGCCACAACGGCGGGCATTCTGGCAAGTTTCTGGGTGCTCGCCGCCGTTGTCGCCGCCGTCAAAGCCGGCGGCGGGTCCGCGGGCTGGGGCATGCAATTCCAGAGTGCCGGATTCATCGCCTTCATGGTCGTGATTCTGACGGCGTTTGCCATGAGTTTCTTTGGCGTATTCGAAGTGTGGCTCCCGTGGGGTGCCACCACCAAGATGGACGAAGCCGGTCATAAGGCGGGCTTTGCTGGAGCCTTCTTTACCGGCGCGCTCCTCGTTCTCTTAAGTACGCCATGTTCGGCGCCCTTCCTCGGCACCGCCATGGGATTCGCCTTCACCGCCAGCACCCCGGTGCTGTTCCTTTTCTTTACGGCGGCGGGTCTCGGGCTCGCCCTCCCCTACATACTCGTGAGCGCCTTCCCGAAAATCCTCAAGGTCTTCCCGAAACCGGGAGCGTGGATGGTTCGCCTGCAAAAGGTGATGGGCGTATTGCTCCTCGCGACCGTCGCATGGCTCCTTTGGCTTGTGAACGAACAGGCGGGAATGGCAGGCGTCGGGATGTTCGCCGTTGTCGTAACAGCAAGCATCGGAGGAAGCTTTATTGTCGGGAAATTCGCGCCGCCGGGAGCCGCCTTTAAACGCGAACTCATAACCCTCGGAGGAAGCATCGTTGTTATTGCGGCCGTCTGGTTTGCAGTCATCGCCCCGCAATACGATGCAGCCGCTACGGAACACTTTAACGCCCGTATGCAGGAGCAGATGACAGCCGACGGCTGGTACCGTTACAGCCCCGCCCTCATCGAAGAATTCGCGAAAGCAAACCGCACGGTATTCATCGATGCGACCGCCGACTGGTGCCTCACTTGCAAGACGAACGAAGCCGCAATCCTCAACCGTGACGAATTCCGCCACGCCATGGACAGCTTGAATGTGGCGCTGGTAAAAGCCGACTGGACCCGCGAAACACCCGAAGTGAACGCATTACTACGCAGCATGGGAAAGTCGGGCGTGCCCGCCTACGCGATTTACCCCGCAGGCGACGCCTCAAAACAAATCGTGCTGCCGGAATTGCTCACGACAGCAGCGATTGTAGAGAATATTGTAGGACGTAGGAAGTAGGAAGTTAGAAGAATTTTTCTGCAACAGACTTCCTACTGTTTACCGTCTACTGTCTACTATTCTATCTCTTGCCTTCTTTTTTATAGCGGTCAATGCATTCCTGGTAGAAGTCGTATGTCTGCTTGGCAATGGACTTCCAGCTGAATACGTCAATGGCGCGCTTGCGGCTGACTTCGCCCATTTTTTTTGCAAGTTCCGGATTTTCAAGAATCTTGTTGAGTTTGTTTGCAAAGTCTGTCTGGAACGCCTTCGGGTCAGCCGGTTCAAAATCCGTTTCGGATACATGTTTCAACGGAACCAGGAATCCGGTTTCGCCGTCCACGATGATTTCGGGAATTCCACCCACTGCAGAACCCACCACCGGAGTGCCGCAGCTCATGGCTTCAAGGTTGATGATACCGAACGGTTCATAGAGCGAAGGCGTTGCAAACACAGTCGCATGGCTGTAAAGCACGCGGAGTTCTTCGTGCGGAACGGCTTCCTGAATCCAGACCACGCCGTCGCGGGTCTTCTGCACCTCTTCGATGAGAGCCTTGCATTCATCGGCAAGTTCGATGGTATCCGGAGCACCGGCGCAGAGCACCACCTGGGCACTCTTGTCGATTTGCGGAATCGCCTGAATCAGCTGGCTGATGCCCTTCTGTCGCGTAATGCGGCCCACGAACAGCACATACGGACGCTTCGGATCGACACCCCACTTGGTGAGGATGCTTTCGTCGAAAGTCGGAGCATAAAAGTCCGGATCGATACCGTTGTAAATCACCTTGATGCGGTCCTCGGGAACGCCGTAAAGTTTCATCACGTCGCGCTTCATACCCTGGCTCACGGCAATCACACCGTCGGCAGCCTCGTAAGCGGTGCGTTCAATCCAGCAGCTCATGGCGTAACCGCCGTCGCCCAACTGTTCGGCCTTCCACGGACGGTGCGGTTCGAGCGAGTGCGTCGTGAGAATTAGCGGGCACTGCAAAAGGCGGCTAGCGAGCACGCCACCAAAATGACTGTACCATGTATGACAGTGAATGACGTCGATATTGTCGAGCGCAGCGGCCCACTGCAAATTAATGTCGAGCGGCTTGAAAATCTTCTGGAATCGGTCATCGTGCGGGTTCAAGCCCAGCTTGCGCGAAAATCCGATTGCACGGATATTGTCCTTGTCCTCGTCTTGCACGCCAAAGCAACGTGCTTCCACATGACAAAGCTTTGCAAGCTCTTGGGTAAGAAACTTAACATGGATACCTGCGCCGCCATAAATTTCCGGCGGGAATTCATTAGTCAAAATTGCAGCGTTCATAATCTATTAGACGGTAAGATGTTAGAAGTAGACAGTTGATTAGTAGTTAGTTTTCTTCAATAATTATAAAAAAAAAGAACCCTTGCGGATTCTTTTTTTACGAAAAACATTTGATATTACAAATCTACTGGCGTATCTGTTTCGTTATCGTCTATATCAGAGCAATCGGTACCATCTCCGTCACCTCCACATAGAAGATTCACAGAATGTAAAACGCAAATAACTTGCATTTTGGGATTTTCATACACTTTCTTTTTTTGATTCATAATTAGACCACTTTACTTAACTAAGACCTTGTTTCCGTTATGGAAGTAAATACCCTTGGTAAAAGGCTTACCCTTCAACAGTTTGCCATTCAAGTCAAACCAGCGATCCATTTTCATTTCACCAGTTACAGTGTTGAATTTGCCTATCGCCATAGGCTGATCCGATTCATTCACGATTTCAACGCCAATTTCATCTGGCAAATCAGAAATATTTGAACGTAGTGCCGAAGCGGCAGCTTCACCCTTCATGACAGGACGGCCCGCCATTACAGCTTCATTATATATCAAATATGCACGCATCGGGCTCAAGGTCGACCCGCTCTTTAACTTCTGGAACTTTCCCGACACGCCATCACTTTCTTGGTTCGAAGGAATAAATCCATACACACGCCCTTGTTCACCATCACCCTCAACCCACTTTCTCAAAGAGTACGCACTTCTAAACTGCCAATTTCCAAATTCCACATATGACTCATCCGTCTTAATAGAAACGGTTTCACCCGCAGGCAAATCGATAGAGAGTTTTTCCCTGAGTGGTACATACACATAGGGCACATTAGCTTGCAATACTGTACTTACAAACATCAGCTTAACCACTGCTCCGCTACCCGAATTACTAACACCCGCAAATTTACAGAATATACCGCCTGCCACATAGGCAGCATCCACTGTAAACGGAAGCGTTATCGTCGTAGATGAATGACGTTTGAAATTACGCGTCATTTCAACTGAATTCACTTCGATTGCTTGAGGTACATTCGTTGCAACCTTTGAATTGCCGTCAATGATTGCGAGGGAATGGTCCAGCGTTATCTGGATTGCGCCATAATCTTCAACGAATTCCGCCTCAACCGCGGCCTCGTTTTCGGCGACTTTCAGAGTATACACGCCTTCTTTTGGTTCAATCACTTCGCCGTTATAGGTCAAGGCGCCACGCACGGCATAGCCGGCCTTCGCACGAATGTCGATTGTCGAAGCCTTGGCGTAAGTTCCGTCTTCGGCAATATCGCCAGAAATGACTTCCATTTGTTCGGGCAGAATCACCTTGACGCGGTTATATTGCCACAAGGCCTTGATAGTCATGTCATTTGCGGGCATTGTCGCCGGAATTTCAACATCCCAACCAAGGAACGTGTATTCATTTCTTGTCGGATTTTTCGGTGTAGCAACCACCGAACCCTCTATACCGGAAATACTAGCAATGTTCGAGCCGCCATCCGTATCGAACGTGATTGTATATAATTTATTCCAAACGGCTTTCAAGGTTGTCGTCCCACGGGAAATCTTCGTGGGAACCGACGGATTCCATCCGGCAAAGGCATAACCTTCCTTAGTCGGATTTACCGGAGCGGTAACCGGATCACCGACTTTCCCCTCAATTGTATCCACAGCGGAGCCCCCGTCCGAATCAAAGACAATTTTAGACTTGCTCACAATTATGGGGCGATTCATAGATATGGTTCTTGCCATGCAATTGGAAGTTTCCGAAATGGAGACACGGTCAATCACGTAAGACCCCGCTTCAAGCCTTATTACAGTCCCTTCACCAAATGATTTTCCATTATTCAAATAAAAAGTGGAATTGTTCAAACCAATGGCACAGTTATCATCCATAGTCGCGCCGATAGCATCGCCACCATAGAACCCCGATGTCGAGCCCAGCTGGTTCTTTACGGTGAGCGTATAATTATAGTTCAAGCTATTTGCCGGCATCTTGTGAATTTCAACTTTGAACGTATCAGAGTGAAAATCCGCCTTTAGACGGGTCGAGCTTTCCAAATCGTAATAGACACGATACGTTCCCGCATCCCTAGCTGAAGGCGCACCAACGCAATTGGCGCTGTTGCCAACCAAACAATGTCTTCCGCGCAAGACCTCTTCTGAATTGTAGGTACCAACCTTCAAAAGGTTCTGAGCCCACCCTGTATAAGTCAGATACTTTTCGCTAGCCGGATTTGTCGCATTGTACAGCACGGGAGCCGTGGTAAAAGAAACTGTCGGCACGACAGACCTATTCACATGCAGATAAACCTTCGGTGGAGACGAGTTGGTCGACCACGCGTTCAGATTGATACTGCTTACCAGTTCATACCCCCATACCGACTTGCTTGCAGAAACAATTATGGCGGTCAGCGCCTTTCCGTCAATGCGATCTCTCGTATAATAGATATGGAGATGGTGGTCCTTATGTTTGTTATTGCTGATATCGACATTTTGAACAATGCTATTTTCGTTCGCAATAACCATCTTGGTATACCTGGCACCCAGTGTATCGAAACTGGAGGCCGGAGTGGTAGACGAACCCACATCACGAACGATAATATTCGTAATGGGGAGGCTGAATGTATCGTTACTTAGCTTTTTCACTGAATCAGTTTTAGTGTACCCCATATATACATAAGCGTCAATACCTGCATTTTCCTGCAAGTCTGCAGGTTCATTCCCTTTTTTCACGACAGTATAGGCACTCGGAAATTTTTTATACACGCTACTTCCGCCGATTCTCAATTCAAGATTGTTGATGAACTTTCCGGCCCACGACACCGAAGAAAGAAGCATGACGCAAAGCGCTATACCCAGGAATGTCAATCTATTTTTCATTTTCACCTCATTACCAAAAGGCGCATACCGCCTTTGAATTAGACGGGCCAAATATAACATTTTTGCAACGTTGTTATAACATTTTCTTACAAAAGTATTGTAAAAAAAACCAAGCCGAGAGTCGCGGGCAAGCTTGTTTGCCCATAACCGAGGCGCAGTGTTTTGAATTGACAAAGTCAATAAAAAACACCCCGCCCATTCGGACGGGATGTAAGGAGTGAGTGTGGAGTTTCTTAGAAGTTCTTGCACTGGCCTTTCCACTTGCCCGGCTGGCCAAGGATAGCGCCATTAATGTACTTGCCAGAAGAACCTACAAAATCATCTTTACGGAATGTTTCGCCACCGAGGTGCCAACGCATCCAGGCAACGGTCGCTGCCATGCCGCCCCACGGACCGGAACCATGGCCCCAGCCGCATTCGCCGTTCTGGCATTCATTGCCCTGACCACCAGTCATCTTGAGGAGGCAAGCCGGAATCTTGACGTTATTGTTGTTGTAGTCGCCTTCGGCGTTCGGGCGTTCCATACCGCCTTCACCGTAGACGATTGCAGCAGTCTTTCCGGCAGGGACATTCGCTAGTTCAGCATGGTTGAATGCACCGCTGTTGTTGAGGACAGCCGTAATCACGCGCTTGTCGTTGATAAGCATCTTTTCGGACTGGAGACCGCCCATGGAGTGGCCGCTTGCGCCCACCTTCGTCATATCGAGCTTGCCGTACAGCACATCGCCCTGGGTGGTATTCTTCTTGGCGAGCCAGTCGAGTGCGGGGATACCGCGGTTCGTACCATCCGGAGATTCGCTGGTAGCCACCACCACGAAACCGTGAGAGGCGAGACGACGAATGATACCTTCGTAATCGTTGGGGCTAGAGCCGCCACCCGGGCCCCACAAGATAACACCATGCTTCTTGGTATTGGAAAGCTGCTTCGGGTAGCAAAGGACACCACCGCCGTTGTCGGCCGTATTCTTGATATATTCGACTTCCAGGTAGTTCTTTTCTTCTTCCTTGCCATCAACGAGGAAGATGCCGTCATCGGCCTTCACTTCGCTAGAAGAAGAGACGACCTTTTCGCTAGAAGAGCTGGCCGGCTTTACGGCTTCGCTGGAGCTGGACTTGGGGGAATCCACGGCTGAGCTAGAAGTCGGAACGGGATCGGAACCAGCGGCACTAGATGTAGGAACAGGGTCGATGGCCGCGCTGCTGGTCGGAAGCGGATTTGTGCCGGGGCCGCAAGCATCGGGCAAGCTTGACGACAAACAAAGTTCTTCGGGGGGAATCACCTGGGCAGTCGTGTCTGCGGGCTGAACTGTCTGCGAAGGATCTGCAGGCTGAGTGGGGTCAGTCACGCCCTGATTCGGATCTGTCGGAGTCGCATTCGGGTCTGCCGGATCCACAGGAGTAACGGTCCCCTGTTGTGCAGGGTCAGTCACCGTCTGTGAGGGATTTGTAGCCGGATCAGTGGCCAAGCCACCGCCCTGTTGCTGATCCTGGTACTGTTGCTGGGCTTCAGCAACGGCGTTATTGACTTGATCCGCAGCATCGCCGCAGTTGACCAAAGCAAAGGCAGCGCCTGCAACCACCAGGCCCTTTGCCAAATTCTTGAAATATTTCGATTTCATTGTGACTCCTTTTATACCTTTCCCTTAACACCATTCTAAAGATACCTTGAAAAACAAGCGAAAAAAACAGTCCGAAACGAGTTTCCATGGACAATCAGTCCATAACCCAAAGGGGGCAAAAAATGGCGAAATCAGCTCAAAAAGTGCAATTTTCTTGTTTTAATTTGTACATAATTTATCCATAATGGACACGATTGTTCTTACACACGCAGAATACCATTATTTTGATTATTTATTCTAAAAAAGGAAAGCCCCCGACCAGAGCGGGGGACTAAAACCAGAAAAATATTAACACGTTTTTTGAGAGAACGTTTACCTAGGAGCGTAAATCCTGGACATGAATTCGGCGCGGGTCTTTTCGTCGGTCTTGAATCGACCCAAAAGCTGAGTCGTCACCATGGTGGCCCCCGGCTTTTTCACCCCGCGCATGGTCATGCACATGTGGGACGCTTCCAAAACCACAGCAACACCCTTCGGATTCAGTTCCTTCTGGATAAGCTCTGCAATCTGACGCGTCATGCGTTCCTGAATCTGCGGGAAACGTGCGTAGAATTCCACCACGCGCGGAATCTTGGAAAGGCCGACCACGCAATCGCCCGGAATGTAGGCCACGTGAGCCTTGCCCGTGAACGGAAGAAAATGGTGTTCGCACATGCTTGCAAACTCAATGTCCGGCACGATAATCATTTCATCGTACTTTTCGTGGAAGCGCGTCTTGAGAATGTCTTCGGCACGCATCTCGCCCGAAAGGCCCGTCATGAGTTCGGCGTACATCTTGGCGACGCGCTTGGGCGTATCGATAAGACCTTCGCGGTTCGGGTTTTCACCCATGCCTTCCAGAATCATCCGGAAGCCGTCTTCCATTTTCTTGAAATCCATCATGGGGCCAAAGATAGCAAAATCAACGGATCGTGACAGCGCGAGTTTCGTTTCCGTAGCGGATCAGGAACTTGCCCGCATCCATGAAATCCATAAGCATCGTCGGTTCCGTCCTTTCGCGGCGAAGCAGGCGGCCCTGCAGGTCGTACACGAAAAGCATCTTGCCCGGAGCAAGCCCGAACAGGCTTACGCTCTTGCCGCCCACTACGGCGCGCCATTCGCCATGAAGCGTTCCGGGCTGAGCAGGCATGGTGCCGCCGGTAATGACAAAGTTGTCGATGTAGCCAAATTCTTGGACATACGAGCCATTCACTTTGACATTCACGACATTCTTGTAGCTGCTCGCATTGCAGAACAGACCCGCGAACAGGCGTTCGTCACCGCAGCTGCTATTTGCAAGCAAGCCCGTAATGGAATGCCCGTTACCCAGGAAAGTTCCTTCGTAATCCCAGATGGCGTCCCACACGAAATAGGTCAGCGAATCGTCGAGATTCAAAGCGGAATCCTGCCACATGTTTTCGTTGATGACAATGTCGGAATCAAGCGTAGCGCATGCCTTGGGGTTGCGCTCGGTGCTGTCCAAGGTGCCATTGACAAGGCCCGCGAACCAGTAGAGTTCTTCCTTGTTCTTCAAGTGGTAACAGCCCGCTGTATCCTGTTCGGGCATTTGCGGGGCCGGAGTCCATTCCGCAAACAGATCGATGCTTTTCTTTTCCGTCAACTGGACTGCCGAATAGTAGCTGAGCTTTTCCGGCGTCCAGCGGTAGAATTTCGCACCTTCGCGAGCGGGAGCCTTGAATTCAAAACCGACATCGGCGGCATTGAACGCAGTCAAGTTTTCCAGGCTGTTTTCGCCACCGTTCATGTGGTACGTAATCGTATATTCCGTCGTATTCCACTTGGCATAAACAGTAAGGTCTTCGGTATTGCCAGCAGGAATTTCCGTGATTTCCTGTTCCAATAGCGAGTCCGCATACCAGCCCGCAAATTCAAAGCCGGACCAGTAAGCCTTACCGAGCACATAGGCCGCAGAATCCGCCGACCACTTGACTACATGCGGCTTGTAGAATTCGGTACCATTGTAGAACTGGCCGCCGTTCATTTCGATATCGACGACAAAGTAGCTCTTCCATTTGGCGTAGAGAGTCCAATCGCCGTAATGTTCCGTCTTGATGGTATCGACTCTTTGCGTAAAGTCTTCGTCCAGGAACCAGCCTTCGAATTCGTCGTTTTCTTTTTGCGGGTCGGCAAGAACGATGGCAGAATCACCCTTGGCATACCCCGCCGGATTCAGTTCGCTGTTTTCGCCTCCGTTCAAGACGTAGTGAATTTCAAACCGGACGCTGTCGGCTGCGGGAGTGCTGCTTGCGACCGTAGAACGCAAGCCTTGAATAGAGACATCGGCATAGACATTCGTCATCTGGACAAGGCCAACGACTTTGCCTACAATTCCGCTAGCATCGCTGCCCGAGAAATAAGAATCCGTAACGCCCAGGTTCCTTACGACCGTGACATTCTTGCCCCACACATCGTTTTCGTCGCCGAGGGTCACGAACAAGCCGTCGTTTCCGCGCAGGCCAGAAATCTTGAAACCGTTACCTTCAAAAGTTCCCTTGAACTTCAAAGGAACCCACCACACGTAATCTTCCCTGGACAAGTTGCCGGTAGAATCCAGAAGATTTTCGTTCACCACGATATCGTTCTGGAGCGAGATGCAGCCTTCGAATTTATAATCGTCCTTTTTGGAGAAGGCGGTAGAATCGGCAATCGAAACCGTGGCGATACCGTAAAGTTCTTCGGCGGTATAAATCAAATAGCAGCCGCGTTCATCTTGCTTGGGCGTTTGCGGTACAAGGCCCCAGCGTGCATACACGCTGAAACTGCCCAGGTAGTTTGCAAGCACGAACATGGAGTAATCTTGATACTCGCCATAATACATGTTGGGCGGAACGTCCACCCCTTCAGCAAATTCAATATACCAGCCTAAAAAGGAATACCCTTCGCGCGACGGTTCTTTTAAATCGAAACGGCCCGCCGCCTCGTCGTAGCTTTCGGGATTTTCAGGATGGTTCACGCCGCCGTTCAGATTATAATTGATCGTGTAGGCGTTAGCCGACACTGCGGCTAACAGCATTAAGTACCCTAACACTGCGTAAACTGAACGAAACATGTATTCTCTTCATCACTCAACGTGACAAAATGAATATATATCAAAAAAATCCGGATTCTCACCGAACCCTGATTTTCCTTGGACATTAAACGTAATTTTACACAATTACGTTATTTAGAATTTACAAGGAATCAAAATCATTCGTCCATGACACACATTACCTGTACCATGGGGTACAAATCCTTGGGGCATTCTATAATGCGCTGAACCTTTATATCCATTGTCACGGCCCGCATCGAAGTTTCATAGCAGTACTGCGTATCAGAATCTTTTTCGGTACCGCTCCAGAACAAATCGGCATGGATGGTATTAAAGCCACTACAGCCGTACGCAAATTCTGTCCCATAAATCCAAATGATGGGCGAATCGTTGCGGAATTCCCTTAACGTTGTTGCAAAGCCGAATTTTTTCATGAATTCTGTCGTATCTGGAATATGGAAGCCTTTTGGACAAAATGCCTTTGCCTCTTCGTAAGTTACAAAGGTATTCTCGTCATACGCTATTACAGAAACACTGTCATCATGGACCACTAAATTGGGATCCATGTTACATTTGCAATCCTTGGCTATTTGCTTTTTCCAGTCTGCATAAAAATCATCGTAACTATCGCTTTTATTTTCTATAGAATTCTTGCACTTTCAACATTCTCCAGACAAAGTCTGTGTCGCAGCGGAAATAATCGTTTCCACTTCTTTTTATTTCGCCAAACAAAGAGTCGTTGCAAACAACCGGCGGAATCAATTCGGCATCTTTGAGCTTGCGCCAGGTTCTAAAGGCAAAGCAGCCATCGCCTTCACATTCAAGCCGTTCACAAATGTAATACGAGCTGTCGTATTTCACAATACGATTCAATTCGCATTCTTCATTATAATATTCGGGCGGGTAAATTTCGTGCCAAGTAGTATCGTTAATATCAGGATATTTACCTTGGCAGGAATAATACGCTCCATTGTGCTTGCCCTTATAATTGTCACTAGAACAATGTCCCAAATAATACTGCAACGAATCTATCGGATTCCATTTATTGCTAGAGCATTCGACATACAAGCTATCCAATTTCTGCATTTTACCCGAATTTTCGTACGTGCACTTTCCGTAAAGGCTTGTCGCCTTAGCATCGAAAACCGATTCATACCAGGCATCTTCTTTCGTGAACACACTATCTACATACTTATCGCTCCAGATACAGCGATTACCTTCGCATAAACACGCAAACAGGGAATCATGTACATAAAGGAGCATTCCCATGTTACGGTTCATCGAACATTCGCCATACTGATGATTGATTAGGGAATCCCGTTCGGTAATGACCTCCCAATTGCGATAATCGCCCCTACACACATAGAGCGTGTCACTATGTTGTATGTATTTCTCCGTCATAGCGTAATAATAAAATTGATCATACAAGCATGGCCCTAAAGAATCTTCCAAGGCAGATTGGAGACGCCATCGATTTGTAACGAGGCTACTTTTTCTATGATGATCATTGATAAAGCTACGCCCGTAAAAAGCACTTTTCTTTTCCTTAATCGTAACTACATTTTGTGCCCCGGCGGTCATTGCAAAGTCCACCCCATAAGCACGACTAAAGAATTTCTGATCTAGCCATACCAAATTGTCAACCGTATCTCTGGAGGCGCTTTTAAAAAGATAATCTGCGGAATCCACAAGAATTTCAAATGTAGAAAGCCAGGTATCTGCCGCCTTGATTATCCAAGTAGAATCAATGGTTCCCTTTTCGGCAAAGGTTTCGCGGAACTTTTTAAAATCACCGTAGAAAACACTGTCCGATATTTCGTGACGGCAATAAACATAAGGCTTCATGTCTTTCAGCAGATCTCCATAATAGCCGTAGGTTCCCAAGCCATCATACTTTCGCTCATTGACACCGTTTAAATCCATATCGAAAACGACACCCAACGCCGCCATAGCAGAATCTTCGGCTTCGGCAAAGCTGTATTTTTTATCCCGGACAAGTTTTTCGATACGTTCCGCAGCAAGAGCGGCAAAGAAATTCTGCTTTAATTTCGTATTATCCTTACCCAAGCGCACATACTGTACAAACTCCATTTTTTCATTTTTCTTTTCGGACGGGAATACCGTCACCACCTTAATGTAAGGCGTTTCGTAATCACGCAGCCCATCCCGAAAGGAATACTTGTCCATATAATTGGATTCAATCGACAGCTCAAACGAATCCACAGGATACAATTTGTTATCAAGACGAACGACTCTTACCGTTTCAGGTTTCATCGACGGCAAGTATTCTACGGAGCCTTCCAATTTTGTGGGCGAAAATTCCTCTCCGTTCTCATCGATACGGAGAACCACTTCTCCGCTGCTATCGTCATCGGAACAAGCTGCAAGCCACAGCAACACAAATAATAACGCTACTATTTTACGCAAGGAACTCATAATTCCTCCGTTCCCTCAACTAATTGACAATGCTACACGAAAACGACTTCGTTCCCAACGCGCGGAGATTCACTGCGGTTCGGGAGTCCGCTTTCGGTGTCGGCGTAGCCAATGGCAACAGAGGCGTACACGCGTTCATCTTCTTTAAGGCCCAGCGAACGCATATATTCGAACAGGGTCGGGTCTTCGTTCAGCCACTTGAGCTGATTGATGTAGCAACTGCCAAGGTCCAGTTCGTTCGCGGCAAGCATCATGTTTTCGACAGCGCAGGCGACATCGGCCATGTTATTGCCGTAATCTTTTTTATTTGCGACCACAATCAGAACGGGAGCCGTATAGCAGAAAGAATAATTGCCCTTTTGCGACAGACGGATAGAATTCTGAAGGCTCTTGTACAAGTCTTCGCGGAGTTCCATCTTCGCAAATGCAGCCTGCACCAATTCCTTGAGTTTTGCAATCACCGAAGCATCCGAAATCACGAAGAAGTGATTCGTTTGCGCATTGCCGCCGGTGGGGCCAAAGCGCCCCGCCTCGACGACGGTCTGCAATTTTTCCATTTCTACAGGCTGCGCCTTGAATTTGCGCGTGCTGCGGCGAGTCTTAATAGCTTCAAGCGTATTCATGCGGAACAATTTAACATTTTATCGTTTTACGGTGTCCCGCCGTATATAACGTAGTCGCCGTTCCTGTCGATAAACTTGATGTTCCTGTTTTCTTCGACGATTCTGAATGCGGGGCTTTGCGAGGGGAACTTGTCGTCGGCTATAAGGTAAAGCGACTTGTCAACCCGCAGGTAGTTTGCCGCAAAGGCGACCTTCCCCTTGTCTTCGAAACCGCGACACCCTGAAAATTCGAGCGAATCGAGCGTCGATTTTTCGTCGCTCAGCACCAGGGCGCAGGCTCCGTAGTCATCGAGCTCCACCAGCTCGATACAGTAGGTTTTCTTGTTTACCGAACCTATGGCAAGACTGTTCATGGCGCAGCTTGGAATTTTAGGCAGAGAATCGCCCGTGTAATTCTCTGCTGACGAGGCCCCGCTTCCTATCCAGTACGATGTCATTTTGACGGGGTAATAGTATTCGGAGACTGTCTTGTGGAAGCTTTCGCCGTCTTGCCAGGACATGATATGGTTATCGTGAATGTGTCCACGTTCGTTGTAGGTAACCTTGACAACCGCGACGGAATCGTTCTGCAGGCCGGCAAAGCTCCAGCTGTGGTACCCTTCTTCTACTTCGTAGTCAACGCTGCAGCCAAAAATAAATGCAGAGCAAAGAGCGACAATCCATTTATGCATCTTATTCCTCCTCGCTTATGCAGAGCGCCTGTACCATCGGGTACAAGTCCTTGGGACATTCGATGAGGTCGCCTGCAAGAATGTCCCAGTAATACGAGATGACGCTGTTCTGCTTTAGCACGTATTCGTAGCAGTACTGTGTCTCGCTGTCCTTTTCGCTCGATGTCCAGAACAGGTTGTACCTTCTGCTTGCTCCGTACCCGCTCGATGCGACAAAGCTTTCCATTTCGCGCACCTTGGGGACTATTGTTCGCCATTCCGTCGAATCGGGCAGGCGGAATCCTTCGGGGCAGAGGCCCATGGCCTGCTGCAGCGTCTTGTGGGCGCTTGTATTGAAGTTCGCTATTACCGCCGTTTTCAGCGAATCTCCAACCTGTTCGTCACCGATGTGTGCTACCCAATTCTTGTAGAACCCTTCGAGGCTTTCGCTTTTGCCTTCGAGCGTGTCGAGGCGGACCGTCTTGTTCCCCATGGAGTCGCGGACAAAGAACCGCCTGTTGCTGTAGCGCCAGACATACGATATCCCGCCTACGGTCAATATCCCGTCAACCAGTTCGTTCTGCATTTCGTAAGATGTCCCGAGCTTGAAGGCCAGATGCATTTTCTTGTGATCGAGTTCGTAGGTCGATGCATCCGTGAACTTGCCGCCCGAAAATACCGGCCCGTCACCGTTGTAAACGACGCCGCCGTTTCCGTTGTGTCCGATAATGCTTGCGACAAGTTTCCAGCCGTAGGTGCCGTCGGCTTTTCGGTAGAGGTGGTTGGGGCCGCAGCCGTAGAGGTTTGAACTTGTGGAATCCCAAAATAACGTTGTCCCTGCTACGCCTGAATCGCAGTAGTGCTTGTCGAACTTGTTGCGTTCGATAACCTCCTTGACCGTGAGCTCGCTCTTGTTCGGGGATCTCCACTGCATGTCTTCGCAAACGAAAAGCGATTCGCCGAATGTTTTGAAGGTGTGCAGCTTGGAGGAATCGCAGAAGTCCTTTTCGAGTACGGGTGCGGTAATTTCGCTGTCTGCCATGACGCGCCATTTCGAGTTGTCGCAGACAAAGTAATTGTCTTCGTAGAACTTGATTTCGTTCTGGTTTTTCGCCTTGTCGCACTTGTCGCCGTAGTAATAGGGAAGCACCGATTCGACCCACTTGTGCGTCCAGGTGACGACGTAATTTTTATCCATGGTTCCTTGCTGGATACAGACGAAGGTCCCGAATTTTTTGTCGTGGATGTATTTGCCGTTGCGTTCCTGCGTGCAGTCGCCAAAGGTGTAGGTCCGTTCGTCTATCGTTACCCAGTGCAGCGAATCGCATTGGTAGAACGCGTCGCCAACCTTGACCATTTCACGGTCGCGTTCATCGTTGCATTCGCCTTCCTTGTCTTTTACGAGTTCGTCTGCAATGGAATAGATTTCCTTTTCTTCTTTCGGGGTTCCGTTAATCCACTTGTAGCGGGAATCTTCTTGTACGCAACTCACGACGGTGGTGTCGTAAATTTTCATGCCAAGATTGTTCGAGTCACAGGTGCCGTAAAGGTATGTTACGGCTTCGATATCGTTTAGGCGGACCCACTCGCTGTTACGGGGGTCGCAGCGGTAAACAAGGCTGTCGAATACGCCTGTAATGGCGGTGTCGCAAATGCCCATTCCCCTTTCGAGGTGGCTTACCATTCGCCACATGGGGATGCTGTCTGCATTGTAGAAGCAGATGAACTGTTCGCTGCTGTAGGCACTTTCGGAATTTTTGTTGGAAACGGTGTCGCCAATGGAATTGCTGTCGCAGGCAGGGAGTTTGTAGCTTTGGGCCCAGAACTGCATTGCCGCGAGGAACTCGTCGATGGAGATGCGGTTTTTCTTGATATCACGGTAGTTTCCGAACAAGGTGAATGCCGAGTCGATTGATTTTGTGGACGGAAGGATTTCTTCGTATTCGATATTTTCGCCCAGGGCGGAGCGCATTCTGGTGAAGTTTGCGTAGAAGGCGCTGTCCGTGGCCGAAATGTCGCAGTACAGGTAAAGCAAGAGATGCAAGGGGGAAGGCGTACTGTCGTATTCTAGAGGGTATTTTACCTTGTTCCTGAAATCGAGCAGCTCGCGGATTTCTCGGTCGGCTTTCTGCTTGGCTAGTTCCAGGTAAAAGCCGTCGTTGCGCACCAGGTATTCGACGCGTTCACTTTCGAGCGCTCCTAGTATATTCAGTTGCGGGTGCTCCGTTTTGTTATAATCGACGTACTGCGAGAACTCCATCTTGACGCTCGAATCTCGACGCATGCAGGTGTAGCTCAGGCGGAGGAGTGGCGATGGGTAGTCCGCCGAATCGGATACATAGACAAAGCCGTTCGTGGTCTTGTAAACGACAGCCCTGACGGACTGGAGCGAATCAAGGTTCTCGTTGACCGATACGATTTCGAGGCTCACGGGGACTAGCGAGTCGAGCAGGGTTATTGAACCGCTGAGTGCGAAAGGATAGCTATCGGAGTTTTCGGATCCCTGGATAAAACCGTGTTTTCCGCGTTCAGGGGAATCGCCGCATGATGTAAGCGCGAGTGCAAGAACGGCAAGGAAGAATACCGTGGCGAGGGGACTGCTGAAATACCTTTTCATGGAAAGCCTCCTATTCGTCCTTGATGCACAGGGGTTGAATCATGGGGTACATGTCCTTGGGGCATTCCACGATGTTTGTCTCTTCGGTATTGTACGAAAGGGAAATGTTTTCGAGGCAATACTGGGTCGAGTCATCCTTTTCGACAGAGGTCCATAGCATTGTGACACTCTTCTGGAATCCGTTGATATAGACCTTGAAGGGGTACGTGTTCTCGTACGATTCCTGGTTCCTTGCAGGGATGGGTGGCCACCCGGTCGTATCGGGCAGGTGGAAACCTTCGGGGCAGAAATGCGCAGCCGTGTTGAAATCGGTGTAGGCGGTTTCGCTCCAGTATTCGAAGGTAATGTCCCTCATCGGGTACATATACGATTTTGAGCGGTTGTCCAAGTAGGCTTGCACACTTGCGGTACGGTTGTCGATTTCGCCCAATGCCTTTGTTTCGGTGCCGCCGACCGTGCTTAGGAACAGACGGTTCCTGAATGCTTCGGCCTTGTAGAGGGTGCCGTCTGTTTCGGCATCGGTCAGCTGGTAAAAGTCTTCGTTGCGGAATTGTCGCTTTCCCTGGTACGAGAACTTGTAGCGTACTCCCTGGATTTCTGCCTGGTAAACGGTGTCGTTGATGAAGGCTCCGTTTTCGAGTGTCCCATTGTTGAAAATCGGGTGGAAATAGTAGTCCTCGTAGAAACAGATGTATAGCCAGGAACTTGATTCGGCATTGCAGCCCATGTAGCGTTTTGTCGAGTCGCTCCAGACAAACGATGTCCCCTTGTTGCCTTTTTTGCATACATCGCCATGCAGCTGGTTCTGTTTCTTGATTTCTTCGGGAACGGTCTTTTCGGAACTGATGAGCCATCTGGTACCGCTGCCTACAAGGGGGAATGAACACACGTAGTTCGTATCGTTGTAGAGCACGAGCTCTCCGAAATTATCGTTCGTGCAAAGGCGGCCGTTCTTGTTCCGTGGCAGTAGGATTTCGGGAGGTATTTTTCTCCAGTAGCCCGAATCGCACATGAAAAAATTGCCCTCGTAAGTTTCGATACGGGAAGAATCGGTGCAGGATCCCAAGCTGTCCGCAGGGGAACTGGTATAGCTCCTGTTCAGGGCGTTCCAGCCGTTGTTGCAGATAAAGTAAGTGCTGTCGCGAATGACGACTTTCCCGTTAGCATTGCAGGAATCCCCGTAAAAGTCCGGTGCCGTTATAGGTTTCCAGGTGGAGTCCTTGCATTGGTAATAGTGACCGGAAGGTGTCGAAATTTTCTGGTTGGCCTTGTCGAGGCTGCACCTGCCCTCGTAAAACACGATCTCGTCTATCGCGGTCCATTTTTCGTTACGGCATTCGGCAAAGAGCGTGTCGTTGTGGACTTTTTTGTTTTCGGTGCCGATAAAGCATTTGCCGAAGAGTTCTGTCACGATGCCGTCGAACGTTGTGTTCTTGATTTCGGTATAGTTTGCCGATATGACTTTCCATGCGTGGTTGCCAGTACAGGCGTATATCGCAGAATCTGCTGCGACGGTGTCGGACGTTGCCTTGGTACAGGGACCAAGAACCGTTTCAAGTTCGCTCATGGCGCGCCAGACATGCTCGGTTGAATCTGCGGACTTGTCGAAGTCGCAGACAAAGTTCATACCATCGAATTCGCTTTCGCTGGCGGAGGCTTTTGTCGTTGTTCCCGTAAAATTGCACAGGGGCATCCCATAGACGGCCTCGACAATTCTGAATGCGGCCTGGTGCATGTTCCTGTCAAAGTCGGGGTCTTTTTTGAGCGTTGGGTAAACCGATACGAAATAGTCCGGGTCATCTATGGAAAAGTGTTTTACCAGCGCATCGGCGATTTTTGTGCTGGGCAGTTCCTGGCTCCATGACTTGTCGCTGCCTAAGGTCTTTTTCAACTTGTCGAACGAGGCGTAAAAGGTCGAGTCTTCCTGAAAATGCCTGCCGTACAGATAAATTAACGGTCCGAGGGAATCCTTGCTGGCAGGGTAATTTTCTATGCCGTACTTGTTGCTGCTTTGCGGTTCCAGCAGTCTGCTAGCTTCGCGCCCTGCGACTTCGCGGGCTTCGAAGAATGAGTAGCCTTCTTGTTTGACCAGGCTTTCGATGCGGCTTCCGATGAGCGCGTCGAAGAGGTCCAACTTTACCGATTCGTTTTTGCTTACCGGCAGGTAAGTGACGAATTCCATTTCAAGGGAATCGTTTGGGGCTGGGAATGTGCAGGTGAACTTGAAACGTGCCGCATGCAGGGGATATTCCTGCTCGTCTATCCAGAATGAAAACTCGGTACGGTTCCTTGTAATTTTCGCGCTAGTTTTTTCGATGATGTTCAACGAGTCGTCGATGACAGCGATTTCCAGCTTTTCGGGGACAAGCGTCGATTTAAGCCTGAATTCGCCCCTGAGTTCAAATACCTTGGGAACGGTATCGGTCGCGCTAGCCGTATCGTTTGCGGCCTTGCCGAAATCGTTGTCGAGGTTCCTGAAATCGGAAGAATGGTAATAGCTGTCGCAGGCGGTAAGGCTTGTCAAAAACAGGGTGGCGGCAACAGCCGGAAAAAAACGGAAAAGGGTTCGGCTCCAAATCATGTTACGGCTCCCATTTTTCGTTGACACAGTAATAGAACTTTCCGCAAATCATTTTATGGTCGATATCGCCGCACGGCATAGAAAGCTCCTGGACACACGACATCGCTATCGGGTATATCGTTTTGATTGTGTTAGTGTCTGCCGTCCAAATGTAGCGGGTCCTGTCAAGGATAACGTTTTCGAACACGGTGTCCTTGTAGTCTTCGCGAAGGCACATATAGACCGTGTCGCGGTACGTTGTCAGTTTGTTCTTGTAGTATTCTTGGCAGGCTTTGACGGCGAGGTTTACAATCGTGGTCGGGTCGGTCACCTGAACCCAGTAGAAATTGTTGCAGGAGTAATACAGGCTGTCGCGTTCCTTGTAGTCTCTTGTGGTGCAAAGGCATGGGCCCAGTTCACGCTCGGTCTTGTTGATTAGTCGCCAGTGGTATTCGTCTGTTACGCTGATTCCGTGGCGCTGGTCGCAAATGAACGTGGTGTCGTAAAAAGCGCTGCCGCGGGTCATGTTCACGACGGTGTCGCCAAGCAACTCCTCGGTGCAGTAGGGGAATCCGTAGGCGTTTTCCCAGAAGTTGGGGAACACGTTGAGGTTGATGGTCTTCTGTTCGGTCGTCCCGATGGCGTTGGGCCATACCCACTGTTTTTCGTACATCCCGCGAACGGCTTCCCACCGGTCCATCTTGAAGTATTTTACCAGGTTGTCGGCTGCGCGAGTCCTGTAGAGAGTGTCGCCGAATTCGCCGTTTGCAATGGCCGCCGCCATATTTTTGTAGTCGGAGTAGAATACAGAATCTGAAACAAAGTAGCGGCTGAAAATGTAAGGGTCCCTGCCGATTGCATCGACGTCGGAACCGTCGTAATCGGACTTGTCGTAGCCGAAGAACCGTGCGGTCTTGCGGTACGCCTTGTCGCGGGCATCCTGGTAATCGAGGTGCTCGTTGCAAAGCTCGTTTTCTAGTGCCTTGGACGAAACCGATGCGAGCATGTTCAGTTTGATGTGGCGTGAAATCGAGGAGTCGGCGTACTGGACAAATTCCATTTTTTTGTTCAGCGTCGAATCGCTTGCAAACCTTGCGATTACCTTGAGGTAGGGGCGAGTTAAGTGGAAAGTGTCGAGCTTGAATCCCGTGCTGTCGAACCGGGGAATTAGCGTGTCCGTTGCGTTGCACTTTTTGTCCAGCGTGACGATTTTCACGTCATCGATTTTCATGGAGTGCAGGTAATTTAGTGACCCTTGGATATAGCAGTTGCGGCAAATTACTTGCTGTGGCTCTTCTGGGGGTTCGACGATTTTTTCCGAGCCGTAATTGCAACTAGAAAACACCGCCACGAAGGCGGTCAAAAACCACAGCAGCGCAAACGTCAGCGTGTTTTTTTTATGCAAAAATGACACGAACTCTCCATTCCATATGCAATGGTAGAATTTACATAAATTAACTAGGAAAAGAACCTTTTTACAGCAAAACAGTGATAGACTGCCATATTTGCTAGACAACTGGCAATCCCCGCAGGTTCTCACCTGCGGTTACTTGTCAAGCGGCATAATCAAAATACGCGATTTACGTTTCTGGTTGTAATGGTCGCGCTTGCTCTTGGGCAAATCGCTGACCGTACCGTCTTCGAATCCGAAATGGTAGAACCAGTCGAGAGCCTGCGTCGTGAGCAAGAACAGCTTCTTGTAGCCCTTCATGCGGCCGACCGAAATCAGGTGGCGCACAATGGCGTCGCCAATGCCCGACTTGCGGTAGTTCGCGCCCACAGCAATGCCCGCGACTTCGGCCATGCCATCTTCGAAGGCGTGCAAGGCGCCACAGCCGTGAATGCTGTTGTCAATACTGTAGACAACATAATCGTTGAGCTTTTCGGAAATGCTTTCCTGCGTACGCGGCACCAAGAATCCCTTGTCGATGTAGTCCTGCATAATGCGCAAGATATCGGGAATGTCTTCGATGTTTGCAGGCCGAATGCTCGAGTACTGGTTTGCGTACACCATGGTACCGTCACCGCGGGCGCTGAACACTTCTTGCAGCACGCTACCCTGGAATTCACCGCTCAGCAAATGCACACGGTTCGCACCCGCTTCGCAGGCCCGAATGGCGTTCATCAGGTAATCCATCTGTGCAAAGTCGAGCTGGTCGGAATTGAGTTCCAACAGTTCCTTCGCCTGGTCCACGTCCATAGCCGAAATAACGCCCGAATCCGTGGGTTCCAGGTACTTGGTGTTCCGGCCGGTCACAAGGCCTTCGAGCTTGATACCGTTCTGGTTACCGATGAAGAAGAGCTTGCCCACCTTCATGTACTTGCAGAGTTCGGTCGCCAGTTCGGTAGAACTGATGTTGTAGGCGTGCCCAAGTTTGTTCCAACCAATCGGCGGAATAATCGGCACGAACTTTTCTTCCAGAAGCTGTTCCAGAATATCGCGTTGAATGCGTTCGATACGGCCAGTGCGCATGTAGTCGACACCGTCGATCACACCCATGCTGCGAGCCAGCACCCAGTTGCCCTGAATGCCCCTGAGGCCGCTTGCCGTGAGGTGGCTCATGATATGCTGTGCAACGCCGAGAGAAGCCTGCTCGATATGCGGCAGTGCCTCTTCGCTTGTAAGGCGCACGCCGGCATGAAACGTGGATTCCAGTTCCCACGCCTTGAGCTGGGCATCGATGCTGTTACGCGTACCCGGCACGATAATGATGCGGATACCCGCCTTGTGCAAAAGCGCAATGTCACGCATAAGCACCGGGAAAAGCGGGTGACTCATCAAGTCATCCTCGATTTTCAGCACAAACAGCTGGCCCTTGAAGCGTTCCATATAACCGAACACTTCGCGAATAAAACCGGCAACTTCAAAATGTTGCGAATTAAAGTCAGGCGTTGCGTTATTCATATTCAATAAATTAGAAAAAGTTCACTTTTAAAAAACGGACGCATCCCTTAGGGCTGCGTCCGTTGAGTTGAGATAGAATACTCTTTCCCGAATCTTAGTCTTGGATTCGAGTCCAGTTGAGAATTCCCTTCTTGACCAGGTAGATATAGCCCGCTTCAAGAATCACGAGGAATCCGAGCAACACGAACAGCAAGTCCCAGCCGCCCTTGAGGAACTGAACGGTCCAGGGGTAGAGGAACGCCACTTCGAGGTCAAAGACCAGGAACAGCATGGCGACCATGTAATACTTTACGGGGTATCGTTCGCCCGAAGTACCGGAAACATGCGCGATACCGCATTCGTAAGACGTACCTTTGATCGAGGTTCCCTTGATTTTGCCCGGATGCAGGAACCAGTTCGCCACCAAAAGAGCGGTAGGAACAACGAGTGCAAGGACCACGAGGATGGTCATGGCAAAAGTGGTATCAAAGATTTCAACGTTCGTCATAGTGACACCAAACATAGTAAAATTCTTTTTTCTAGTTAAGTCGAAAAATGTAAACTATATTTAGAGGCATGAAAAAGATCACTACATTTTTGGGATGTGTGGGTGTGGTGTGCTTCTTCTGGGGGTGTTCCTCTGACAGTGACCTGCTGTCACCGGGGGCTACGCTTGCAGATGAGCCAGCAATTACTCCGGCAAACGATACCCCAGCCAATCTTTCTTCCGCTGCACAGGCTCCGATCAGTAGCAGCTCTAGTACAACACTTCCTCCCGACGAAAAAAATCCTAATCCGGGAACCCCCGAGGTCAGGCACGATACAGTGACCAAAACGGTCATCATCCAAAAAGACCCCAATCTCGGCGAAACCCCTACTCCAAACTATCGCCAAGACGAAGTATTCTGTTGGAGCGACGAATGCAGGGCCAAGTACGCCGGAATGACGTCCAACCCGGATCTCCAGTCCTCGTCGTCTGCGCTCAGCATCGACATCGGCATGTCCGAAGAAGCAAAGGTTCCGCCGACCATCAGCGGCAACACCATGACGGATATGCGCGACAACCAATCCTACAAACTGGAAACAGTCGCAAACACCCGCTGGATGGCCGAAAACTTGAGGTACAGGACCGAAAACGGAAGCTTCTGCGAAGACAAGGAAGGCAACGACGTATGCGCCAAGAACAAGAGCGTGTACTACACGTACGGCGTTGCACAGAGAGTCTGCCCCATGGGTTGGCGACTTCCGACCGCAGACGAAGTCACCGCCGCAGCCGCAGCCCAACCCGATAGCTGGTGGGTCATTGGCGGAAGATTCAAGCTCGACGAAGAGGGCAAGGTCTCGGAATTCGGCCTAAACGACGGACAAGGCTACATCTGGATTATCCAAAACGGTAGCAACACCTCTTGGAGAATCAAGGCCTATTCCGGCGACGAGGTGGAAAAGGCATTCCAGACAAGCGAAGGTCCGCGAGCCTACAACGTACGCTGCGTCGAAGGCGCCGATATTGAATAACCTAAACCTTTAACAAACGAAAAACCCGGGCAAGTGCTCGGGTTTTCTTTTATTCGCAAGCTTCGGATTTAAAGCTGACCGACGCTGTCCATCCCTTCGTCTAGCAAGAGCGTGAGATTCTGGACTTCCTTCTCCATCTGGTCGTAATATATTTTCGCGCGCCCCAGCTGCTTGCGGAGCTCCATGATTTCGGAGGTAAGCTCCACGGCAAGCAAGGCCATGCGCTTACGGTTATCCATCTGGAACTTCGCCGAGCGTTCAAACCGCTGGTTAATGTTTTCCACGATTTCATTCAATTCCGCATCGGGCAAGTCGGTGCGAATCTGAATGGATTCCTGGGCAACGGAAATAGTCACCGATTTCAAAGGTTCGATACTAGCCATTATTTTATCCCTACGCCGAATGGATCATCGTCCATCAGCATCCTTATCCGAAAAAATTTGTCTGCGAGCCCTCCTGCTTGCTCGCGAACAGATCATTGTCGTTTTCGTCGGCCCCATGAACTTCGATTGCCGGGACATCTTCTTCGGTTTCCTGTTCCTGGGAAACAGATTCGTCCATCTGGGGTTCTGCGGCTTCTTCATTTTCCGCAGTGACATCTTCAAACACGAGATTTTCGTCGGAATCGGACGGTTTCTCGGCAGTTTCTGCCGTGGCGTCTTCGGAACCTTCTACAACCGGTTCGATGGAAGGAGACTCGTTCAGCTCGATGTCGGTACCAAGTTCTTTTTCGATAGTCGCTACCAACTGGTTGAACTTTTCCTGGGCTTCGGCAATTTCGTCGTTCTGGGCCTGTAGCTGTTCGTTCAGGCTGTCTACAAGAGCATTCTTTTCGGAAAGCTGTTCCATGAGGCTTGCGATAGTCGCATCCTTTTCGGCCACCTGGGTATTGAGGGCGCCCAGGAGTTCCGCCTTTTCGTTCACCTGGCCGGTCAGCAAGTCGGACTTTTCTGTCAGTTCGCGAATCTTGTCGTTCAGACTTTCAATGCAACCGTCTTTTTCCACAAGCTGCTGGCCGAACACCGTGACGCGATCCACAAACTTTGCAATTTCGGCATCTTTCTGATTCAGCATTTCCTGCTGCGCGTTTGTCTGGTTGGCGCGGGCGTCAAGGGCGGCCTTGCAGTCGGCAAGGTCGTGCTTGGCCGATTCAAGCAACAAGGTTTTGTCCTGGGCTGCGGCCTGGGCCTGCGACAGTTCGCGCTTGATTTTAGCATTTTCTTCTTTGAGGGTACGGACCGTGCCCAACACACCCTCGATTTTTTGAGATAAAACACTCATTTTTTCTAAATTCATTTCTGCTCCGTCTAATGAGTTTTAGAACTTTAACATTATTAAGATAACTAAATTTTTTCATAAAAACCAAATGATTTCTGTAAATGAACATATACAGCGGCGACTGACGGAATTGCCGGACCGACCGGGCGTTTACATCATGAAGAACGCCCAGGGGAAAATCATTTACATCGGAAAGGCTAAAGTTCTAAAGAACCGCGTGCGCAGCTACTTCGACGGCTCCGAGCACAACGGACACCGCGCGGCAACGCTGATGCTCCCCTACATTCGCGACATTGAATGGATCATTACCGAAAGCGAGCAAGAGGCGCTGATTCTTGAGGCGAACCTGATTCGCAAGCACACGCCCAAGTACAACGTACTTTTGAAAGACGACAAGCACTTTCCGTACCTGGCGTTCTCGGTCAAGGAGCCGTTCCCGCGGCTATCGCTGTCGCGCTCCGTCAAGAAGGACGGCCGCCAGTATTTTGGGCCCTACATGAGTTCGCGCTATATCGATAAGCTCATCGACATTGCGGCAAGGTTGTTCAAGATTCGCGAATGCTCCATGGAACTGCCGGCCAAACACCCCGTGCGCCCCTGCCTCAACTACCACATCGGTCGCTGCAGCGCTCCTTGTGCCGGGCTCATTACGCAAGAGGAATACGCCAAGGATGTAGAAAGCACGCGCCTGATGCTTGAAGGCAAACGCGACGACTTAATCGACAAGTGGCAGCGCGAAATGGAAGAGGCAAGCGAACGGCTCGACTTTGAAACCGCCATGAAAAAGCGCGACGCGATCCAGGCCTTACAAGCATCGGGCACACACCAGAAAACCGACACCACCGACCCGAACTTGTCGCTCGACGTGGTAACGCTCCGCCGCAACGGCGACATGGCCGCGGCCGTGATTTTGGAATACCGCAAGGGCGTGCTCATGGGGCGCAGGCATTACCGGCTCGAATGCAAGCTCGAAGACGACGAGACCGAAATATTCCGACAGATGGTGCTCCCGTGGTACATGGAGGCGCCCCTGATCCCTGCCGAAATCGCAACCGACATCGTGCTCCCGGAAGACCGCAAGGAACTCGAAGCAGCCTTAAGCAAACAGGCAGGGAGAAAGGTCACTTTCAGCACGCCCCAGCGCGGCGAAAAACTCGGATTCTTGAAGCTTGCAGGCGCGAACGCCGACATGATCCTCGTTGAAATGCGCGCCGAAGTGCAAAAGTACAGCGAAATCGACCAGAGCGTCTTTGAATTGCAAAAGGTTCTCGGGCTTAAAAAGACTCCGTTCCGCATCGAGTGCGTGGATATTTCTCACCTTTCGGGCACGAATACGGTGGCAAGCCTCGTGGCGTTCAAGAACGGGCGGCCCGACAAGGCGAACTACCGCAAGTTTATCATTAAAACGGTAGAAGGCGTCGACGACTTCGCCAGCATGCGCGAAGTGATGACCCGCCGCATTCGCAGGCTCGAAAACGAAGGTGTGCCCATGCCCGACTTGTGGGTATGTGACGGCGGTAAAGGCCAAGTAGACGCCACCATGCAGATTCTAAAGGAACTCGGCCACGACCAAGATTTACCGCTCATCGGGCTCGCCAAGCGCCTCGAAGAAATCGTATTCCCCGACGACCGCAAAAGCATCGTCCTGCACCGCACCAGCCCGGCACTAAAGCTTTTGCAGAACGCCCGCGACGAGGCGCACCGATTCGCCATCACCTACCAACGCAGCAAGCGCAAAAAAGACTTGGAAGTCGAATGGCTCAAGATGCCAGGTGTGGGTCACGAGACCCGCGTCAAGATTTTGAGCAAATACAGGAGCGCCGAAGCGTTCATGGCGGCCCCCATCGAAGACATCGAAATTCTGCTCGGAAAGGTCCGCGGAAACAACCTACGCGACCAAGTCGCAAAATATTGTGCAGATTTTATCAGACCATCCGGTTTAGATGACAACAAAGACTCAGAAGGCTGAATATTCCAAAATGGAGTAGGGCTCGTTTGTATAAAAACGACCTTTACGAACTAATTTCGCCAAGCAACGATAAGAATTCTTTACTTATCGTTTATTTTAAAAGGACAAAAAAATATTTTTTGTTTTTTCGCTTGCTTTTGCCCCTCAAGTTGTCTATATTACGATTAAGGCATCCCACGGATTAACGCCCGATCTAACAGTATTTTTAAAGCTCGTCGCTCTTGGTGTTCAGTTTAGGCGCGCATCGACGCGAAAAACAAAGCCCCGAGGCACTGCTATCATTTTTAAGTGAGTAGCTTCGAGTGTTCCACCGTGAGGGATGCCTTTTTTGTACCCTGAAAAAGTTTCCCACAAAAAGTGACCCGCCGGCATAGCCGGCGGTTCTTCATGGACGGGCATAGCCCTAGGATACTAGCAACGCGTCGCACGCGTTGACGGCCTGACACTG